>JABWBD010000013.1 GCA_013360685.1 Pirellulales bacterium
GGCCACTCCCCGCGCCGACGCCACCCTCCGCCGATTCGCGTCGCCCTGCGCCGGCGGCCAATCTGCTGAAATTGACGGCGTTCTGAATGCCGTTCCCACAACGTAAGCTTGCCTCGAAAATCTGGCTATTTACTGTTCACACTCTGACCCCAAATACACACGGAGCCCCGCTCAATTCCGTCAGGAACGAGAAAGGGGTGTTTGTGGCGGAACCGAGATAGTGACGCTTTCCAGTGGAGCCCGCGACATCAAGTTCTTGCACGAGCTAGCGGGCCACGCGGAAGCCGAGGTAGTCGCTGTCGCCCGGGCCGGTGCCGCTGCTGCTCGGCGGGAGGTACCACAACCGGAAAGCACAGCGGACGGCAGACGGACCGTCGTCCCAGCACCCGCCCTTGACAATGCGATAGCGGTTGGCGCGATCGAATGGCCTGGGATTGCCTGGGTAGGACTTGTGCCAGTCGGCGACCCATTCGTAGGCGTTGCCGACCATATCCATGCATCCATAGGGGCTCGCGCTGGGCGGATAACTGCCCACCGGAGCGCTTTGATTCACCTTGTATCCGCCAGCCGCCGCGTTGTGATCCTCGGGGTTATTGCACTTCTTTGGATCCCAAACATCGCCCCAGGGCCAGGTATTGGCGTGCTGCCGCTTCTCATCCCATCGCGCCGCCTTCTCCCACTCCGCTTCCGTGGGCAATCGCCCGCCGGCCCACTTGCAGTAGGCTTCTGCCTCATAGTAGGTCACGCCGACTACGGGATGGTTGTCCGTTTGGATGAAGCGCGGGTGGCCGAACCCGTGTCCGATCCATTCCTGTTCAGCGGCCCAGTGTTCCGGTTCCTTGCGTTCTTCTTTGGCATTTGGCCTCACCTTGCCAGTGAACTGGCCGTTCATGCCTGCATAATCGACGGTGTCGCCCTGCTTCCATTTCCAGCCTTCCGGCGACCAGTAGCTTGGGTTCTGGTACCCGCCGGCTTCGATGAACCTGCGGAATTGACCTCGCGTGACTTCGTACTTCCCGATTTGGAAGGTGGCGACGTGTACCGAGTGTTGCGGAAACTCCTCCGGCCCGCCGAATCCCTCGTGGCCGTTGTTCCCCATCAAGAAACTGCCGCCGGGAATCGTTATCATTTCGCCCAGGCGATCGTCGGCCTTGTCTGCTATCACCGGTTTCTTCGCGTCATCTCCTGCGGCCGCAACCGAGGCTAGAGCGAGCGACATCCTCAACGACATCCAGGCTATTCGTGTGACGTGCATGGTATTCCGGCTTTCCAAGTGAAGTTCTCCAGAGATGCAACCAGGGCGCTCGACACGCCGGGCGGCCACTTTTGCCCATGGTACTCTCGCACGCCGCGCCGGACAAATCTACGCACGCACGGCATGCAACAACGCCTACCCGGCGTAAGTTATTCGACAACCAAAGCGCCATGGATCTCCAGCCCCGGCACGGCGGCGCGAAGCACGGGGTCTTCCCACGTCCAATCGATCTGCCCTCCGTCGGGCTCCCAGCGAACCGCGGCGGGCTTTCCGGCCATGCGCAACCGGACCGTGAACGGGCCGACCGCGGGCAACGGAGCGAGCTTGAGAAACTGATCGCCGCGCTGGATTTTCGAAAGATTGAGAATGTGGACGCTCAGTCGGCCGTCGCACGTGCGGCGCAGCGCCACGTCGACCGAGCCCAGCCCGTCGATCTGGACGGCCGGTTCCGGAAACGCCTCGCGCATGACCGCAGCCAACAGTTGGCTAGTGGCGGGGTGATGATTCTGGCGATAGGCCGCCGACACCGGCCCGTAGATCGCGGCAATGCGCCCCTTGCCGCGAGCGACAATCGTGGCGGCGGGCTCGCGACCCGACTTTGCATCGGCCGTGGCGTAGCGATAGCCGATCGTCTTGGCGGTGGTGGGCGTGATCTTCCACCAGTCCCCGCCGAGTGCCACGCTCTGGCCGCCCGTCACGAGAAACCCTGACTTCTGAGCCTTCTCTTCCCATTGAACGCCCAACATGGGCTCGAACAGCCGCGCGCAGTCGCCACCCACGAGCACTAGCGCCCCGCCTGCCTCGACATAGTCCAAGAGTGACTTGCGGAAGGCGTCGGCGAGCTTATAGGCTTCCGCCACGACCACGACCGGATATTCGCCAAGCTGCGGCAGCAGTTGGTGTTCTGTCCGCACGTCGACCGAGTAGTGCAATTCCAACAGCGCGTGCAGTGCGCCCTTGGTTTCCAGCGCGCAATCGGCCTGGTGAAACGCCGTTGCATCCGCACGGTCCCAGTAGGTCTCGGCCGATTGCAGCAGGGCCACTTGCGGGACGGGCGTGCTGCGGAAACACAGCTTCTGCCGGGCGCGGCAGAAATCGGCCGCCTCGCCGGCCAGCGCGGTGATTTCGGGCGAGATCTGGCCGGACCGCGTGGGAACGTAGTAAATCCCCCAGCCCCCGCCTTGCGTGATGGTGGCGGCGGCCTCCTGCTTCAATTGCGTCGCGTCCTTGAGCCCGCTGCGGTTGAAGCCCCAGGCCAACAAGTCCCACGGCTTCCCGTTGCCGGAGAAGTAGCGGGCCTCGGCCCGCGCCTCGTCGGTGGAATCGTGCTGGCTGTAGTCGCCGGTCAGGTAATCAACCCGGCTGCCCACCGGCCACACGCCCGAAAGCAGGGAGTACATCCAATTGCAGCCGATCTGGAACTTCGGGCTGTGCGCGTGCAGGGCGTCGACGTAGCGGGACAAGTATTTCTCGAACTCGCGGCGTTGGAACATCTTCCACTCCTGCCAGTGCGGATCGCGGCGCGACTTGGGCGCCGCTTCGCGCCCGGTCTGACGCTTCCACTCGGCCAGCGCCGCGGGCGAATAGTCCAACCGCGCGATCCAGGCGTCGGCGTCCATCCAGGCCCCGTCCAGATCGTAACGCGTGGCGGCCTCCTTCAAGTGCGGAATCAACAGCCGCTCGGCGAACGGGCTGAAGACGCTCAGGATCTCCTTCTCGCCCTGCCCCTGGGCGTTGACGGCGGCCCAGTCGGGATGATGCGCCACAGCCGCCGCGTTCCAGAGCACGCAATAGTGGATCAGCAGGGCGACGCCTTCCTCCCGCGTCACCTTGCGCCACACCGCCAGCGAGTCCTTGACGATGCCCGGCGCAGGCCAACCGACCTTTGTGGCATACCCGGTGTAACCCGGCACGCCGACGCAGTCGTACTGCACAAAATCGGGACGCGCGCGGCGCAGGAAGTCGCGCACTGCTTCTTCGGTTACGTCGCGGCCGAGGGCCGTGTCGGCCGCATTGGGGTGCAGATCGAAATGGACGCCGAAGAACGCCTCGTTGCGCGGCACGTTCGGTTTGCCCGGCGCCGACGGCAACTGATCGGCGCCGTGGGCCGCATCCATCGCAATGGCCAAGAAAGAAAAAGAAATCGTGACGACGATCGAACATGTACGGCGGAGGTGATTCATGGTAACACCGATCAATTCCGACATTTGACTGGTCGGCGACGTGCCGCACAGCCGACACCAAGGCATGCCACAAGACGTCCCCATGATACAGTTTCGCATGAAGGCGTAAACCCAAAACAGTCGACTCCCCCTGTCACGGTCGTTCGCAGAAACTTGCGCCGATTCGACATTCTCTGATTTTCCAAACTCGACTACTCTCTTACGGCCATTGGCATCGTCGCGTTGTCGGCGCCAGTCGACCCCCGCGAGTTCATTCCGAGGTGGGCGCCTCAAGGTCCAGCGTCCCGTAGGCCGAGGGGATGAAGGTGGCTCGGTTGCCCTTGGCTGCGATGCTCCACACAAAGTGCGAGGCTTTGTCCGGAGCGTCCGGTGCACCGGTCTGGAAATACACGTTGGCGTAAAGACGCCGGAGGTCAGCGGGAAAATCGAACTCCGCGAAGGGCAGCGACACCTCGCCGACCCAGCGGCCGTTGACGCAATCGGACTTGAAGCTGTAGGAAGGCGCAAATCCAGAAACCGGAAGCCGTTTGCGCATGGTAGGCGGTTCGAGGTCAAGTGCGCTGACCTGAACCTCGACCGCGCCTTTTGCGGCGGTCAATGCAACGGTGAATTGTCTTCCTGGCCCTGCGTTCTTCGCAAGGCACAGCATTAATGTCGGGGGCGCGTGTGACTTGGAAACTGCGAGGTCGAAGGCGAGGTTGAAGCGAGTCGCCGAGCAGTTCACGAGCACTTCATGGCGCTCCGCTGCCGTTGAGAATGCATGTTGAGGCGTCAACTTCAGTCGGGCCGCCTTCCGCCAGGCCGCTTCTACGAGTCGTCCGTCCACCGTGATGTCGGCCTCTGGGACTCGGGGGACGATTGCGAAGGGATCCGTATCGCGGGCCGTAACAGCCTCCGCCGCCGCGAGATTTGCCGCGAGGTGAGCCGCGACGGCGGGACGCACCGACGCCGCGTAATTGGCCTGAATGTAGTCTTGCCAACAGGCGCGGTATCGTCGCAGAACGTCGTCGCGCTTGATCTCTGCGAGGTCCTTGGCCGCCTGCCGCCGCAGGATTCCTTCCGTCCACAAGAACGCAGAATCAAAGACCATTCGCTCCCTCCGCACATGGCTCAGGTGCGACGGCGAATCGAGCACGGCCTTCTCGGCACGATCCAACAATCGGTTGGCCGCCAATTGCATTCGCGCGTCTACAAGATGTTCGGCGTGGCGAAAGCGCTCCAGGTCAATCAGCCGCGCGGCAGACCGCTCCTGGGCATCCTCGATGAGATTCAACAACGCCCGCATCGGCTCCGACGCCGCGCCGTAGTAGCCCGCGAAAAACGTATCGAGCAACTCGTCCAAACCGCGATATGGCTGGTCGAGGAGTTTGGATACCAACCACGTGCGGAGCGGAGAGAAGCTCTGAAGCTCGTCGGTCGTCGGGTGCGACGTATTGCCATACGCCCAGAAGTCCTCGCATTCAGCGAACATATGGTCGTATCCGCGGTCCTTGAGCATCGAGAAATCGGCGTGGATCGCCCGGATGTTCGTCCCCGGCATGTAGAAGCCGGGCGGGTGATCGGGATAGGTCCGCAAGTAATGCCACACCCCCATGCGTCCGGCGACCCGGCCCCAATCTGCGAGCAATCGCGCGCTGGCCGAATTGGTCGGATGCGCCAACGGGCGGCAGACTTCGGGATTCCCGATGGAATTGCAGCAAATGACGAGCACGTTGGCCGCCGGTTTGATCGTGCTGGGAGGTTCGAGACTGAACGTGTAGGCGTTTGTGACTACCGTAACCTTCGGGAACTCTTTGCCGACCGCTTCCGCGACCTTGTTGATGAACTCCAGCAGGAGCCCGCTCTGTCTGCCCGCGTGCCTGGCAATGGCCGCTCGGCAATCCGGACAAAGGCAGAAGTCGTCGGTCATGTCGTTGTGGGTTACGTTCAGGATGCGGGCCGGTTCGCTCCCGGTTTGCTCGGCCTGCCGTCGGTCATTGCGCAGCCACTCCAGCGCGCGTTCGACGACAATCCGGCGCACATTGGGATTCGAGGGGCAGAACTGATAGTAACACGTGTTGTTGGTGTTCCGATCCGTCAGTTGCCGCTCCCCTTGCGCGTCCATCGAGAAATATTCCGGATTGCTCTTGGCGAACTCGTCGATCGGGATGAATCGCCCGAAGGTATGGCCTCCGGGCGGGATCTGGACAATCGCGCCGCCATGCCGGGCTTGCCCGCCGGAGTTCACCTTATTGAAAGCGCAGAAGTCCTGCGATTGTGAGAGCGTGCCATCGTCGGCCGGGGACGGAAACGGGTTGTACAGAGTGCGAATCGCAAAGGCAGGCCGGCCCCGCGTATCCAGCCTTGGAATTCGCCGCTCCGGACAGCGTGGTGCGTAGCGTGTCCAGGGATCGAGCCAGGCGCCTCCCAGATGACGTTCAATGAATTCATAGACGGCATAGGCAGTGCCCCGCGGTGAGCCTCCCGCCAAGACAATATCCCTTCCACAGGTGAGATGCCGCCATTCTTCGGACGGCAAACGCGAGAGCTCCACGCCCTCCATGGCCGCGCGTCGCGTATTCCCCAGATAGATACCATATCCTTGCAAGGGCGGCCGATCGCCTTCGGTGGTCTGCGGCATTGCCGTTCCAGTGGCGAGGGACACGAAGTCCCGCAAGACCGCCGCCGCGTAGGTCTCCTCAGGTGCGGGCTGCGCCGGCAGCACGACATAATGAGCGCGAAGCTCATGGCCCGTCACGTCGTGGCGAGGACTGCCGGCGGTTGCACTCTGCGGAACGAACATCAGCGTGACAGGAACGACGACAAGATTCAATCTCATGCAGCTCCACCACAACCGCTTGTACATCTTTTTTCTTGGCGACGTTGTGTGCCAACTGCTCACAACGCGTATCCGGCCAATCGCTCTCACCCGGCGCCCCCATCGTGAGGGGCTGCACGCGCGAGAGAGCTTTGCGACAGTGTATTGCCGAGTCTTCGGACGGTCAACAGTATGCAAGACCTGAGGAGCGTGTTGGCCGAAACGCTCCCGCGGCGACTGTGCGACACTCGTAGGCTCAACGGCATTTTGCCCTGTGTTCAGATATCCGTGACTCAAGCTATACTCATGGCGCAAACAGGGATGCTCGCAAACCCACGCGGCCCGGGATTGGCGCGCACGAGTCTGGGCTGGCAAGTCGTCGGCAAGGATTCCAGCCAGAGCGACTTGCCGCTCGCGCCGCGCGCAGTGAGCCGCGGAAGCCATCTATTCAACCCATTGCATTTTTCCCTGCTGCCTTTCGCGAGGTCGTCATGAAATCGACAGAGTTCCATAGAGTCTGGTCTATGCTGCTCGCGTTGGCGTCTGTCGGGCCGGCATGGGTCGGTGCATCGAGTGGCGCGGCGGTGCGGTTGGCGTGGGATCCGAGCACCGGGGCCGTGCTGGAGACGCCGGCGGTCAAGGTCTGGCTGGATCGCAACGAAGAGATGCCGGCCGCGGAAGTTCGTTTTCTGCCGGACGGCAGCCGGCAAGTCCTCGACCGTCCGACCACCACCGAGCTCTCACCCGCCTGCCTCAAGCTGACTTACCGCCTGACCGCTCCGGCCGGATCGGTGATCGACGTGCTGCGGACCGTGACCTTGGTCGAAAGCGGGAACGACGTCGCCGTGGTCGAGACGTTTGCCCTGCGGCCTTCGCAGCCGGTGACCGTCGATGTGGAAATCTTCCGGCCGTTCGCACTGTTTCCCAAGCAGGCCGGCGCGCAGCCGGGGGCGACCTGTCCACTGCGGAGCGGATGGGCCAAGAAGGTGGCCCTCTGCGGGCAGCCGCTTGCAGCAGAGTACCGCCTGGGGCACGCCCTGACTGGCGATGATGCCTCCCACTTGGCGTTGCCGGTGGTCCATGTCAGCGGTCTGCCCGGCGGTTCGGCCGCCGTGATGGCGGACCCGGCATTCAGTTCCCTGTGGGAGATAAGCTGGAAAGACGACGCGGTCCAGGGGAGATCTCGCTATCGCTATGCCGGCAGCCGCGTGCCGCTGGCACACGAGGAGACGCGCCGCTTTGGGCTATGGTTGTCGCCAAGGGCCGAAGCGACCGCCGGCTTCCCCGCGGCGCTCGACGCGTTCTTTGCCCAGATGCTGCCGGAGGTCCCGCCCGGGCCGAAGTGGCTGCACGACATCGCGATGGTGGGCTACGACTATCTGAGCGACGGCGGGGAGGGCTGGGACCGCGATGTGCGATTGCTTGCCGAGTGGCTGAGTCCAGCGGAGCGGCGGCGCGTGGCGCTGTGCCTGCACGGCTGGTATGATGCGATCGGCTCGTACAGCTACGATCCCCAGGCGCGGCGCATCAAGGATGCTTGGGTTGCGTTTGGCCCCACGCGCAAAATCCCGCTCACCCCGGCGGAATTGAAACGCCGGTTGCGGTTGGCCCGCGAATCGGGATTCCGCGTGTTGCTGTATTTCGGCGACGGCCTGGCCTCCGACAGCGGCGTGCCCGGCTTCCGGGACGCCTGGGTCTACCGCGATGCCCACGGCAACGCCACCCGCGGTTGGCAGGGCCCGGATACGTTCGGAACGACCTATTGGCTCAATCCCGCGCATCCGGAAGTCCGGGCGTGGTTCCTCGACTATCTCCGGGCGTTGCTGGAAGCCTTCGGCCCCGAGGTTGACGGTCTTGTGTGGGACGAAACATTCCAGAGCAAGATCGGTCAGATCGCCGCAGAGCCGGAGCCCGCGTATTGCGATCGGGCCATGCTGGCGCTGGTGAAGGACCTGACGGAACGCGTGCACGCGCTGGATCCGCAGAAGGTCTTCTTGGCGTCCGACTGCTCGGGAGTGATCCCGGACGTACCGGGCTACGCGATGGTGGCGGACGGAACCTACCAGGACACGGCCTGTCAGCCGGCCGCCTGGTCATGGGGCTTGTTTGCCAACTGGCGGAACGTGCTGTGGAGCTGCAATTGGGCGGACGTCACGGGGCTGAACAAAACTCGGTACGGAGTGGAGACGTATGGCACACCCGTGGCCATCAGCAACGGCTGGGGCGACGACCGTGGCCCATCGGAGTGGACGCCCCAGCAGCGCGAGCAGATCCTGGCGCTGTTTCATCGGCGGCTCCAGCGGGCCGAGCGAGTGCGCTATTTGGCGGCCGATCCGCTGCAAGCCCAACGAGGCGATCCTCTGCCCGCGGCCGAAGCGGGGCTGGTGAACTGGGCGCTGGCCTCACGCGGGAGTCGGGCGCAGGCATCGTCGGAGGACGCGCCGCGCTACCCGGCGGCCGGCGCGATCAACGGCGTGCGCGACACGACCGATTGGGGCAACGGGCACGGCTGGGCGAGCAATGCCGGACCTCGCCCGCACTGGCTCCAGGTCACGTTCACGCGGCCGCAGCCGATCCGGCGTTTTGTCGTCATCACCTATCATCACGACGACGCTGCGAGCACCGCGCAAGTCTGGGGCGTGAAGGACTACGAGCTCCAGGTCCGCGACGGCCGCACGGATGCCTGGCGGACGGTTGTCACGGAATCCCAGGGCCGCGCCGTGGGCGTGCGGGTCCACGACCTGCCGCAAGCGGTGGAGGTCAAGGAGTTCCGCATAGTCGTGCGCCAGGTCGCCCCAGCCGACGGACGTGCGCGGTTGCTGCAACTGGAAGCCTGGGGCGCGGACGGATCATAATGCACGCAGCGGCCGGTAGACCTCTCCTTGTCGTTCGACAGGAAAGACGGCGCCGGGACAATCTGCGGCCGGCAAAAGCCGCGAAAAGGGCCACGGGCACGAGCAGCGATGATGCTGACGTGGCGCAGCCAAGCTGGCCGGGAATTGTTGGACAGCTAGTTGCGCAAGGCAGTTTGGATCGGTCGCGACCGCGGTGGGAAGTCCCCTGTCATGATCGAGAACCGCGGACTGGAACTCGGCAGAAATCCGATCCATCCGGCGGCGGTAGGACTGCACCGGCCTGTCCAATCGCACGGCGTGCTGCGTGACCACATAGCCCGCCGGCGCCATGTCGCCGCTCGGCAATGCGAGTTCCGGGTCGTCGACGAATTCCGGGCGTTGCTGGCAACCGAGTGAGGAGCGGTCGGCGTTGGTCGGATCATGCTGAAGCATTGGAAGGAATTGACGCTCTTCCTGCGCGTAGCCGGCGTTCCGTTGGACAACAACGTGTGCGAAAGGGCTTTGAAGATGGCCATCCCGCATCGCAAGAACTTGCTGGGCTGGAAAGGGAGGCTGGAAAGGGGGACAGGCTCGCTTATGCTCCTATTCTCTAGGATAAGCGTGCCTGTCCCCCTTTCTTCCTCCATAAAACAGATCGCGATCAAACGGCCGAAGAACTTGTTGCGGGGAAGCGGTGATCGGGCAAGGGGCGGAAGTGATCGCAGCAGCCGGGCTACTCGGTGCGATCACTCGTCCGACAGGCATTGGGTCGTCATGGGACACTGCGTGTAGCCCATTGCCTGGAGGCACACGTCCAGGCGATAGATCGGGTCTTGCATCAGGCAGACGCGGCGATCGCTCGCCGGAATCGTTGTGGAGTAGATGCGAAGCTCTCCAGCCTTGGAGACGATCACTTCCTCGCGCCAGTCGCCGAGCACGTCGGCGAAGCCGACCGCAGAGCCCTCAACGGTCCCCAGGTCCTTGTCGCTGCCGTACTTGAGCACGCGACTGCCGCGCAGCAGCTCGCGTTGGAGATCGGCGTCCCACCAGATCGTTCGCAGGCCGAAGCCCCAGTCGAGATCGTCGCGAAGGATGTTGCCGCGGCAGTCGAACAGCCAACGCACGTTGGACTTTTTCTCGCTGTCGGTATCGGAGATGCCCTGCTCGATGGCCCAGCCCATGTCGTAGCGCCACAGAAACGTGCCGTCGGCCTGGTATGCTTCGATCTTGTAGGTTTCGGGGCTTGGTTTCCAGTATTTCTCGTAGGGATCGATGTTGTCGCCGGGCTGTTTGATCACGTAATCGTAAACACCGTCGCCATTGAGGTCGGCGATGCCGCATTTCTGGAACGTATGGTCACCGTTGAGCTTGAAGGACAGGTAATTCTTTCCCTGCTCGGACGGAACTGCTGCGGCAATCTCGGAAGGCTTGCCCGTTTTTCCGGCGGCGACCGGCACGACGAGGTATTCGTTTCGCACGCCGGCCACGGGGTTTTCGTCGAGGAAATTGGTTGTCTTGGCCAGCGGCGCCTGGTTGAGCTTCTGCGATGGGGCCCCGTTTGCACGGCGATACACGTCGAACGCGATGTCCTCCGGGTCGCCCTTGAGAAGCCGCCACCCGACGTAGATGCGACCGCCGTCCATCGGCATCGCCAGCACGCCGCGGCCGAGCGGTTCCTCGATGCGGGTTTCCGCAAAGCCTTTCACCTTGGGCTTGCGGTTTGGATTGGGCAGCGGGGTAAATACGAGGTAATCGTAGTAGGACGAACCGGGATTGGTGGCCGACGCGTAGCGGTCGTCGACCCAGAGCTCGAATCCGCCTTTTCCAACGTCGAGAAGGCCCAGGTTGCGGGAGGATCCCTCGATCTTCCTCCAGTTCTTACCGTCCAGAGAAATCGCCAACGGCCGTCCCACGCCTCCGATCTCGACGAAGTACTGACCGGGCCGCAGTTTTCTGACGATCGTGCGCAGCGGCGGCGCGCCTTCCTCCGGCTTGTCGCGCTCTTTCATGACCTGCGGGGATTGCAGCACGGCGCCGCCCGACCATTTCTTCGCCGCGTCTTTGTCGGTCGACCAGAGATTCCATTTGTTCTCGGAGAGGCGGTTGGTCTGCCAGGCGTTTTTAGGCCCGGTCACGTCTTCGGCTTCGAACCGCAAGCTTTGCTGCGCCTGGGTAGTGCCGGCCAGTTGGAAGCTTCGCACAGGTCCCATATCGCTCGACCGCACAGCAGATCAAGCGTGGATCCCGCCGCGCGCACCGTCCCCCTGCCCACGCGCTTCGGGCAAAATCAGAACGTGGCCCAGAACGTCTCTTCCTCCACGTAGGTGAGTTCCGCGGGCTCGTCGCAATCCGATGCCGGGTCGTCCGACGAGCCACGGTCAACGTGGACTGTAGCGGCCTCGGTCGGCGGTGCCCACGGCGGCGACGCATCCCACAAACCGCAGTGACGCAGGATCTTCGCAATACTCCAATACTCCAGTCCCCCAGTTGCCCGTTGCCCCGCCGCGGATCGCGTGAAATCCGGGGCTGGCGTTTGCCCCTGCCCAAATCCTGACCTATCTTTACTATTGGGCAGACACGAAAGCCGCCTGCTAGTGCGTCGTCCGAAATTCCTCTTCCTCGGTCTGCAGCCTGTGAGGCCTGCGCGGGCGCAGACGCATTCTCGCCTCTCGTCGCAAAGGAGATCGTCTGTGTGGGGCCCATTTGCTGCCGTCGTGCCTCGTAGGCAAGTTCTGTTCCTTGTTGTCCTTCCTCTGGCATTGTCGCCGGCAATGGCCGCGGCCCAAACGCCGACGATCGTGCGCGTGGAGGAAGACTGGGAGCTGATCGTGGCCGCTCCCGATCACTACACCGACGCACCGCAGGTTACGTGCGTCATCTCGCCGACCGGAACGGTCGATTCGATCCACGCCGCGTTCGACCTCAATCACCAGAGCCAGCCGCAGTTCGTCTCCGGAGGTCTGCAACTCCAGCTCTGGAACGGCGAAATGCCGCTGAGCTATCACGACTATCCCAACCCCGCCATGCTGACGCAGAACGGCGAAACCGTCTCGTGGACGCAGCGGATGGAAGTCAGCGGCGGACTGCTGCGATTTGAGATTGTCAACGGAAGCTCGTCCGCCTGGGGCAGTTTCGGGGGGCAAGGCTATCTGAAGGCCGGCATCCCCACCGCGCTTCAAGACCTGAGCGGGTACCGTCCCGGCGTTTCCGTGGCGCAATCCGGCGTCGGCTATGCCGGCAACCGGGTCCAATCGTTGACGCTCAAGGCGGTACGGGTCTACACCAGCGCCGGTGAAATGGTCACCGACAGCACGGTGAGAACGGTCTATCCGAAGAACTGATCCCCCCGGCGCGCCGAGGATTTCCACGAAAGGTGTTCTGTCTATGTCCACGTCTACGCATCATCGAAAAAAGAAAGATCGAGCGGGGAACGTTCTGGTGCTCACGGCGGTGATGATGATCGTCATGTTCGCCTTGCTCGCCATGGCGGTCGACATCGGTTATCTCCACGTCGTCGGATCGGAGTTGCAGCGGTCCGCCGATGCCGCCGCGCTCTCGGCCGCCTGGGAGTTGGTAGGCCAAGGTACGGTCCTCGGCGGCGGAGATCCCTACTCCGCCGCCGAGCAGGCGCGTGCCGTGGCGGCCGAGTATACCGGCAAGAACGTCGTCGGCGGCATTTCGCCGGTCCTCGCCGAAGGAGACGCCGAAATCGGCTACATCCGCGACCCGCAGACCGATCTCGCCTTGGACTCTACGGACCCAAGCCGCTTCAACGCGGTGACGGTCCGCGTCCGCCGCACGTCCGAAAGCAACGGCGAGGTGCCGCTCTTTTTTGCCCGCGTGCTGGGCTTCGACAGCCAGGGCCTCCAGGCGGACGCGACGGCGATGTACATCAACAACTTCGGAGGCTTCCGCCCGCCAACCGGCGAGGGCGGCAACCTCATGATGCTGCCGTTTGCCTTGGACCGGCAAACGTGGCAACTGATGCTGGCCGGCGGCGGCGAGGACGGTTGGACCTGGGACGAAGAAGATCGCGAACTCGTCTCGGGCGCGGACGGCGTCCGCGAGATCAACCTCTTCCCCCAAGGGACCGGCTCGCCCGGCAACCGGGGCACCGTCGATATCGGCCCGAGCAACAACAGCACGTCGGACATCGCGCGCCAGATCCTCGAGGGCGTCACCGTCGAAGACATGCAGGCCCTTTCCGACGCGGGCAGATCGCTCGAGTTCGACGCCAACGGCGAACTGTTCCTCAACGGCGACACCGGAATCAGCGCGGGCGTCAAGGATGAGCTGGATGACATCAAGGGGCAGCCGCGGGTGATTCCCGTGTTTGACCGCGTGCAAGGGCCCGGAAACAACGCGGAGTACACGATCACGCAGTTTGTCGGCGTCCGGATCGTGGAAGTGAAGCTCACCGGCAAGATGAGCGGTAAACGGGTGATGATCCAGCCAGCCAACATCGTAGTGCGGGGAGGAATCCCGGCAGCCACGGACACGCAGAAGAGCTATTTCGTCTTCTCTCCGGTATGGCTGGTGCGGTAGTGCGCCGTGCCGCCGTTTTCGACCTTCATCCGCAACATCCCCAGAATCTTCCCAACCCACCGCCGGCTCGAACCGGCGGTCTTTGTTTGCGCGGGCGAATTCGGGAGGACGGCGGGACAAATCACCCAAGTCCACGAAGTCTCACGACTTCGGCTACGACCTGGCTGAAACGTATCGAAATGGGAAACGCCCGACCTGATGCGTTCACGCCTTGCCGGCGTCGGCGGAGCGCCTGGCGTCGGCCAGCTCCCGAACGAGCTGCTCAACCTGCGCGGGGTCGAGATACCGTTGGAGCAGCTTGTGCGTGTCGGAGAAGAGGGTGTCGATTCTGCGCTGGACCACGGGATCCTCCGAGAAGATCTTCTTCTGCTCCCGGTCCAAGTCGCGTCGGAACTCCTCGCGGTTCTTCATCAGACGAAGCTCGCTCAAGAGCGCTTCGGCCTCGTTGAGCTTGCCCGCCTGAATGCGGCTGCGGATCCTCGCCACCAGGACTTCGCGGCGCGTGACGAGGTCGACCAGTTCTTCCTGAAAGCCGTTGACGAACCCCTCCGCCTCGAGGCGCTGATCATCGTCGGGCACCGGCGCGGTGATCTCGGTCTCCAGGCCGGGCACGATGGGAAGCCGGGCCAGGAGGATGCTGCCGCTCTTGACCAAGAGCACGCGAAGCGGCGGCCCGGCCGGTCCGACCACCAACATGCCTCGCCAGTCCGTCCGGCCGATGCGGTCGGCCTCCTTGGAGCCGAGCTTCTGCTGGTAGATCTCATAGCCGACCAGCGGTTTTTTCGCATCGGTTCGCGAACGAAGCTCCAGACGCGTCTCGCGGTTGGGAGGAATCACGGTCACCGCGAGCTGTTCGACACGGCCCCGGCGGCGGCCGCTCAAGGGGCTCCGCAGCCCGGTGTAGAGCCTGCACTTCAATTCGGCTCCCGCCACTTCCTCGATATGGAAGTACGTCCACGGAATGGGTGTGGCCTTTGCGAACTTGCCTTCGCGGTTGTTGTAGCGAACGACCGGCATGAGGAGGGCGCCCGGCTGGGTCCGCAGACAATTCGGGTCGCGCGGGGCCAGTGCGGCGGCGCGCAGCCGCAGAAGCACGGATGTCTTTTCGACTTCCTCGACCCGCGCCAGCGGCGCGAAGGCTTTGCACATCACGCCGAACGCCGTGTCGCAAAGCCTGGCGGGGTGGAGGGCCGTGGCGCGAACCACCGTGTTCCACGTCCTGGTCCGGACATCCAGCTCGCGGCCGGCGACGTGGTATCCGGCGAGGTCCGCCGAGACCTTGAGCAACAGGATCTTGTCGAGCTCCAGGTCGTCCTTGGGAACCACATCCACCGTGATTTTCGACCAGTCCGCGGCCATGGCCCGCTCCAGCGGCGCGGGAACCGGCGCGAAATCGACGTTCCACGCGGCGCCGATGCGCGCGTCGGCCTGGTGGGACAGATCCGTGCGGAGATCCTCTTCGAGCTGCTCGGTGAGCTCGGGGGAGTGGTCCATGGCGAGGAAGACACGGATGCGGTAGGGAGTCAGTTCCCAGACGGCCTGTCCGAAGGCAGGCGCCGGCGGGGCGGTCAGGACCGCCGCCGCCAGGGCGGCCCAGGTCCAAGCGCGAGCGTGCTGCATCGGTTGCCGGGTCGAGAGATTCATGGCAAGCCCCCCGAATCATGGAACTCGGGCTGCCATGCCTCGACGTTCTGAAAGAGCACGACAGGGCGGCTCCCCACGCCGGCAAGCGAACGATGATAAGCAAAGTGGTCCACGATCTGCCACAGCGGCACCACGGCGACGCCATCGTGGGCTATGCGGTGGATCTGACGCAGCCGAGTGCTCACCTGGAGCCAGTCGGCGGCCCGGTCCAGTTGGGTCAGCGCCAACCCCAGGTATCGGCTACACCCGCCTGAAGGGCCTTCGGCCGAAAGGAGCCGCCTGGCATCGGCAACCGGCTCCCACATGGCGAGTTCCGCATAGACGAAATCGACGTCGTCGGGGATCGGACGGCAAGCGTCGGGCGGCAGCTCTTTCAGCGCCACGGCCAGCCCAAGCACCTGGAGCTGGTCGCGAATCCAGGTGCAGGCCACGCGCGCGATCTCGTGCGGAGGATGGGCCAACACCAGCCCCGGAAGCTTCTTCCACTGGCCCTGGGCGTCCTTGGCCGCCAGTTCGCTCCGCGCCACTTCGGCGAGCACGAGCGACAGCCGGGGCTCATAGCCACGAGGCTCGATCGTGTCGTCATAGGCGTAGGCCAGCGGATCCTGCAGCGAGACGCCGGCCGAAAACGGCCCGCTGATCACCCGGCAGCCTGCCGGCGGGTTTTCGCCCAGGAGATGCTCCAGGATGATTTTGCGGTTGATGCCGTAGACCAGGGCTCGCCGGAACGTGGCGCTGGCCGGCAACGGGCGGCGGAGGTTGGGAATCAGGCAGTGCACCAGCGGCGCGGCGTACGGTTCGACGACCAGATCTTTATTCTGCCGAAGCTGACGGAGTTCCCACGGGTTCACCCGGTCGAGCACGTCGATCTCGCGCCGCCCCAGCGCGGCAATCGCTTTGATGCCGCGATCGAACCAACGTTCCACAACTTCTTTGGGACGGGCCGATGCGATGTTGTAGCGATCGTTGGCCACATAGACGATCCGGTCATCCGAGCGCGCGTCGAGGACGAAGGGGCCGTTCCATGAAGGCGCGTCCGCGCCGGACGCCGCGATGGTCTCGGGAAGCAGCGGCGTCTGCAGGTACGCTTCGGGACGGACATGAGGATTGCGGAGATCGGCATGGACCCGGTAGACATCCGCGACCGAAACCTGATCGAGCAGGGCGTCCCATTCAACGCAGTAGGCGCGGTCCCTCGGATCGGCCAAAGCGAGCAGCCGGCGTGCCAGGTCGTAACTGGTGAGGACCGCATCGCCGCTGGACCAGCGAAGGCCCGGCTTGAGGCGGAACACCAGGCGCCGGCCCAGTTCCTCGGTCTCCATCTGGCCCACCGGGCACTGGTACTTTCCCCCGTCGGTGCCGGGGCCGAGGAATTCGGTGAGCGTGCGATAGACGAGTCGGCTGCTCCGCCGCGCGGCCCAGTCCGCAAGGCGCGCGGGACCCAGATCGCGCGCGACCGACGCCACGCCGACCACGACGCGCGGGTACTTGTCGTGAACGGCCTGGGCGGTTTCCTTAGCATTGGGAGTCTGCGGCCAGACGCGGATCTGGCGGCGGACCGCCTCGTCGGCGCTGCGAAACCGGCCCGCCGCGAGGTCCGCCTTGGCCTGTTCGAGCAGCCGGACTCCCTCATCCTTCCAGCGGGTCTGCCACTGGGCGACCAGGGCATGTTGCGGGAACTTCCGGGCCAGCGATTCGATCAACGCCCGCGCGGCGGGGTGGTTCTCCTTCGCCAAGTACTGCTCGACAAGGCTGCCGATCGTCCGGCCAAGCTCTTCGCTCAAGAGTTGCCGCTGGGGATTGCGGCGATGGATCTCGTCGAGCATCGCCAAGGCGTTTTCATGGAGCTTGGCGTTCTCGAACGACTCGAACTGCAAGTGCAGGAAGTCGCATATCGCATCGTTCAGCCCGGGCGTGGCGGGAGCATTGGCTTCGAGGTACTCGAAGTAGTCGTAGGCTCCCTCGTACTGCTTGGCTTCGGCGAGTTTTCGGGCCTCATCGAGCACGATCTGCTCGAACAACTCGATCTTGGCGATCGACTGCCACTGGACTTCGTAGGCCGTGTCGGGCTTCTCGACGAGCTGCACGGTCACCTTGCCTCGCGGCGGCAACGGGTCCGGCACACGCCGCTCGGGCAGGTCGATCGGTTTCACGGTAAGAACGGCGTTTTCGTTCTGCTCATCCAGCGTGATCCGGTCGAACGGTTCCTTCTCGTAAAGCCGGTCTTGGGCCCCGGCCGAGCCGGAGAGGAGGAGGAATACGAGGCAGCACACCAGGGCGGCCATGATGCGTCCCTCGTTCCCAGGCTCCGCCCGCTCCTCGTTCCCAGGCTCGGCCTGGGAACGCACTATCTTGCAGGCTCCGCCTGCCCCGGGACCGCATGGTCCTTTGCGGAAGGCTGGATATGCCGCATGCACGGGAGGAATGCAGCGGGTGGGAAGCGCTTTCGGAAGGCAGAGGCGGAGCCTCGGGATCGTGCGTTCCCAGGCAGAGCCTGGGAACGAGGACAAGCCTGGGAACGAGGAAGGAGCGGCCGCGCTCACCCCCGGCCCCTCTCCCGCAGGCGGGCAAGGGGAGGTTCGTGATTGCGGCGGATGGTTGGTCCTTCGTTCCTGCATCCAAGTGTTCATCAGGGTTGCGCGGCGACCGGAGGTTTTTCGATTTCATAGAGGGTGCCGTCCCGGCCGACGACCAGCAAGCGCTCGCCGATGCGGACGGGCCCGTTGGCAAGCGCGGCGCCGAGTTCGACGCGTCCCAGCGTCTTGCCGGTGGACAGCTCGGCCCGCCAGACCGTTCCTCCCGCGGCTGCCACCAGAAAACTCTCGCCGTCGGCGATCGGCCCGCCAGCCGGTTGGCCAAAGGGCAACGGCACTTTCCAGCAAACCTGCCGGCCATCGGCACAGACGAGGTGATCGTCGGTGGCCAACAGCACGTGCTTGCCCGCCTGCCAAGGCCCCCAGGTACATGGGCCTCCCAGCGGCCAACTGCCGGACGCCTTCAACTCCGGAAGGGCAAAAGCTACGAGGTTGTTCGAGGCATCGACGGCGCATACGGCGGTTCCGACCACGGCGGGCGCCGAGCGAATCGGCGAACTCGGGGCGGCGCCCGCCAGCATGGCCAGATGGCGCTTGGGAGTCTCCTCCAGGCCGATGCGATACAGCCCGCGGCCGTCACTGGCAAGGAGTTCCTTCGGCCCATTGGCAGCCACACGCTGCCATAGGTACTCGACTCCGCTCTGCACCGTGGGCTGGAAAGGTTCGGCCCGCTTTTCTCCGCTCCGTGGATCCAAGAGGAAGACCTGCCCGATCTTCGACGGGGCCACCAGTGCCCCGGAAAACGCCGCCAGGGGCCCGCCGAGGGGATCCGGCAGCGCGAGTCGGCGGAGCCGAGGGGGACTATCCTGGAGGTTGGTAACTACGATCTCTTCCGCGTCCTTGCCCGCGGCCATCGCCACCGATCCATCGTCGAGATAAACGGCATGGTCGATCGGCTTCTGCAATTCGGCCACCGGAATGGCAGCCAGGGGCTGATCCATGGCGGTCGGCCTTGCGGGTTCCGTCGCCGGCAGCGCATAGACCGCGCCGAGTGAGGAAAGAAGGACCAGCCTGTCCGATCCGGCAGCGGCAAGCGGCTCCTCCACCAGGCCGGCGGCAAGCTGCGTCTGCCAGAGCGTCTTGCCGTCCGAGGCCGTCGCGGAGACGAACACGCCGGGTAGTCCGATCTTGCGGCGGACGTGGTAGACGGTCTCGCCGATCGCCGAAAGCGGTTGGAGCGTTACGCTGTCCTTGTTCTCGGTCCAGCGCGGCTGCAGCCGCCCGCGCGACGCCTGCACATCGTATTTCGTCAGCAGCGCGTCGCCCAGATAGAACTGTTCGCCCAAGAGGAGCGGGAAGCGGACCAGGTTTTCTTCTCCCGAGGCGACGCCTTCGGCCACTTTGCCTATCGGCTTGTCGGGCTCGGTGCCGCGGACCTCGAATACGGCCAATTCCGCCTTGTCGGTGACGACCAGCATCCTCCGGCCGGAGACCACCGGCGCCGTGTGGACATGGCCTTTGACCGGCAATTGCTGGAGAGGCGTGAGGCTGTTGCTTTTGTCCTTGGACGTGATGGACATGACATGGAGCGTGCACTGTTCTCCCACGCCGTTGCGCGCCACGACCAGGAGAGAACCGACGACGACCGGCGGGACCGTGATGCTCCCGGGTTCATGCCCGAGATAAAGAACCTGGGTGCAGCGGCTGTCCGGCAGCGAGAGGACAAACAGGTTGGAGTGCTCGGCCGCCTGGAAAACGGTCGAGCCGTCGGGGCTTACGGCGGGCCCGGTCCGCAGTTCCTGAGGGAAACGGATGTGGCCGGGGGACTCGCCGCTTGCCAGGTCGATCGAAAGCAGCCGTCCCGAGCGCGTGGCCACCAGCACGCGCTGTCCGGCGATGACCGGATGCGCGTCGAAGCGTTCCGTCACCGGAAATCGCCAGCGGAGCTTTCCCGTCGGCCCTTCCAAGCAGACCAACTCATTGCGGGCCGCATCGACCAAGAGCACGTCGCTTCCGGGAGCGTCGCTGACCGGGGTTGGCGGAAAACCGGGGCTGCGCCCGTTGTCGGCAAAGCCGGTGGCCCGCCGCCAGAGCACCTTGCCGCCGGCCGCATCCAAGCCGTAGGTCGCACCTCCCGCCACGGCGAACACCGTGCGGCCCGCGGCACCGGGCGCCTCGGCCGTCGTCTCCCGCCGCGCCAGCGCGACTGCGGCACGGTAAGGGGCGGGCAGTTCGGCGGTTTGTGCAGCCTGCTTCTCGCCCCCGGGTTTCACGCCGGCCTGCTCGGCCCGCGACACCGCCAGGACTGCTTCGCGCAGTTGCTCGTTGGACGCGAGATCGGGGTATTCCTTCAGTAAGGACGCGCGGACAAGATAGGCCTGCGCGGTCTTGTCGGCCGCCGAGGCCGCCTTCATGCCGGCGATCGCTTCCGCGAGTTTTCCGCTCCGGGCGATCTCGCGCTTGGTCAAGGCAAGCAGGGTCTCGACATCGGCCAGCCGCGTATGGGGGCGCGAGGACCTGGCTATGTATTTCTCGATCAAGGCGAGCGTTTCTTCGGATTGCCCGATCAACGCCTGATCGCTCTTCTCGTGGGCCCGTTTCGCGAGGCCCTCGGCGAGTTTCGGCAACATGGCCGCCAATTCCGGCTGCGCTTCGCCGCGGAAATCGGTTTCCGAGGAGATCTCGCCGAGCACCGTCCTGGTCACCTCCAGCGATTTGGACCAGTCGGTGCTGGAGTCGACGGCCTGGCGCATCTGGGCCAGGCCGCGGCGAATCTTCGCCTTGCTTGCCGCGGGATCGTCCGGCGCCTTTTCCAGGAAGCGATTGTATTCCTGAATCGCGCGGGTGTAGGAGCCGGCACTATAGCTGTCATCCGCGATCTTGAGCAATTCCTCGGCGCTCTGCCGGGAAATCGCCCAGATCAGAACACCGGCGACGATCGAGAGCAGAAGCAACGTGCCTCCGCCGATCAATAGCAGGGGCGAGTCCCACACGTTCCCCTTGGCCTGGATCTTGCGCCCGCGGCCGAAAAAGTCTTTCTTCTTCTCCGGAGGCGCGGCCAGCGCGCCGCCGCGCGAGTCCGGCAGGGGCGCCGCAACGTCGGTGTCCGCGGATGAAGCATCGCTGGGCAGTGGGATTAATTGGTCGAGGAAATCGAGCGATTCATAGGACTCGGGCGTTTGATCGCCGGGAGGCAGGGGAGGCGCCTTCGGCCGCGGCGGGGAGGCCGGACCCGCGGCGACCGGGTAGTCGTTGAACCCATCCTCCTCATCCGATTCCGGGGCGAGTTCCAGCGAATCCTGCGAAGAGGCAATCGCCAGTCCCGCGGACGGGGGTCCATCCAGCGGAATCAACTCATCGAGCGGGACCAGATCGTCGTCGGCGACTGAGGCGACCTCTTCCAACGGTGCAACGTCGTCCTCCAAAGGCGCGAGCTCTTCGTCGAGAGGCGCGAGTTCCTCGTCGGCGAGCGTCAGGTCTGGGGAATCCTGGCGCTTCCGCGGGGCCGGTTCCGGTTTGGCCGGCCGGGCGGACGCCTGGCGCGAAGGTGGTCCGGCGGATTCGCCCTGCTCGAGCAGGCGCTGGGCAAGCAGGCGGGAGAGGTGGCCCGCGTCCACCAGCCGCTTGGCCACCAGGGCCGCGGTGTATCGCGCCTTCGCCTCGGAGGTTTTCGCCTCCGCGATCTGGCGACGCAGGCTGGCCAGCAACTTGGGCGGCAGCAGATCCTTTTTTTCCAGGATGTCGAGGAATTGTTCGGCAGAAATCATGGATGCCTGTCTCGATCGTTAGAGATCTTCCTCGTCGACGGTGGCCAGCCGTACGTTTTCCATGCCGACGGCATTGCCGGCATCCAGGGCCATGACGACCGTCTCATGCCGGGCCTCGCCGTCGGCCAGCACCAGCAGGCTCGACGGTCCCTTCGTGTCCGTGCCGGGTTCGCCTTCGCGGGCCTCGCGGAGCTTGACCAGGACCTCTTGCGGACTGGGCGCTTCGCTGTCGTTCACCCAGACCGTGTTGTCCCGGTCGATGCGGATGATGACGTAGTCGTCGTCCATTTCGAGCTCTTCGATGGTGCGGGCCTGGGTGGCGCTGTCCTGCTTGTCGGGCGTCGGGACATCGAGCGATTTCTGGAGGGCAAACGCAGCGGTGACCATGAAGAAGATCAGGAGCAAGAAGGTCATGTCCACCATCGGAGTCATGTCGAGCCCGGGGTCCTCCTCCCGTTTCACGCTGAAGCGGACCTTCTCGGGCTCTTCCTCGGGCGTCTCGGGAGCCGCGTCGGGCAACGGAATCGCCACGGGGGTCGGTCCCGCTTCGTCCTGCGGCGGAGGCACGACTCCGCGCTGGCCGCATTTCGGGCAAGTGAACGTCCCGCCCGCGTTGGAATCCGCGGTCTTGAGGATCTTCCGGCAATTCGCACAGGAGAAACGGACGGTCATATTCGCCTCGGGAAGCGCGCACGGCGCACGGGTTCAACTGCCTTCCATGACGGCCAGGTGCAATTTGATTCCCTCCACCTGGGATGCGGCAGCGGCCACGCGAGAAACCTCGCGATGCTTGATCCCCTTCTCGGCCTTCAGCAGCACATCGGACTTGCCCTCTTGTTGAAAACCGGCCTCCACGGCGCGGAGGATCTCGGCTTCCTGGAGCTTGGGATCGTCGGGGAGGGGCTGGCCGGCTTTTCCGTCCCCCAGGTACACCGCCGGCGGCAAGTTCGCCCCCTGGTCCGCCATGGTGATGATCACCGACGACCGCTCGCTCACTCCCGACCCATAGCGGGCCTTCGGCAGGTCGATCATGTTCTCCATCGTCGGTCTCGACGTCACGATGAAGAAGATCAGCAACAGGAAGGTCATGTCGATCATGGGCGTGATATCCATCTCAGTGTCGTCACGGATCGGTCTTCGGAAGACCACGGCTTCCGCGGGGCTTTCGTCACCTTCCGTCGCAGCGGTTTCTGGAGAGTTGTCTACGGCTGTCACCGCGGTTGTCCTTCAGGAACGTGCTTGCGATGGGCGATCTTGAACGATTCGAAGAACCGGGTCATGCCGGCGCCCACAAGGTCTTCCAGCTTGCGGATCCGCACGTTGATGCTCGCCACGCAGATCATCAGGGGAATCGCCACGGTCAGCCCGACCGCCGTAGTGATCAGCGCGAAACTGATGTCTTCAGCCAGTCCGGTGGGATCCACTTGCTCCAGCGAGGCGAGCTTGCCGAACGCCGCCATCATCCCGAGTACGGTGCCATACAGTCCAAGCATCGGCTCGGTCTTGATGACCGTATTGACCCAGCTCAGCCGGTGCTCGAAATCGGCGAGCACGTCGCGTTGAAACCGGTCGGTCAGCAGGGCCCGCACCTTGTTGTAGCCGATCTCGCGGTTGTTGATGGCCAATTGGACCAGTTGCGGAACCGCGCGGGCATCGCCGTCGCACAGTTCCATGGCGCCGTCAAAATCCCCGGCGGCCAGGCTCTCGTCGAGTTGATCGAGGAATTCGGCCTGCTGTTCCTCGGTTCGGAACCGCGTCTGCGCGATGCGTCGCCAGAGGACGATCACGCAGAACGCACCCCAGAGGGCAACGACGCCTTGGGCGGCATAGACAAGGACGTTGGCGATATCCATTAACTGGTTCATAGGCGCTTCTGCAAATAGCCGATGGTTTGTTCGATCACAAAAAACGTGTATCCGCCGCGGTCGGACCGGATCCCAAAGCGAGTCCTCCGGAGGTCGTTGATATGAGTGCCGGCCGCCTTGGTCTCCAAAGCCAAAAGCGCCTGCTCGGTCTTGGCAGGAAGGAACTTGAGCACGACCCGCCCCTCGACGTTCAATCCCGCTCGCTGGAACAGTTCGCGGTCGGCTTGCTCGAGATCGCTTCGCCGCCAGGTGAGATAGTAGCGTTTTTCGTCTTCCACGGCCCCGGTCCGGCGGTCCGGCTTCGGCTGGGAAAGGCGATAAATATATTCCAACTTGTCGCCGGGCAACAGGATTCCCAGCTCAATCCCGAAGAAGTCGAGTTGCCTGGCGTAGGCTTCCAACGTATTGCCCGCGTCGAAATGGATCTCCCAATTACGGGGGCGGCCCGGCCTGCCGCCTCGACCAGGCGTTCGGCCGCCGCCGCCACGGCCGCTGCCGGATGAGAACTGGTCGGTGAGAGCCGGACTGTCCAGCACCGCCGCGCGCACGGCCACCGCGTCGGCCACGGCCGCCAGGGTCTCCTGGACCTCCGGTTCCTGGAACTCCGTCTCCTCGCCGCTGGGCGTGTCGAATTCCGCACTGTCGCCGAGAGAACCCTCGCCGGTGCCGATTTCCTCGAGGGTCACGGGCACGGCGGCCTGGCTGCCGAGGATTTTTGCCGTGAACCAGACCACCAGCAGGATCACCACCACGAAGGTGAGGAGCGACACGATCGCCAAGAGCATGCTGGCGACCCGCTCGTAAGCCGTTACCCGCATCCCGTAGTCGCGAAGACTGGGTTGCGGCTGCACGGGCTTGGCTGGGGGGGTCGCGGTATCCACGGTCGATTACCCAGTCCTCGGTTGGAAGAGGAGCGTCGCAACAGAGGCTTGCCTCATTGCCCCCAAGGCCGTGCCCAGTGCGCGAGCAAGGTCCGTGCGACCAATTCCACCAGGAGATCGGGTCGCAGAAACCCGTCAAACTGGATGGTAAAGGGAGTGCTGACACCTGTCAAGCAACCGTGAGACGGCGGTGCGGCGTGTGCGGCAGGCGTTCTTGGCACGAATGCGTGAAGGCATTGGAGGGCTATTGCCGTGTCGACCGAGCGACTATCCGTTGACAACAATTGCAGGGCAAGACTCCACTACTGGGGACAACCCTCCAGATGCCTGCGAGGGGAATGGCGGCGCGACTGCCGACCTTGCGGATTTGACGGAAGGGCCCTATACTGCACGGTTTATGGACCTGCCCCGAGGCCCGGCCTGGAGGCCTGCCCTTCGGCAGTGGTCCTATCGCATCTCTCCGCGAGGGTGCCGAGGAATATGAAAAGTGAACGCCGCCACGAACTCCAGCACAACGAATTGGCCGCTTGGATTACACGCAGCTTCGAGACGGTCCGGCCTTACGGCAACGCGGTCGTGGGTGCGATCGCGGTGGTTTGCCTGGTAGCGATCGGTTGGATCTGGTGGTCGCGGCAGTCGGCGGCAGACGATGCCTCGGCATGGAACAACGTCTATCAGGCCCAGGTCGGCAATAATCCGGCCGCGCTGATGGAGGTGGCCGAAAGCCATCCCGATGCGAACGTGGGCCAGTGGGCCGCGGCCGTTGCGGGCGACATGTTCCTGGTGTCCGGCTGCGAGCAACTCTTCACCAACAAGGCCACAGCAGCCCAGGAACTCCGCAAAGCGGTGGAAAGTTACCTGGTCGTCCTCAAGAACAGTCAATCCCCGACGCTCCGCGAGCGCGCCACGTTTGGCTTGGCACGGGCGTATGAGTCGCTGAGCGGCACCCGCCAGTCGCAGGGGGAACTCGACCGCGCGATCGAGTCGTATCAGACGCTCCTCGATAAGTGGCCCGACGGCGCGTACACCGAACTGGCCAGGCAGCGGCTCACCGACCTCCAGCGTCCCGCCACCAAGCAGTTCTACGACAAGTTTGCCCAGTACGATCCGAAACCGGCCTATACCGAGCAGCCGGGCACCCCAGGCGAAAAGCTCCCTTTCAGCACCGAGGCCCTTCCCGATTTCTCGGAGCTTCCCAAGCCCGACTCGGCCACGCCGGAACCGGCGACCCAGGAAAGCACTCCAAAGAGCACCCCAGTGAAGACCCAGGAGAGCGACCCAGTAAAGACCTCGGAAAGCTCTTCAGTGCAAGGGGAGGCCGGAGCGAAGGATGGGCCGGAAAAGAAGGAATGACGAGCGAGAACGAGAAGAAGTGGCCGATGTGAGGGACGCACCCGGGTGTCCTCCCCCCTTGTGTTCCTCCCGCGTCCTTTATCCTTCGACTTCCGTCGAGTTGATCGTTGATGCTTTGCAGTCGGGCTGGCGGCTCGACCTATTCCTGGCCCACCATTTCCCCGATTACAGCCGGGTGCACCTGCGGCGCGTAATCACGGCCGGGGGCACTCGCGTCGACGACATGGGCGGAAAGCCGAGTTACCGGCTGAAGCCAGGCCAGCGTGTCCAGGTGTCTCTGCCGGAGTTGCCCCGCGAGGCGCCCCGCGCCGAAAACATCCCGCTGGAGATTCTCTACGAAGACGACTGGTTGATTGTCGTCAACAAGCCACCGGGGATGGTCGTCCACCCGGCACGCGGGCATTGGTCCGGCACGTTGGCCGGTGCGCTTCAGTTTCATTTTGGCGGGAAACTGAGCACGCTGGGCGGCCCGACGCGACCGGGGATCGTCCATCGCCTGGACCGCGACACCAGCGGAGTCATCCTCGTCGCCAAGAATGACGTGGCCCACGGCAAGCTCGCCGCTCAGTTTGAGACACGGGCGATCGAGAAGGAGTATTTTGCCATCGTCGTCGGCTCGCCGGATCGCGATCGCGACGTGATCGATTCGCCGATTGGCGTGCATCCCCAGCAGCGCGAGAAGATGGCCATCCGACGGGATTCCGCCGTGAGCCGGCCGGCGCACACGTTTTACGAGGTCGTCGAGCGCTTCGACGGGTTTGCCGCCTTGGCCGTGCGTCCGAAAACCGGGCGCACGCACCAGATCCGGGTACATCTGGGGCATATCGGCTGCCCGGTCCTCTGCGATCGCCAGTACGGCGGGCGCGACCAGTTGACCCGCGGCGAAATCCGCCGCGACCCTCGCGACGCTACCGTGCTGCTGAATCGCCAGGCCCTGCACGCGCGCCAACTCCGCTTCGCACACCCGGAGACCGGCAATCCCTTGACAATCGAAGCCCTACTTTCGGAGGATTTGGCAGCCGTATTGGACGAACTCCGCCAGTACCGCAAAGCGCCTGGATGAGGATCTCTCGGCGGGAGGCAAAAAGCCTGCGGAGGAGAGCCGGTCACGGGCGGTTCCGGTCGCGGATCACGGCGAGCGTATGCGGAGCGTTTGTTTTCGTGTTGACGCAGCCGGGGAAGATGCGGTCGAAGTTGGCGGCGATTAGATCGCGGCCTCGCACAACCACCTCGCTGGGACCATCGAGCAGGCCGCCAGTGCCGTCGCAATCCCCGTTCTGGACGACCGCGTGCACGCGCCCGCCGAGATCGACGGCGAGAATCGCGTTGGCCAGGATATCGGCCACGTAGATCCGCTGCGTGGCCCGGTCGTAGAACAGGCCATCGGCCGATTTCATCCGGCCCGGGGCCGTGAGCGGTTCTTGCCGCACGACCTTGCCCGCCTGGTCGAGCACGATCCTCTCGATGATCGCGTCGCCACAGTTGGCCACATAGAGGTTGCCGCGCTCGTCGAAATCGATGCCGTCGGCGCCGACGGGGATGTCCTTCGAGAGCGTTTTGAGGGTTGCGACGAGGTGAGGATCGCCGCCGCCCGGCGCGACCTGCGCGTCGCGCTCGTCCAACCGGAACCGGTAGACGGCACTGGCGACCGCTCCGTCGGCAGTCGGGCCGGTCGCCGAATCGGTCACGTAGACATGGTCGTCGCGTATCGCCACGCCGTTGGCCATGCTCAGGCCCCGGGCGACGACCTCGACGCTGGCCGGTTTGCCACCGGCAACCCGGATGCGGAACAGACGCGAGATGCGAGGCGGTTTTTCCAGACCCTGGCAGTCGGCCACGTAAAGGTCGCCCGAAGGAGCCTGCCGGACGCCCATGGGATACACCCTCCCCGTTTCGGGATGGACGGGCAGGCGGCAAAAGAGCGAGACCTCGTCATTCGGCGCAATCTTCAGGAGCACGCCCGGGGATGTTGGGTCGGTAAAATTGGCCGCGGAAAGGATGATCTCACCGCCGGGCAGAACGGCCATGGCGTCGGGCGTATTGCAGTAGCCGGGCAGAACGATCGATCGCCTCGCGCCGCTGTTGCGGATTGTGCCAACCACGAAGTCCATTGCCGCGGTGGTGTCGGCGTAGTTGGTCGAGTGTCCGCCTTCGGGCCGATCGATCAGGCGCACGGCTCGGCCTTGCTCGTGGAGCTTGCCGAACAGTCGCCGCACGCTCTCCGGAGGGACCGATTGGTCGCGCCCGCCGACGGTGGCCGCCAGGGGCATGGTCAGCCGTTCGGCATTCAGTTCGGCGCTCCGCCGGCGGTATTCCTCGGGAATCTCCGCTTTCGTGCCGCCGAACGATTGGGCGATGGCATCCTGGAATCCCTGGTATTCGACGTGGTTGGCTGTGCCATTCAGCGCCACAACTCCATCGACCTGCTCGGGATGCAGGGCCGCCAAGGTCAGGGCCGAACTGGCGCCCATCGATCCGCCGCAGGCAAACATGTAGCGGACCGGATATTTCTGGCGGATTTCGTCGAGAATCTGCAGAACGTCGGCCTCGGCCTTCGGGCCCATCCAGGAGGTCTTGGCGCGGTAGTCGGGCGAGACGAACAGCATGCTGTAGCGCGCGGCAGCGTCGCGGACGGCGCGGCACTCGTCGCGAGTGTTCTCAACGAATTGCCAGCGGTCGCTGCCGTGACCGTGCAGGGCAACAACCAGATCCACGGGCCTGCCGGCTTCCAAGGTCTTTGGCAGAAGCAGGACGTAACGCTGCGCGGAGCCGTCGAGCCGCGACGTAAACTCCACGTCGAGCGGCTTCTGCCACGGCGTGTCGGTCGCGGGAGTGTCGGCCGCACCTGCGGCGGCGGCCCAACAAACGCCGATAAACACGGCCAGTCGGAACGGCCAGTTCCCTGCGGAACCGCTTTCAAACCCTCTCTGCACTTCCGGATTTCCCGGCCGGAGCATACCGTCGCATTGGTCTTGAGATGGTGTCATCGCCTTCAGGGAGTATAAGCAAATCATCAGTGGTAAAGACCAATCAGGGCGGTACAGGCTATGCGTCCAGTTCGGAGGGCGACAACGCCACGGACATGGCCCGCGCGGTTTCGCGGATCTGTTCGGGGCGTTTGGCGCCGCAGAGGGCGGCGGCGACACCCGGCTGCGAAATCGTCCAGGCAACCGCCCATTGCGCCACGCAGCAGCCGTGGCCGGCGGCAATCCGGCGCAGCCGCTCGACTTCCTCCAAGTTCTTCGTCCACGCCTCGCCGGAGAACAACGGCGACCGCCGCCGCCAGTCTTCCTCGGAAAACACGTGGTCGCGATCGAACTTGCCGGTCAAGAGACCCAAGGCCAGCGGTTCGTAAGCCACGACGCTCACCTGGTGCTCGCGGCACCAGGGGAGCACGACGGCCTCAATCTCGCGCTGCAGGCGGTTGTATCGCACCTGGGCAACGGCAAAGGGACACTCGGCGGCAAAAGCCTCCATCTGGCCGACGGTCAGGTTCGACACGCCGACCGCTCGCGTTTTCCCCTTGGCCTGCAATTCGCGGAAGAACCCGGCTGTTTCGGCCAGGGGAGCGTCGTCGGCGGGGGCGTGCCAGTAGAGCAGATCCACGTGGTCCAATTCCAGACGCCGGAGGCTTTCCTCGAAATGTTGCCGGAGCAGGTCAGGGCGTCCGGTGAGTCGCAAGACGCCCTGCTGGTCCCAATAGACACCCACCTTGGTCGCGAGCACGACGTGCGCTCGCCGTCCGCGGAGTGCGCGGGCGATCCGCCGTTCGCTTTCCCCTTCGCGGCCGTAGGCGTAGGCCGTATCGAGATGGTTCACGCCCGCCTCCAGAGCCGCATCGATCACCGCGACCGCGTCGGCCTCGGTCATCGTGCCGCTGGTGATTCCAGCCAGCGGCCAGCAGCCCAGTCCTACCGGTGCCACGTAGAGTTCGGATTTTCCCAGCCGTCGCTGTTGCATTGCTACCGGATCTCCGGGCCGGCCCGTCGCCCGCCGCGCTGTTGCCGTGTCTGATCTTCGGGTTCTAGAGCTCCGAAAAACACGAGAACCGGGGCTCTGGATCGCAGCGGAAGCAATTCCATGAAGCGGTTTCCTCCGACGTCGGGTATGCCTGTGGTTCCATCAGTGTACCGCGGCACAACTGCCGGAGCAACATGCATCGGATGACTGCGATTCCCCGCGAAGCGAGTGGGAGATGCGATGCGAGAAAGATGCGGGCCAGCCGCCGCGGTCAGCGGGCCAGTCCGAGCCACGTGCAGAGGATTCGGAGTCCGGCATTGAGCTGCTCGCGCGTGAGCAGACCGCCGGCCAATGCGCAACGCTCGAAGGCGGTTCCTCCGGTGTTTTCCCTGGGCATCTGCCGATGCTTTTGCTTTGGGTTTTGGAATTCATTCGGACCAAATGGGAAGAGCAGGCGGAGCCTGCAAGATAGTGCGCTCCCCGGCGGAGCCTGACAGCGAGGAGCGAGGACTACCGAGTACGCAGAGATATGGGGACGATTGGCTCGTGGTACTGGGACTGCGATGGGGCTAGTTGGGACGATTTACGACGCTCGGCGCATGGATCGCGGAGTGGCGGATGTTCATGAATGGTTTGTCCGAAAGAACAGGGTGTTGAGACGAATTGGCTCTGTGCCGTTGGATGGTTTTCCTCGCGGTGACAAAGAAAGCCCGCCAGGGACCTTGAAGGTCCTTGGCGGGCTCTTCTGAATACCTGTAGGGCAGGCTTTTCGGATACCCGACGCCAGGGCGGCCGTCTCAGGCCGCGATTATTTTCATGAATCCCAAGCTAGAGAGTGCGGCGCAGATTTTCAAGCACATTTTTTTTGGGCCACTGGAAAGTTGTTGACGAGAGCCAAGTTACAGCGAGAAAAATCCGAGAGAGCTGGAGGGAAGTCATTGGTCATTTGCAGGCGGAGTGGTGTCTGCGGTTTGGCGGGGGCGAGGCGGGGGGATTTTGCGACAATCTCGGAGCGCTGCAAAAAGAAGTCGGACGACACACTGGGATGCAAGTAGAAGAGGGAGTTGGGGTTGGGGCGTGGGTGCGGAACGTAAGTTCTATACCGGCCGGTGGAGGGGCGCTGCAAAATTGCGCGTGGCGGCCGGGTGCGGCCGGAAGGCCGAGAGGTTCGCCGCAAATGCTTCGGTCAGTCCAGCCTCTTAATGGCCCCGATCGCGTTTCACGGTCCCAACAACGCGAAAACCCGATGCTCGTTCCGGTCTGCTCTTCTAGCCGGCTGCCCCGCGGGTGGAGTGTTTCGCTACGTCGGCCGAAACCACGTTGATTTCCAATTGGCAGTCGAGCGCGTCGGCATACCGTTGCAGAGTTTGCAAGGCAACATTCTTCTGGGATTCGAGTCGAGCCAGTGTGGTTGTTCAAGTTCAGCGGTCCAACTCAACTCGCCACGCTGTCCGATCGTGGCCGTCGTGCCGCCTCAGCCGAATCGGAAAGGGACACGCCGGACCGGCTTAGCCCCAGGGTCGCACGGCCGTAGGCCGTGGGTTTAACGGCCGGCCGTGCGGCTGGGTCTCCCTTGCCACTGCGCAAGGCGCGGATCGGGATTCATGTCGCGTTTTACTTCTTGTTCAGCCGCTCTCGCGGTGCGCGGGCAAGAAACCTCATCGCGATGTCCCGCCGGTCATCTGCGGACCGATTTCGTTGAAGAGGTCCACCCAGGAGAGCCAGATCGCGTTGTGGATCGTGGCCTTGCCGGTCCTTTTCAACTCGGCCAGTTCCGCGGGCGATTCATCCGGCCAGTGACCCAGCCAGCCGTGGGCGAAGTTGCGACTCTTGAGGAGGAAATCGCGCTGGTCGTCCACGCCACAGCTCAAGGGAAAGGTCTCGCCGATGACGATGGGCTTGCCCCAGTCGAACTGTTTGAGGAGATTGATCTCGTCGTCGACCTTGCCGGTCTTGGGATACAGATGCGGGGAGACAAAATCGAGTTGTTCGGCGGCGGCCTTGTACGCGCCGGGGAACGGGAGCATCCCCATCGTGATCAGGTGCGTCCGGTCGTGCTTGCGGATGGCGGCAACCATGCGCTTCGTCCATTCGCGGAAGATACAATCGCCGTTGCGTTTGCCGGGATCGAGGCTGAGACGCTGGCAAAATTCCACGTCGCCCATCCTGCCGGTGTACCAGCCGTCGTCACGCTTGCCCACTGCGGCGGGCTCGTTGACCAGGTCATAGGCGAAGACGGCCGGGCTTTCGGCACAGGTCCGGGCAACGGTTTCCCAGAAAAAAGCCTGGGTCTTCCAACGATCTTGATCATTCATCAAATCATACCAAGCCATGCGGTCCTTGATCCTGTAACAGGCCAGGCCGGTGATCTTGAGATGGATGCCCGAGTTCTCCGCGATCTTCAGCAGCTTCTTGATCTCATCGAGCGTGTGCGGATGCATCTTGTCCGGACCGGCGAGGATACGGGGCATCTCGGGATGGATGCGGGCAACGTTGGTGCCGGCGGCCTTCATCTCGGCGAACTCCCGCTCGACGCGCTCGGGGTCCTTGGCCAGACGTTCCAGGATGTCCACCGAGGCGTAGTTGTGGCCCCAGGGCATGTAGCGGTCCCCGGAGGGATGGAGGACAAACCCTTTCTTGTCCGGGGCGATTCTTACCGTCTCGATGTCCGCCGCCCAGGCCCAAGGGGTGAGGAACATCAGGGCCCACGGGATTGAACCATGGATCAAAACGCGGGAATTTCGAGGAAGCATTACAGAACTCCTATTGGGTTGGGCGTTCACTCCTCCGAGTACTGGGGCGGGCTCTTGCCGACCCGCTTGACCACCCTGGGGTGTTTTACGCTCGGCACGCACTTGCCGATCGCAGCGACGTTGATCTGGTGCCACCAGTCGTCTCCGTAATCGAACCAGTACCCGAAAGGCTGATCGCCCTTGAGATTCAGCGAATCGATCGTCGTTCGGGCCACGTCGCCGGCGAGCTTGGAATCATCGCCGGTGCCGAACATCGTGTCGAGCACGTAACGTTTCCCCTTGGGATCGTGGGGCCCCTTGCCGAACTGGAACTCGCAGGAAAGCAAGGTACTGCCCCTGCGTGGGCGTGAACAGGGCCGACTGGGTTTCCTTAAGGGGGGCCTCTTTCTTACACGTGGGTTTCGCTGGACTCTTCTCTTGCTTCGCCATGGGTGACCGTCATCTTTCCCTGCGGGTGTAGTAAAGCGACTGCCGACATGACTATTCTCTGTGTTCCCGGCTCGATGGCGAGAAGGGGAAGAAAAAGGGACGGTAGTTGTCCGGCAATCACCACGGTGAGCTTGCCGGAAGCGACATGGGACGGTACGTTCAGGGAGGCACTTCCCTAAACGGGTGCGCTATCCACGGGATAGAGCCTGCACTGGGGTTCCTATGCGTGCGGCGACGAGCGAGTGCATCGGGGAGCCGAATAGGAAAGAAGAAAGGCGAAAGAAGACGGAAAGAAAGCGGTGACAAGTCACTCGCACTCCAAAGGTTGAAGAGGCGGCGAGCAGCCGTTCGAGCCGGCGGGAAGTAACGAGGACAGAAAAATGGCGGACAGAAAAATGAACCGAGGGACGCCGCGGGAAGGAGTGCGCGAAGCAAAGGGACGGTGCGATGGAATCGCCGACGGCGGGGCGAAATGGCGGCGCTCGTGGCCGGGCGCGCGCTGCATCCTGAATTCCAGACGTGGGTTTACCTTGGTCGAACTTCTGGTTGTCGTGGCCATCATTGCGGTACTGTTCAGCCTTCTGCTGCCGGCAGTCCAGTCGGCCCGCCAGAAGGCCCGCGCGACGAGGATCGACTCGCGACCGGAAGCGGCCGTCAGGGAGCCCGAGACCGATCTGCCTTCGGGGCTGCGACCGGTGCTGGAGTCGGTGAACCTGGAGATGGACCTGGCTTCCAGTTACCACCAGATCGACGTGGTTGTCTACACGCGCTACCAGGTGGACTGCACGGGGCAGTTGGTTTTCCGGCATCCGGGAGGCGAGGAGGGAACGAACGTGCTCTTGTTCGTGCCTTTCCCGGAAGCAATCGTTGAGGCCCGCGACGTGGAATTGAAGCTGACGGGGCCGGACCAGCAACCGCATGCGCCAAGCCAAGTGCTCTATCGGCGGGAAGGGATCTACTGCCTGTGCAGCATGGACCTGCAACGCGCGCTGACCGCCGAGGTCCGGTTCACCGCGCTGGGGCGCGAGCGATTTGAATACCGGCTCCCGCCGGCCGAGCAACTCCGGTCCGTGGCGATTCGTCTGGATCTTCGCGGGGCAGAGTCGATCACCATTCCCGACGAGTCGCTTCAGCCGACCGTGGCCACCAACGGCCGACTCGAGTGGGAATTCCATAACCTCGTCAGCGACCGGCGAATCCTCGTGCTGATTCCGGAAGCCATGGCTCCGGTGGCGCGGGTGCTCTTTCTTTGGCGATTCGTGGCCGCGGCGGTATTGCTCTTCGGGGCCGGATTTCTCTATCTCAGCGAGCAGGCCGTGCCGGGCCAACTCGACCGCTTCCGCCTGGGCCATTTCGTCTTGCTCGCCTTCACGTACTTGCTCTTCTTCATCGTTTTCACGGTGCTCGAGTTCCACGGTCACCTGGGCACACTGGCTTCCATGATCGTCGCGGCGGTGTTCTCTCTGCCGCTCTTGATGCTTCACGTGGCAGCGGTTCTTGGTTTCCGATTTGCCCTGAAGCGGGTCTTGCCTTTGGCCGCACTCTCTCTGGGGCTGGTGCTGAACGGGGTTTACGGGGGCGGGATTCGCGATTACGTTTTTATCGGCGCGACCATCCTGGTCATCGGGTATGCGACGATTACGTTTCCCCGCTGGGCGGCGAAGCGCGAGTGCCACCGCCAAGAGACCGGGCGCGATTATACCGCGGCTCGCAGGTCGCTCATGGAAACGATCGCTCAGGATCTGGGCCGGCGCGTGGCCGACCTCAAAGCCGCCGGAACTCGGGCCGAGAACGTGGTGAAACTCTTGCCGGACGCTGAGGCGCCTCGGTCGAGACTCGAGACCGCCAGGGAGCCCGTGCAAGGGCTGAACAAAGAGTACGAGGAGATGCAGAAACGTTTCTCCTGGCTGCCCGTCCAAGGCGATTCGCAGCACATGGGCCTTGTGACGGGACTTCGGAACGATGCCGAGGCGTTTCGCGAGCGAGTGGAGCTTGCTCTGGAGTATTTGCGGGTGGAGTTGAAGAGCGTCGAGGCTCCGGCGAGCAGCCCCGAGCAGGCCCGCGAGGGAAAGACGCATTGTGCGGCTTGCGGGCAGACTGTTCCCAAGGCGCCGTTTTGCGCCCAGTGCGGGTCCGTGCAGCCCGTGCTGCTGGCATGCCCTCGGTGCGGAGAAAGGAACGTCCTGCCCGTCCACTTCTTTCCCGAAGGAGTGCCTTCCTCGAAGGAGCTTTTCTGCATCCGTTGCGGTGAGATCTTGACCGCCCTGGTGCGGGCGGTCCGGACTGGCGTGAAATCTCCGGATCGATAAGGTTCTCCGGAGGGGCAAGACTGAAGGCGGTCTTGACAGCATGTCGCGGTTTCATCATCTTCGGGAACATGGACAACGATCAACGCTTCAAGACCCTGATTCGGCAGTTCTTCGTCGATTTCCTGTTGCTGTTCTTCGCGGACTGGGCGGCGCGTCTGGATCTGTCGCGCATCGAATGGCTGGACAATAGGGAGACAACTGGTTGGGAGTCGCTCTTGCCGCCCTGATGAAGATCCCGCCCGAGCGGGTGGTATAGCTAGGGGCAGAGGCGCTGCGGCGATTGGCAGAGGCGCCATTGAGCGAGCAGGAACGGTTCCTGTTGGGCGAGTGCGTGCAGGCTTATCTGCCGGTGGATGGAGAGCAGAAGCGACAGTTTGAGGCCCTGCTGCAATCGGAATCCTATGCGGGAGTACGTGCGATGAATCAGACGATGTACGAAAAAGGACAGATGGACCTGGTTTACTCGCTGATCGAAGCCCGGTTTGGCCCGGTTTCGGATACGATTCGGGAGGATCTGGAGCGGATGCCGACGGAGCAGTTGCGGCGGTTGGCGTTGAAGGTTGGGACGGCGGCGTCACTGGCCGACCTCGGGTTGGGATCGGCCGAAGAATAACTTTCGTATTTGTAGCCTTTCGCTCCGCGAAAGCCGCCACTTTCGCGGAGCGAAAGGCGACAGTAATTGCTCGGCCGGTCCTTAGCAGTCACGCGGGACGAAGAATGCAACTAGCGACGCCCGGACACCCGGGAGTGATTACCCAATTGACGAACCAACGCCTCCTAGTCGCGCCGGCAACCGCGATACGTTCGGCAACCGTTATATAACCTCAGTGGCCTCCTGCGATGCGTCGTTTCCAAGGGACCCGGTTGCGCTGTGCTGTTGGAGCGCTATTGGCGCTTCTGTTGTACGTATCTTCGTACCTAGCGCTGTCGCGGCAGGGGTTCGCCGGCTGCGATGCCTGCAACGCGGAGGGATTCTACTTCTTTCTGCCGCCCGAGGAAACGACGCATTGGAGTGTGTGGTGGTGGCGATGCCGGAACCACACGTTGGTAGGCGTATACTACCCGCTCATCATGCTCGACAACCTGATCGGCACCGGGAGGCCTGTTGCCAGTGAGCCAATCTGGCAATTGAGCTGATTCCTGAGAAGCTGTCATGTGCCGACGCCCGCTGTAGTGTCGGCCTCTGCGGAGCATTACAGTAGAATCCGGTATGCGGTAGGATTGGCGCGCTGGCCGGTTTTGTTCGAGCTTCGAGATCGCGGAGCGGTCCATGCCGGTAAGTTCAGTCAGGTCAGCGAGGCTCAGGCCCTTGGCCTCGCCAGCGGCTTTCGGTTGCGCGAGCAGTCCTTGCATTTGGTCGAAGAACGCCATGCGCTGGTGGTGGCGGGCGATCAGATCGGGAAGTTCCTCGAATGAGCGACTCGGGAATGACGCCGGGGCCGCTCGGCATGTCCGACACCAGCCCCAAGGCGGATGCCCCGTGGTTCACAGCCATTCTGGCCTCTTCGACGCTGCTGATGCAGCAGTTTTTGACTTTTGGCAACATGGCTGCACTACTCATCAATACCTTCCGAGCTTTTCTGCGATCTCTCCCGCTGCCGCCGCTCGCCAACACAGTACATGCCTTCGCCTTCTACTATGGGCCGAAAGCACATGTTGCATGACCCGCAGGCCGACTTTTCGGTGTTGCCGCTCTTCCATCGAGCGACCAAGTGGGGTTCCCGGATGAAGGGGCGACTCAGCGAGATGTAGTCGGCGATGCCATCTTCGATCAACTTCTCGGCAACCGTGTAGGACCGAATCCCGCCGACGAGGATCAGCGGCACGCCGATGGCAGCTTTGAACCGCTTGGCTGGCTCTCGGTAGTAGACTTCATGTTCTTCTGAGGGCAATCCGCCCCGCCTGACCGGCTTGAATTTGCTTGCGGCGTCCATGCTGCCGCCGCTCATCTCGATGCCGTCGATTCCGGCCTTTTCCAGCATCGAGGCCATCTGGAGTGATTCCTCCACGGATAGTCCCCCATCGATGAAATCCTTGAGGGCAATGCGCCCCAGGGAAGTCGAGTCAAACAACTTGAAGGCCATGACATTATCCTTTTCATCACGTTAAGGAACTGCGAATCGAGCACCCAGCCGCCATGATTGGCGAAGCCTTCGGCCTCCACCAATACTTCGGAGGACAAGGCGGAAGGCGCAACGGCGACGATGAAAACGAAGACGAGAAGACGAGTGACTGCATTGTGCCAGCCGTATCATTGCAGGGACGAATCATGTTGTATTCCGAGACCCAGCCTTGTCATACCAAGAACCGGCCCAGCCTGTTGACCGGCGCACCGAGCCATCCCAGAATCATGCCAAGCGGGGCACCGTGAATCAAGAGAGCGACGAACGCAATCCCTTCGGGCAAAAAGATTACGAACGAGAAAGGGCCTGACCGATGACGAGGATTCTGGTGATCCTGCTGTCGATTTATCCGTTCCTGGTCATGGGCGACGAGCACGAAGCTGCTCCTGCTACAACAACTCAAGGTGGCCCGTGATCGCATCGATCTTGTCGGCATCGTCGGGGCCGATGGCGAGGCACGTCTCGGTTGGCTGGTCGTGGAACTCCGTCTTGCCGCTGTCAGTGATGAGGTGAACTTCCAGCCCGGCCGCCAACGCCTTGTCATGGATCTCAGCCAGTTCCGCCTCGCTATTCACCCGGCAACAGACCTTGGCAAACGTGCCGGTGAGCCACGCCCGCTGAGCGTCGGTAAAATCGTCGAGCGACACGGTCCCCGCTTTCTGCAAACGACGACAGATGAACGACATAGCGGCATGGGCACCCTGGGCGATCTGCTTCCCACGTCGCATCTTCAAGTCGTGGCGAATGACAATGACTAGTTTGACTTGCTTCGGCGAGTCGTCTGCGTCGGACTTCTCCTTTGGGCTGCTCATCTTCGTCGCAGGCCCGGGTGAAGCATAGGGATTGCCGATAACGTATCGAACGACTTCGATGCCTTCATGGTCGCACACCCCGTCGCAGGTCATGCCGATCTTCTCCATGACCCGGATCGAGGCTACATTCGGTTTTTGAGCATGGGCGACCGCACGAGGGAAACGCCATTTCGCAAAGCCGAGTCGGAGCGTTGCCGCCGCCGCTTCGGTAGCGAGCCCTTGTCCCCAGTATTCGGGCAAGAATCGCCACCCGATCCCCACCTCGGAAGTCTTCTCTTCGCCGAAGCCGCAGAAGCCGATGAATTTCGAATCGGCACGATGGATCACAGGCCAGAGCGTCCATCCACGGCCTTGGCTTTGCTGAATGTACTCACGCATTTGGCTCTCGATCTTCTCGTCTGTCCAGTCACGCTGGGGCACATACTGGGTGACACGAGGATCAATCAGCAGCGGCTTGAAACGCACCCGGTCGTCGGGAACCCACTGTCGAAGATACAACCGTTCGGTTTCCAACACGATCACAGCAGCCTTCCCTTCATCACCGTGACGGCCTGTCCGCCGAGTAGGACTCGATCTCCTTCAATTCGGACTCGGACGACGCCGCTTCGGGCCGATGCCTGAAACGCCGTCATTTCACTCTTGCCAAGTCGCGCCTGCCAATACGGGGCGAGGCAACAATGCGCCGAGCCTGTCACCGGGTCTTCGTTGATCCCGGCCCAAGGAGCGAAGAACCGGGACACGAAATCATAATCGGGCGAGGAGGACCGGGCCGTCACGATGAATCCTCGAACCTCGATCTCTGCGAGGCGGGCGAAGTCGGGTGCCATCGAGCGGACCACATCCTCCGACGCCACCTCGACCAGGAAGTCGAACTTCCCTTTGCCGACGTAATCGGCCGCCGCACCGAGGGCAGGCAGGAGGTCGGGCGGCGGCGAGGCTGCGGACGGCGAGTCCAGCGGGAAATCGAGTTCAATGAGATCATCCCGCCGAACAGCCTTGAGAAGCCCGCTCTTGGTGTGGAAGCTGATCGTCTGATCGACCGGCACTCGGCATTCAGTCCAAAGGACATGAGCCGAGGCGAGGGTGGCATGGCCGCAGAGGTCCACCTCGACTCTGGGCGTGAACCACCGCAGCCGGTAGCCATCGCCCTCCTCGACCAAGAACGCTGTCTCGGACAAATTCATCTCCGCTGCCACCGCCTGCATCCGGTCGTCTGGCTGCGGCTCGGGCAGGAGACACACTGCGGCCGGATTGCCCGTCAATGGCTGATCGGTGAAGGCGTCAACCTGAAACAAGGGAACGTTCATGGCGTCGTAAATTCCTCCTGCGGACGGCAAAGGGCGGGTCAGTGTGGAAAGCCGCCCTCGGCAAGACATTAGAACAACCTTCCCGGTTCGCACCAACGCCGCCGCCCATCCATCTGGGGGTTCGGCCACGACCTCGCCACACGCAGCACCTCGCAAGGAAGCGGGATTCGTGAAGCGGGAGCGATGCCGAGAGGACCGGCGAGTGATTTGGGTGGCAAATTGGCCGCTTCCCGCGCCGCATCGAGAAACCGCTCGGCTGCGCGGCGGTTGTTGGTTTCGATGAATCTGGCGTGGTGGTTGAGGTCGTTCTTGGCCACTGGCGTGAAGCGGGCCTTGCTCATGGCTCGGCCCCGGAAGACTGCGGCTGCCAATCGCCGCGCCGCAGGGCCGCCCACTCCTCATCGGTCATCTCCCCGGCATCGCCGCTTTCGATACCCTCAAGCACAAGCGTCTCCAGGTTCTCCAGGGCCTTGCGCTTCTGATCGGCACGAATCAACTGAGCGATGTACTCGCTGGGAGAATTGCACGCGCCTTGAGAAACCTGTTCGAACAAGTAATTCTTGAGGTTGTCCGGCAAGGCGATGCTCAGTGGTTCCTGGTTCACCGTCGGAGTCCTCCTCTCGTGTGCCGCACGCGCCGTCAGTTGCCCGCCCCCGGGGGGCGTGCGCGTATTATAGCACGATGGAGTGAAAAGGGTCAAACATCCCAATTGGGTCCTTTCGGCTGTCCTGCTCCGGCTCCCTGCAAACGGCCTTCTGCTTTCCGCACTCAGCGTTCCTTGAGCGGGGAGCAGTGTGCGGGGTGCATGGAGCCAGAACAAGAGCCTATCCCAATACCGTCGGGGACTGGCTCGTTTTGCGGAGTCTTCGGAGCAAAATGTGCCTATCCCCTTCTCCTGTGAGGTTTTGGGATAGGCTCTGGGAGAACCGGCGCGCTCTCCGTGCCGGATACTCGACCTCCCGAATGAAAGGCTTGTGGAATCGCTTCCCGCCTCATCCCGCGTCTTGCGTCTTCTGCGTCTTTTCGCGGCCCTTTCTGCGTCTTCCTATTCTGGCTCCCCGCACCACACACCCCGCTCCCTGCTTAGCCTCAGGATGCCGCAGTGCGGGCAGAACTCGAACGAGCCGAGCTCCTCGTCGTCCAGGCCGACGCCGCACCAGCACCAGCACCAGCTACGAGAGCCAGTCTTCAACTCGCAAGCCGGGGATCTTGTCGAAATCCTTTCGATTGCGCGAGAGCAACGTCGCGCCATGAGCCAGGGTGATGCAGGCGATCTTCAAATCCATAGTCCCCACTCGCGTTTTCGCCTGCCGGAGGTTCTCGAACTGGCTGACTGCCGCGTCGTTCCATGGAAGCACGTTCCACGTTGCGAAAAAACGGAACAACCGCTGCAGTTGGGAACGGCATTCAGAACGCCGTCAATTTCAGCAGATTGGCCGCCGGCGCAGGGCGACGCGAATCGGCGGAGGGTGGCGTCGGCGCGGGGAGTGGCC
>JABWBD010000307.1 GCA_013360685.1 Pirellulales bacterium
CTTCACGCAGATGGCCGAGTATGAGCCGCTCATCCTCGAGCGCGCGCACGGGTGCACGCTCGTGGACATCGACGGCCGCGAGTATCTCGACGGCGTGAGCAGCCTGTGGTGCAATGTCCACGGCCATCGCCATCCGCGGCTCGACCAGGCGATCCGTGAGCAGTTGGACCGCGTCGCCCACGTCACCTCGCTGGGCGCGTCGAACCCGACCACGATCAAGCTGGCCAAACGGCTGGTCGATCTCGCGCCGCCCGGCTTGAACCACGTCTTCTTCTCCGACGACGGCGCCACGGCGGTCGAGGTGGCCGTGAAAATGGCCCTGCAATACTGGCGCCAGCGGTCCGACCCGCGGCCCGAGAAGACCTGCTATCTCGCCCTGGCCGAAGCCTACCACGGCGACACGCTCGGTAGCGTGAGCGTCGGCGGTGTCGCGCGGTTCCATGCCATGTTCGAGCCGCTCTTGTTCCAGACGCTCAGGGTCCCCGCGCCGGACATGTATCGCCTGCCGGCCGGGGTTGGGCCGGACCGGGCCCTGGACTACTACCTCGACCACGTCGAGCGAGTCCTCGCGGAGCACCACGCCCGGATCGCCGCCATGGTGATCGAGCCGCTCGTCCAGGGAGCGGCCGGCATGATCGTGCATCCGCGAGGCTATCTCCGTGGCATTCGCGATCTCACCCGTCGGTACGACGTGCTCCTGATTGCCGACGAGGTGGCCGTCGGCATGGGCCGCACCGGCAGGATGTTCGCCTGCGAGCACGAGGAGGTCGTGCCCGACTTCCTCTGCATCGCCAAAGGCTTGACCGGCGGCTACCTGCCGATGGCCGCCACGCTGGCCACCGACGACATCTGGCGGGCGTTCCTGGGCAGCTACGCCGAGTCGAAGACCTTCTTCCACGGACATACCTACGGCGGCAACCCCTTGGGCGCGGCGGTCGGCCTGGCCACTCTGGACGTTTTCGACGAAGACGAGACGCTTGCCCGGCTCGAGCCAAAGATCGCCCGCCTCCGCGAACACCTGGACCGCATCGCGGACCTGCCGCACGTGGGCGACGTTCGCCAGTGCGGCCTGATCGGAGCCGTCGAACTGGTCCGCGACCGCCGGACCAAGCAGCCGTACCCTTGGCAGGAAAAGCGAGGCCTTCGCGTTTGCGACCATGCCAGGGCCGCGGGCGTGCTGCTGCGTCCACTGGGCAACGTGGTCGTGATGATGCCCCCCCTGGCGATCTCGCTGGACGAACTCGACCGGATCTGCGAGGCCGCCGCACAAGGCATCCTCGCCGCAACTACTCCTTGATATCCGCATGGTAAGCTTGCAGGCTCTTTGCTTTGCCGTGCCCGGCGCGGTAGGCTGCGATGCCTTTCGCGGCGGCAATGGCCGCCGTCACGGTCGTGATGTAAGGGATCTTCCGGCGGATGGCCGTCTGGCGGATGTAGGCGTCGTCGGCCTTGCCGGCCTTGCCGCGCGGAGTGTTGATCACCAGGTGGATTTCGCCGTTGGTGATCGCGTCGGCGATATTCGGCCGCCCTTCGGTCATCTTCAGGATCGATTCGCTGGCAATGCCGCTCTCGGCCAGGAAAGACTGCGTCCCTTGCGTGGCCTTGATCTTGAATCCGAGTTCGGCGAACCGTCGCGCAACCTCCAGCGCTGCCGGCTTGTCCCGGTCGGCCACTGTGATCAGCACGGTCCCTTCCAGCGGCAAGCGGCCGAGCGCGGCGTCCTGCGACTTGAAGTAGGCCAGTCCGAAGGATTCCGCCATCCCCAACACCTCGCCGGTCGATCGCATCTCCGGCCCCAGCACCGGATCCACCTCGTGGTACATGTTGAACGGAAACACCGCCTCTTTCACGCCGTAGTGCGGGACCGGCCGATTGACCAGTCCCAACTCGGAAAGCTTCCTGCCCAGCATCACCTGGGTCGCGATGCGGGCCATCGGGATGTTGCATACCTTGGAAACCAGCGGTACCGTCCGGCTGGCCCGCGGGTTCGCCTCCAGCACGTACACCGTGTCCTTAGCAATCGCGTACTGGATATTCATCAGCCCCACCACCTTCAGCTCCATGGCGATCTTGCGAGTGTACTGATGGATCGTTTCCAGGTGTTTCGGCGGGATGCTGATCGGCGGAATGACGCAGGCCGAGTCGCCCGAGTGGATGCCGGCCAACTCGATATGTTCCATGACCGCGGGCACGAAGGCGTCTTCCCCGTCGGCAATCGCGTCGGCCTCGGCCTCGATGGCGTTCTCCAGGAACTTGTCGATGAGGATGGGCCGTTCCGGCGACACGTCGACCGCGGCTGCCACGTAGTGCTCCAGCATGCTCTCGTCGTGGACGATCTCCATGGCCCGCCCGCCCAGCACGAACGAGGGCCGCACGATCAGCGGGTAGCCGATCTCCTTGGCAATCGCCAGCGCTTCCTGAAGGTTGCTGGCCATGCCGGACCGGGGCTGCGGGATGCCAAGCTTCTGCATCGCCTGCCGGAAGCGGTCGCGGTCTTCCGCCAGGTCGATGGTTTCCGTCGACGTGCCGAGGATCTTGACGCCCGCTTCGGCCAACTCGGCCGCGATGTTCAGCGGCGTCTGCCCGCCGAACTGGACGACGATCCCCTCGGGCTTCTCCTTCTCGTAGATGCTCAGCACGTCCTCGACCGTCAGCGGCTCGAAGTAAAGCTTGTTCGAGGTGTCGAAATCGGTCGAAACCGTCTCCGGATTGCAGTTGACCATGATCGACTCGATCCCCTCGTCGCGAAGGGCAAAGGCCGCGTGCACGCAGCAGTAGTCAAACTCGATCCCCTGGCCGATGCGGTTCGGCCCGCCGCCCAGCACCATCACCTTGCGGCGGCCGGACGACCCGGTGACGTCGGGCGCGTTGTAGGTCGAATAGTAATACGCCGCGTCCTCGACGCCGCTGACTGGCACCGGGTGCCATGCCTCGACCACGCCCAGTTGCTTGCGACGCTCGCGTATCTCCTTCTCCGCAACCCCCAGCAGCTTGGCCAGGTAGCGGTCGGCGAAGCCGTCCTTCTTGGCGCGGCCGAGGAGTTCGTCGGGCAGGGAGCCCCCCTTGTGCTTGAGGATCTCCTCCTCCAGTTCGACCAGCTCCTTCATCTGCTGGATGAACCACGGTTTGATGTACGTTCGCTGGTAGAGCGTTTCGACGTCGGCCCCCTTGCGCAGGGCCTCGTACATGATGAACTGCCGCTGGCTGGATGGTTCCACCAGCATGGCCATCAGCTCTTCCAGCGGCTTGCCGTGGAAGTCCTTGGCGAATCCCAGCCCGTAGCGACCGATCTCCAGCGATCGGATCGCCTTCTGGAACGCTTCCTTGTACGTCTTGCCGAGGCTCATCGCCTCGCCGACCGCCCGCATCTGCGTGCCCAGCTTGTCTTCCGAGCCGGGGAATTTCTCGAAGGCCCAGCGAGAGAACTTCACGACGACGTAGTCGCCCGACGGCGTGTACTTTTCCAGGGTCCCCTCGCGCCAGTAGGGGAGTTCGTCGAGCGTCAGTCCGCCGGCCAGCAGCGAGGAGACGTAGGCGATCGGGAAGCCCGTCGCCTTGGAGGCCAGGGCCGACGAACGCGAAGTGCGGGGATTGATCTCGATCACCACCACGCGGCCCGTCTTGGGATCGTGGGCAAACTGGATGTTCGTGCCGCCGATCACTTCAATCGCTTCGACGATATCGTAAGAGTGCTTCTGAAGACGCTTCTGCAACTCCGGGTCGATGGTAAGCATTGGGGCGGTGCAGAAGGAGTCGCCGGTGTGGACGCCCATCGCGTCGACGTTTTCGATGAAGCAGACGGTGATCATCTGGTTCTTGGCGTCCCGCACGACCTCCAACTCCAGCTCTTCCCACCCGAGCACCGACTCCTCGACCAGCACCTGGTTGACGATGCTCGCCGCCAGCCCTCGCGCCACGACCGTCCGGAACTCGTCCATGTTGTAAACCAGCCCGCCGCCGGTCCCGCCCATCGTGTACGCCGGGCGGATCACGGCCGGAAGCCCGATCCGCTCGACGATCTGTTCGGCCTCCTCCAACGAGGTGGCGATCTCGCTGCGGGGCATCTCGATGCCGAGCCGGTTCATCGTGTCTTTGAACGCCTGCCGGTCCTCGCCGCGTTTGATCGCGTCGACCTGGACCCCGATCACGCGCACTCCGTGCTGCTCAAGCACGCCCGCGGCCGCCAACTGCGAGGCAAGATTCAGGCCCGACTGCCCGCCCAAGTTGGGAAGCAAGGCGTCGGGCTTCTCCTGCTCGATGATCTCCGCCATGGCCTCGCGCGTGAGCGGTTCGATGTAGGTGATGTCGGCCATACCCGGATCGGTCATGATCGTCGCCGGGTTCGAATTGGCCAGCACGATCTGGTAGCCGAGTCTTCGCAGGGCCTTGCACGCCTGCGTGCCCGAATAGTCGAATTCCGCGGCCTGGCCGATGACGATGGGGCCGGATCCGATGATCATGACTTTGTGGATGTCTTCACGCTTGGGCACGGCGGCGGTCTCCTTGAAGGCGGTCGAACGGGATGGTGGTTGGACGGCGAAGGGTTATCGGCAGTAACGGCGGACCGCTGGGCGGCGCCGAGCGGGCAAGAATCAGACGTACTCGACCGTGGCGGGCGGCTTCGGCGTCAGGTCGTACAGGCAGCGGTTCACACCTGGAATCGACGTGATCCGCTCGCAAATGCGGTGCAGTTTTCCCCAGGGGACTTCCACGGCCGTAGCGGTTCGCGCGTCGACGCTGTCGATGCACCGCACGACGATGATCTGGCCGAACTCGCGCTTGCCGTCGCGGATCCCGGTGGTGAAGTCGTTGAGCAGAACAGCCAGGTACTGAAACGCCCCGCTGTCGGCCAGTTCCTCTTCGACTACAACGGTGGCGGCGCGGACCGTCGCCAGCCGCTCCTCGGTGACCTCGCCGACAATCCTCGCGGCCAGGGCCGGGCCCGGGAAGGGGATGCGGCGATAGATGCTCTCCGGCATCCCCAACACTTTGGCCACCTCGCGGACCCCGTCCTTGCGGAGCGTCGCCAGCGGCTCGAGGACCCGGTAGCCGTACTGCTTCTCCGGGTCGATCCCCAATTGGGCCAGGATATTGTGCTGCCGCTTGATGCCGGCCACCGTCTCCTCGATATCCGTGAGGATGGTGCCGTGCAGCAGGAACTTTGCCCCCGTTTTGCGCACGAGTTCGCCAAACACGTCCTGGTAAAACGTGTCGGTAATGGCCTGGCGTTTGGCTTCCGGATCGGTCAGCCCTTTCAGCGCCGCGAGGAACTTCCGGCGCGCATCGACGAGTTCGACGGGGATGCCCATTCCGGCAAACGCCTCGACGATCCGCTGGGGCTCGCCCTCGCGCATGAGGGCGTTGTCGATAAAGACCGTCCTGAGCTGGTCTCCCACGGCCCGATGGCCCAGCGCGGTGACCACGGAGCTGTCAACGCCGCCGCTGAGGGCATTGATGGCCACATTGCCCCCGATCGTGCTGCGAAGTTCGGCAATCTGCTGTTCGATAAACGCCAGATAATCCATACGGTTCCTCCCTATTAAGTAAGTCCGCGGGCTGGTCCGTTGGAAGATTCCCTGGGCGCAATCCATCCGCGGAAGAGCATTAGGGAAACTAACAAACTGGAAGGGGATAGGAAAGGGGTGCCTACGGGGTAGGGGCTTTCCCCACTAAATTGGTTGGACAAGCCAGATCGGTTTGTGACGGTCTTGCCGGTTGTCCGGGCCTGCCGTGCCCGGTACTGACGGTTTTGGCCGGCCTGCCGGTCTTTCTCTGCGGGAACCCAGGGCAAACGGCGCCGCCGACCTGCCGTGAACTGGTCGCTCGCGGTCCAAAGATCCGATCTACTCAAGAGGCAGGATCATCTCCGGGCACGGACGCGCCCAACTGGAAACCGCCGCCGCAAGGCAGCCAAGAGGCTTGGCCACTGAATACGACGCGCCCATGCTGGAACAACGCGATCTTCGACTCGACCTGCTCGCCCTGGCGGTGCTGGCGCTGACCGTCTTTCTCGCCGCCAGCCTCCTCAGCTACGACCCCGCCGATCCGCCCGGCACGATCGTCTATCCGCCCGCGCAGAACACACTGAACGTCTGCGGACGCTCCGGCGCCTGGGTAAGCATGGTCCTCCTGGAGGCATTCGGCCTCGGCGCCTACTATCTCCTGGTGTCGCTGATCGTCGTGGTTTCCTTGATGTTGGCACGGCACCGGATTACAGAACCGTACCTCCGGTTGAGCGGCTGGCTCTTGTCACTGGCGGGCTTCTGCACTCTGGCCGCCATGGCCGTCCCGCAGTTCTCGCCCGGCCCGGTCATCGGCTCCGGCGGCTACTTGGGCGCTACGGGGCGGGGATTGTTGGAAATGAACTTCGCCAGCGTCGGAGCTTACATCCTCATCACGAGCATCATCCTCGGCGGCCTGCTGTTGTGCACCGACTACGTCCTGATTCGGTTCCTGGCCTGGATGGTCGGAATGCCGACGAAGGCCGCCGGCCGCGGTCTGGTCCAGGTTGCGGCCGCCTATGCCGGAAATCTCGCCGCCAAACGTGCGGCAGCCGAGGAAGAGAACGCGGAGGAAGAAGAGGAAGAAGAGGAGGACGAGGACGAAGACGAAGAGGAAGACGAGGAACCTCTCGCCGTCCGCGGTCCCGGCCGGAAGGCCGAGGAGGCCGCCGACAGCGAGAAAACCGAGGAACCGAACGAAAAGCCGAGTCCCGACGAGGCTCCCGCGGCGAAATCCCCGCAGCCATTGAAGATCCGCAAGCCCAAGAAGTCCCAGCGCGAAGAGATGATCGAGGAGATCGAGGCAACCGCCAGTGGAACGGAACCGAGCGACTACGAACTTCCCGCCGTCGACCTGCTTCTGGAAAGCGAACCGTTCCGCTTCGAGGAACACGAGAAAGAGGTCCGCCGCCGGGCGAAGATCCTGGAAAAAACGTTCGCCGACTTCGGATTCAATATCCGCGTGGTCGAGATCCAGACCGGCCCGGTCATCGCCCAATTTGAGGTCGAACTGGAGGCCGGACTCCGCCTCAGCAAGATCACCGGCCTGGCCGACGACCTGGCCATCGCCTTGCGCGTGCCCAGCGTGCGGATCGTCGCCCCGATTCCCGGCAAGAACACCGTGGGCATCGAGGTTCCCAACACGGAGCGCCAGCTAGTCCGGCTCCGCGAAGTCATGGATGAGGGCGGCCCGAAGGCTCAGACGATGCGGATCCCGATCTTCCTCGGCAAGGACGTCTCGGGCAATCCGATGATCGTCGATCTGGCCAGCCTGCCCCACCTGCTCATCGCCGGTCGGACGGGCACCGGCAAGAGCGTCTGCCTCAACTCGATCATCGTCTCGATGCTGATGACCCGTCGCCCCGACGAGGTCCGCATGCTCCTGGTCGACCCCAAAATGGTCGAATTGAGCCCCTACAAACAGATCCCGCACCTCATGCACCCCGTCGTCACCGACATGCGCAAGGCCGAGGCAATCCTGGCCTGGGCGGTCGAGAAGATGGAGGAGCGGTACCAATTGCTGGCCCGCGCGGGTGTGCGCCACTTGAGCGTCTACAACCAGCTCGGGGAAGAGGAACTCCGCGAACGGATCCAGCCCGAAGACGAACAGCAGTGGGCGGAAATCCCCAAGCACATGCCCTACATCGTGATCGTGGCCGACGAGATGGCCGACCTGATGATGACGGCCGCCAAGGAGGTCGAAGGCCACATCATCCGCCTGGCGCAGAAGAGCCGGGCCGTCGGCATTCACCTCGTGTTGGCCACGCAGAAGCCGACGGTCGACGTGATCACCGGCCTGATCAAGTCGAACCTGCCCGCGAGGATCTGCTTCGAAGTCGCCAGCCGCACCGACAGCCGCGTGGTGCTCGACGAAATGGGGGCCGACAAACTTCTCGGCAACGGCGACATGCTTTTCCTCTGGCCGGGCACGAGCAGCCTGATCCGCGGCCAGGGGACCTACCTGAGCGACGACGAGATCACGCGCGTGATCGGATCCGTGGCCACGAGCGAGCCGCAGTTCGTCAAGGAGCTCGTGCAACTGAAGACCGCCGAGGTCGAAGGACAGGGACCGCAGCTCAATAGCAAGGACGAACTCTACGAGGCTGCCGTCGACCTGGTCGTCCGCGAAGGCCGCGGCAGCGTGTCGCTCCTACAACGCGGCCTGGGAATCGGCTATGGCCGCGCAGCGCGGCTGATCGACTTCATGTCGGAAGACGGCATTGTCGGTCCCTACAACGGTTCCCAGGCGCGGGAGGTAATGATCAGCGTCGAGGACTGGGATGCGATGCGAGGTGCTCCGGCATCCCAGGCGGCGCCGGCCCCAGTGGCAGCCTCGGCTCCGAAACGCCCCAGTAACCGGATCCGCCTCGAGCCGGCCTCCAGCGAGCCTGGCCCCAAACCGGGTCGCCGGACCGCCGCGGCCCCGGCCGTGTCGCGTCCGTCGGGAGTCAAGTCCCGTGCGCGCGAGGAAGAGGACGACGAATTCGACGAAGTCCCGTTCGACGAACGCCCGGACGAAGAACTCGAGGAAGACGACAGCGAGGACGAGGAAGAGGACGACAGCGTCGCGGCTGAAGAAGACGATGCCTACGACGAGGATGAGGAAGTCGACGAAGAGGAAGAGATCGACGAAGAGGTAGACGAGTACGAGGAAGAAGACGACGAGGCCGAGGAAGAAGACGACGACAGCCGCTGGTCTGCCGAGATCGCCTGAGGCAACGTTGGGAGGCAAGCACGGTGATGGAAAACCCGCCAGGCCGAATTGTCACAGATCAGGCTCCTCGATGAGGAGCAACACACGATGTATTTTGTCACTGGTCATTGGCAGGGGGATTGCTCAACGACCAGGACGCGGCATGGTTGGGCATGCTATTGCGGTCGTTTCCGTCTGGTTGGACTCCTTTGCATTGGTTCTTATACCGGTAGGCGGTTGCCGAGGCCGTAGGCGCCGGCGAGCAGCTCTTCGGCCAGGTGGAAGGCCATCTCCAGGACGACCGGGACGTCGTCCCTTTTCAGCGATGTCGCGCCGGCTTTGAGCGAGGCTTCTCCGCCCGGCGGTGCGGGCGTTGCTCTTCGTGGGGCGTGTCGTGCTCGATCCGGCGGAGTTCGGAGGTCTCAGTGGGGAAACGCCCCGGTCCCTGGTGCCTCGCAGGTTCTGGGGGAGCCGGCAGTGCCACCAAGAATGCCGTTCCATTCCGACACGATGCCTCGACCGTCGCAGAGCCCCCAAAATGTTCCGCAATCTTTCGGACAATCGCCAGACCCATTCCCACCCCTTCTTCGGAAGACGACAGGAGCCTCCGGCCGGGCAGGAAGATCTCTTCGTGATGGCGAGGATCGATACCGGGACCGTTGTCGTGCACACGGATGGCGACCAGCGGCGAGTTTGGCGGGGTGATCCGATTGCGCCGGAATTCGGCGGAGATCGTGATTCGGGGTTGCTGTGGGTCGCAGCCATGCTTGACGGCGTTGCGGATCAAGTTCGTAAGGACCTGCTTGAGACGATGACGATTACACCAGACTGCTCGCAACGGCCGCACGTCGACTTCGACTCGGCGCTCGACGAGGAGTTCCCGCTGCTCGAAGAGAACCTCTTCGACGATTTCGCCGACTTCCACGCAGCAGGGCTCCATGGATAGGGTGCCGGATCTGGCCAACATCGCCATGTCGTCGAGAAACCGCTTGGACTCGCGCAGGCAAGCCTCAACATGGGCCACCAGGGGCTGCACCTCCCCTGGATCGCCCGCGGCCAAGGAGGCTTTCAGGCGCCGGAACGAGTTGTCCAGAAGCATGAAGTTGGCCGCCATATCGTGAGACAAAGCGCGGAGAGAATGCTCCAACTCGTCGCGCGCATGGCGGAGTCGGGCGGGCCGCCGTTTGGAGTCGGCCGGGATCGAATTGTCGGATGTACCGACGTTTGCCATAGATGCGCGGTTCCACCAGTGCGGGAGCCCCGGAGATGCCGGAAAATCCCACCGGCAGTCCGAAGCATGCCCCCTACTCATTGTCCCATCGGCCAACGGAGACGGAAAAGTCTCGCGAATCCGCCCGGTCAACGGATTTTTCGTAGACCGTCAGCCGCACCGGCCGAAAAGACGGCATAACCGGCGAGCCGCGCAGAACCGCCCCACGCCGCACGCCCTCACGCCATCGTTTTCTTGAACCGTTTCGATACCAGCCAAAGCAC
>JABWBD010000308.1 GCA_013360685.1 Pirellulales bacterium
GCCCGTCGCCGCAACCGGCCCAATCCGCTGCCGAAACGGCCGAAGCGGGCGCCCCGGCGCGTTCGCCGAAAGAACAGGCCAAACGCCAGCAGTTGATGGCCATGGCGGGCTTCGCCGTGACCGTCTTCCTCTTCATGTTCTACAAGGTGTTCTTCACGCGCGGGCTGGAATACAACCTGCCGACCTTCGGCACGATGCTCGGCCTCGCCTTGGGCGTGGCGGCCGTCGCCTACGTGATCGCCCGTGTGACGAAGTTGTAACAACCCGATCACGGCCTGGTGGTCTCTGCGTCGATCCACTCCAGGTAGGGCCGATCCGCCGTAGTGATCGGCAGCGCCAGGATTTCGGGGACTTTGTACGGATGGAGCGCTCGGATCGTCCCCACAATCTTGTCAAACAGATCCCGTCGCGTCTTGATCAGGCACTGCCATTCCTGGCTTGTCTCCACCTTTCCCTCCCAGTGGTAGGTGCTGAGAATGGGCCCGATCATCTGCACGCAAGCTGCCAGACGCTCGTTCACCAGGGCGCGTGCGATGGTCTCGGCATCGTCTCGAGTTGGGGCAGTGGTCACCACCTGGATGTAACCGGTCATCGGGCAATCTCCGGATTCGCGAACTGCATACTACTCCAGCATAATCAAGTTGACTCCTCGCTGAAAAGATCGATCTCGAATAATCCGATGCCGGAGGGGAAGAGCCTCCATAGACGGTCCCACTGCGCGTGCCGGCGATAATAGGCGACCGCAAAAACATCGCCCACCAGGAGCACCGGCAGGATCGCCCCCACTGCGGCCTTCGCGTCGCCTTCAAACGCCTCGACCATCAGCCAGACGGCCGGGATCGCCACGCCGGGCATGCCGGTCTTCGACAATCCGACCAGTACGGCCGCAGTCACCGCAAGAAGCCAACTGCTCAGCGCCGGTTCCATCGTACCGCCTTACTTGGCGGCCATGGCTTCGGTGAGAATCCTCGCGGTGCTTTCCCGCATGATCCGCGGGTCGACCGGTTCGCGGTTGACCAGCCACTGCCGGACCTGCTTGCCCGAGATGAACAACGGCTTCTCGTCCTTGTGGTTCTCCATCAGGTCGACCCGGCCCATCGATTCGTAGTAGGCCGCAAAGCCGACCTTCAATGGCTTGATCTTCAGATCGCCTGCCAGGTTGTCAAAAATATCCTGGGCGTCGAAATCTCCCCAGATCGCCGAACCGTCGTGGTAGGGGGCGTCGGCGTGCTTGCGGCCGATGATGATGTCGGTGAAGCCGAAGTTCTGTCGGTAGATGGCGTGCATCACCGCCTCCTTCGGCCCGCCGTAAAACATTTTGATGTCCAACCCGAGCAGGATGACCCGGTCCGGAACCGACTCGCCGCGCGGCCCCCACAACTCCGAATCGCTGTCGCCTTCGCCAAGGCTACGGTTTTCGATGAGGGCCTCGTAGGTCCGCATGCGGACGTTGGCGTGGACGTCGTCGCCCTTCGTCTCTCCGACGAGCGGATTGAGACAGGCCCCGGCGTTGTAGCCGGCCCTCAGCAGCGTCTCCAGGCCGTAGACCAGGGCGTACTCGTGGGCGCGGTGCAGCGGATTGCGGGTTTGGAACGCCACGACCCGCTCCCATCCCTTTTCGGCCAACAACCGGCGGACTTCCCGGGGCGAAAGGACGTACGTGCCGAACGAGGAGTTCCTCGGCTGCGGCAGCACCTGGATCTCGCCGCCGATGAGGTGCGTCTTGTCCGCATCGCCGTTGAAAACCATGTCTCCCCCGGGATGATCGGTCCGCTCGGTCAGATAGACCTTGGTGAGATACTCTTTCTTGTCCCAAGGGAAGACGTCATTGATCTCGAGCGTCGCCACGACCTTGCCGGACGGGTTGACCAGGGCCGCCTTCTGGCCCCGGCCGAGCTTCTTGGCTGCCTCCGACGTAACCGGCAGCGAGAGCGGAATCGTCCAGGCGTATTTCTTTCCGCCCCGCTCAAGGACCGACTCCTCGAGCACGCGGCGGTAGGTGGCCGAATCCATGGGGCCGACCAGCGGGCTCAAACCTCCATCTCCAAAGCGGTAGACCGTCGATAGATCGGCGTCGGAAACCGGGACCTTCGGCAGGCGTTCCGCCTCGGCCAGGACATCGGCCACCGCTTCCGCGGCAACGGTCCGAGAAACAGGTTCAGTTAAACCACCATGAGGAGGAACAAGATCGGCCATTGGCTAGTCCTTCACAGTCCTTGAGTAGCCCCGGTGCACACAACGGCAGGCGCGGGCAGCAGAGAAAACGGTCAGTATAGAAACGCGGGGAGTGTGGTTCAAGCTCGGCAGGAGGTCCGCGAGGCAATGCGGCGAGCCTGGAAGCAGAGTCGCCGGAGAGCCGGCCGGCCGCCGGCACCCGTAGGGGCTTGTCGGAGGCCGGCAGCCTGCCCCCGTTCGGACCGGGTGGTTCAGATATAGTACATGTGTTCGTCTTGCTCGCGGGCCCGGTCCAGCAACTCGGCGAAGGTAATGCCGTTGAGCATTTCCCGCTCCACGGCGGCCACGTCGTGCCATGCCTTCATCAGGACCTTCACCGCCGGCGAATCGGGCGAAGCGCTGCTGGCCTTCACCTCGCCGTTGCCGTTGCTGGAGCCCTCGATCACATCCATCACTTCTCCGAGCGAGACGTTTTCCGGCGGTTTGAGCAGATGGTATCCGCCGGCAGCGCCGCGGGTGCTGGCCACCAGCCCCGCCCCCTTCAACTGCAAGAGAATTTGCACGAGGAACCGCGGAGGAACGTCATGGCGCTCCGCGATCTTGCGGATGCGGACCGGTTCGCCCGAACCGTATCGGGACGACAGTTCCAGCATCGCGATACATGCATACTCCGTCTTGGCTGAAATTTTCAGGCGATTACTCATTTTTCATCTTCCGCGGTATGTAGCCCGCACTCGGTCTTCGCGGTCCCGCTCCAGCGACCGGCGCGTTCGTCCTCGCCGCAGAGGACCGACCGCGTGCAGGGCCAGCAGCCAATGCTGGGATAGCCTCGATCATGCAAAACATTATACGGAATGTCTTCGTCCAGAATCCGTTTCCAAACGTCGTTGCGGTTCCAATTGGCCAAGGGACTGATCTTCACCAGTCCGAATTTCTTGTCCCATCCGACGATCGGCGCTCCGGCCCGCTGCGCGCTCTGATCGCGCCGGATGCCGCTCATCCAGGCGAAATGGTTTCGCGCCACACGGTGGAGCACCGAGATCTTGCGGTCCCGGCAGCACCGATCGGGATCCGTCTGGTAGACCGGTCCGCCGTGCCGGGTTTCATACTCCTCGACCGACAATTCGGGACGCTGTAGATCGACCACAATGCCGTATTTCTCCGCAATCCGCTCCCGCAGGTCGAGCGTCTCCGGGAACTGGTACCCGGTATCGAGATTGAAAACGTAGACGCGCGGCTCGATTTTGGCGAGCATCGACAAGATCACACAGCCCTCCGGTCCGAACGCGGTGGCCATCGTGAGCTTGGGAAAATACGCCTCGACGGCCCAGGCAATGATCTCCTCCGGCGCGGCGTTTTCCAGGCGAACACTGTGCCCGCGAAGCGATTCCAATTCCTCCGGCGTCGGTGATCTCGGACCGCTCTCAGCCCTCGGCGCGGCCGAGCCCAAGCAGTTCGCCTGGGCCAAACCCGCACCCAGCATGGGCCGCCCCATTCCATCGGTTATTTTACTGCTCATGTTGGATAAATTCAGATCCGCGTAGAATCGAAGCATCGCTGAGAGCCTCCACGCGATTCGCTCGCGAAGATGACAGTCTATAATTATACCTATGTTTCTAAACAAAGTCAACTCTTTTTCCGCTAGGGCTGATATCGTCGCTGCGGCCCGCATTCCTGCAATACAACCGCGCGAGGCGCGTAACTTCAATGCCCGCCGAAGAATTGCCACCACGGGCGAGGCCCGCTCGGTCGCTTCACCCGGCTCGACCATGGGCTGACCACTCTGGAGCCTGGGGATTCCGCCGCGACAAGAAACACCCATAGTGGTTATATTCAAATACCCTGCAGAACGGACAGGTGGAGGTACTTGACTCCGGGCCTGCTGTCCGCCACGATTGGGCACTAGCTTTGTCGCGTTTTCACGAACTGGACACTTTTTGACTTTCGTGGCGAGGCCTGTCATGGCGGAAAGGGCTTTCTTGGCGGTTGACATGGGCGCGTCGAGCGGTCGACACGTGGTGGGCCGATTCGACGGCCGGAAGCTTCGCCTCGAGGAGGTCTACCGTTTCGAGAACGGTCCGGTCGAAGTCGCCGGCAGCCTTTTCTGGGACCTGCTGGCCCAATGGACCCATGTCCGGCAGGGGTTGCGGGCTGCCGGCACCCGCTTCGGCAGCACGATTGCCACCGTCGGCGTCGACACCTGGGGGGTCGACTTCGGCCTGCTTGGCCGGGGCGATGTCTTGCTCGGCAATCCGAGCCACTACCGGGACAGCCGTACCAACGGCATGCTCGAAAAGGCTTTTTCAATCGTGCCGCGGGAAGAGATTTTCCGCCAGACCGGACTGCAGTTCATGCAACTGAACACGCTTTACCAGTTGCTGGCGATGAAACAGTCCGGTTCGCCGCTGCTCGACGTTGCCGAGTGCCTGCTGATGGTTCCCGATCTGTTCCATTGGCTAATGACCGGTCAGAAGTGCAACGAATTCACCGAGGCGACCACCAGCCAGTTCTATAATCCCGTCCGAGGCGGTTGGGCCACGGAGCTTTTCGACGCGTTCGGTTTGCCGGCCTCGATTCTGGGGCGGATCGTGCCGCCCGGCACGAATCTCGGACCTCTGCGGGAAAACATCGCCGCTGAAACGGGGCTCAAGGCCGACGTCGTCCTGCCGGGCACGCACGACACGGCCAGCGCCGTCATGGCGGTGCCGGCCGCCAGCCGCCCGGGCCAACGCCCCGATTGGTGCTATATCAGCCTCGGCACGTGGGCCCTGATGGGAGTGGAATCGCCCCAACCGGTCGTCAACGACACCGTTCTCAAACTCAACTTCACGAATGAAGGCGGGGTAGGCAATACCTTCCGGCTGCTGAAGAACATCTCGGGGCTGTGGCTGGTCCAGGAATGCCGCCGGGCGTGGAACCAGGTGGGGCGCAACTGGGATTGGGAAGACCTCAACAAACTCTCGGCAGCCGCAAAACCCCTGGTCACGTTCATTGATCCCGACGCGAGCGAGTTCCTGGCGCCCGAAAACATGCCCGAGGCGATACGCCAATACGCCCGGAAGACCGGCCAACCCGCGCCGGACAGCGAAGGGGCCGTGCTGCGGTGCGCCCTCGACAGCATCGCCATGAAGTTCCGCAAGGTGCTGGCCATGTGCGAGGAACTGGTGCGCGGCCGGATCGACACGATCCACATCGTGGGCGGCGGGACCAAAAACCGGCAGCTTTGCCAGGCGGCCGCCGACGCCTGCGCGCGGCGGGTCTTGGCCGGCCCGGTGGAAGCCACGGCCACGGGCAACATCATGATGCAGGCCGTTGCGGCGCGCGAAGTCGGCAATATCGCCGAAGCCCGCGAAGTCATCCGCAACAGCTTCCCGCTGGAAGAATATGAGCCGCAGAATACGGCGGCCTGGGACGACGCATTCGCGAGAACCGCTGGCAGCGAAACCTGGACGAGGACTACTTAACCAAGGAGCTTCAATATGATCAGAGTCGGCATTGCCGGAATCGGCTTCATGGGGATGACCCATTTCAACGCGTACAAGAAGGTCTCCGACGCGAAGATCGTCGCGCTTTGCGAAAAGGATCCGTTGCGGCTCTCGGGCGACTGGCGGTCGATCAAGGGGAATTTCGGGCCGCAGGGCGAGATCGTCAATCTCGAAGGAATGGCCAAGTTCTCCGACCTGGAAGAAATGGTCAAGGATCCGAACATCGACATGGTCGACATCTGCTTGCCGCCCTGTTTCCACGCCGACGCGGCAGTGACCGCATCGAACGCCGGCAAGCACGTGCTGTGCGAGAAGGCGATCGCACTGCACCCCGAGGATGCCGACCGCATGGTCGCTGCCGCCAAGAAGGCGGGCAAGATGTTGATGATTGCCCACGTGCTGCCGTTCGTGCCCGAATACCAGTTCGCCTACAAGGCGCTTGTCAGCGGCGCCTACGGCAAGTTCCTGGGCGGGAACTTCAAGCGGGTGATCTCGGATCCGCTCTGGCTGAAAGACTTCTACGATCCCAACGGTTGCGGCGGGCCGATGGTCGACCTCCACATCCACGACGCCCATTTCATCCGACTCATCTGCGGCATGCCCAAGACGGTGCGGAGCGTGGGCCGCATGCGAGGAGAAGTGGCCGAATACTTCACCAGCCAGTTCCTATTCGACGATCCCCGCCTGGTCGTTACCGCCACCAGCGGCGTGATCAACCAACAAGGCCGACCCTTCACCCACGGTTACGAGATGCACTTTGAGAAGGCGACGCTCGCCTTCGACTCGGGCATGAACTTCCCGCTCACTTTGTACGATGACAAGGGCGGCGTGGTTCATCCCGATCTCGGCCCGCCCGACATGCTGGCCGCTTTCCCGCCCGAACTGGCCGAATCCGTCCAGGCGATCCAGAAAAACCAGCCCTCGGCTCTGTTGGACGGCTCGCTCGCCCGCGATGCCCTGGTGCTCTGCCAGAAACAGACCGAATCGATCGTCTCGGGTAAGACTGTGTCGGTCTGATTGTATAATACACTGATCCGGTGGCGTCACGGGCTTCCCGTCCGCAGTGTCACGGTTCTCTTGCGACCCGCGGCGGACGGGCCGGAGTTGACCGGAACCTTGGAACACCGATTCGGGGGCGAGACGCCGTACCTGGTTTTTCGGTATCGGATCGTGCGGATGTGGGCATTACCGGTGGAAATGTTGCTCAGCGGCGGACTCGGCCTTGTCCCTCTGGCCCCATTGGGCGCCGTGACCGAAGCCGATCTGCCGAGAGTGGTCCGCCGGATGCAGATGCGGATCAACCAGGAGGCCAGACCCGAGGAAGCGGGCACCCTCTGGACTGCCGCCGACGTTCTCATGGGACTGCGCTATTCGAGAGACCTGGTCAGTGAGCTATTGCGAGGAGTACGTGGCATGAAAGATTCGGTAACTTATCAGGCCATTGTTGAAGAGGGTGTCGAGAAAGGCAGATTGGAGGAGGCGCGGACTGTGCTTCTCGACCTTGGCGCCGAGCGATTCGGCGCGCCCGGCGAAGAAGTCGAAGCCGCAATCGCCCGGCTTGACGATCTAACGCATCTCCGCCGACTGCACCGCCGACTGCTTCATGCCTCTTCTTGGCGGGAACTTCTTTCCGAGCCTTGAAACGTTGTTTGACAACTCGAACCGGCTCCTGAGCACTTGCGTACCGGCTAATGGCCTTGCATACGATTGGGGCGCCTGTCGCCATTTTCAAACAACCTCTGCGTCCCCCCGTGGCCGCACCGTCCTCTTCTCTTTCCTCGACTCCTGCCATCCCGCGGTGAATCTGCCGCTTTTTCCCGCCTTACCGCCGGTGCGGGCTTTCTTCGGACCGGCGCATCTGCGAGGTTCCGTCCAACCCGTGCAACGCTTTCGGAAGGTTTCTTCCTTGCCGGCAGGCGCAGGCGGCGCAACGCGAGCCGGTGAGGTCGCTTTTCGCCGGTCGTAGCGGTTGTGCGGCAGAAAATTCCGGCCGTTTTTTTGACGCTGCTGGAAACGTGTTCTATAGTGAACTTGGCCGCGGCCTTCGGGCCCCGGCCGCCTGCCTCGCCGCCGAACGATCATGGCGGCACAAGCGTAGTCGCGCTTTAGGGGTAGTCGTTGCGCTGGGATGTCCGGCGCAGGGATGGAGCGTTACAAGCGACGGCGGTTTCCCCCCTTGATGGACACGACGATGCGACGAAGGATCTGTCCGGCCAGCGGTGCGCTTGCGGCTGCCCTCTTGGCAGTCTTTCTCTTTGCCCGAGAGGCCCCGGCGCAGACAACCGCGCCCCTTGCCTCTCTCCGCACCGCCGAGATCGGCGACCTGCTGCGCCGCGGACGAGAGCTGGAACTTCAGCGACGCTGGGGCGAAGCGGTTGCCCACTACGAAGAGGCTGTCCGGCAGTTTCCCGGGGAAGCCAGCCTCCAGCGGCGGTTCGACTATACCCGGCTCCATTACGACGTCAACCGCCGGTATGCCGACCGCAGCTTCCGTCTTCTGCTTGCGCAGCTCACCCTCCAGCAGGCGCTCGATCTGTATAGCGAGGTGATGCTCAAGCTCCAGGCGCACTACGTCGAAATGCCGAAGTGGAAAGAGTTGGTGGAACGAGGCACGAACGACTTCGAGGTGGCCTTGAGCGAGGCGGCGTTCCTTGAGACGCAGGCCGGCACGGTGGACCAGCCCGCGCTCGATGCCTTCCGGCGGGAACTCCGCCAGGTGCTCGGCCCGATGATGGTCCAGTCCCGGTCCGACGCCGCCGCCGCCGTCGCCACCGCGGCCCAACTTGCCCAGCAGCGGATCGGGCTGGCGCCCAGCGCCGTCGTTCTCGAGTACACCTGCGGCGCCACCAACTCGCTCGACCCCTACTCCGCCTACCTCACCCCCGATCAATTGGCCGAAGTCTACTCGCAGATCGAGGGAAACTTCGTCGGCCTCGGGGTGGAGTTGAAAGCGCAGGACGGGGCCCTGTTGATTGTCAGGGTCATCCCCGGCAGTCCGGCCGAACAGAGCGGCGTGGTGGCGGGCGATCGCATCACCGCCGTCGATGACCAACCGACTGCCCAATACTCGACCGATCAGGCGGCCAACCTGCTCCAGGGCGAGGAGGGCACCGTCGTGAACCTGACTCTGCTGGGGGCCGACCAGAAGCCGCGTCGTGCCGCGGTCCGCCGCCAGCGCGTGGAGGTGCCGAGCGTCGACACGGTCAAGATCCTCGAAGGCACGGACCATGTCGGTTATCTGCGGCTCACCTGTTTCCAGAAGACCACTCCCCAGGATCTCGACAATGCGCTCTGGGCGCTCCACCGGGCCGGCATGAAGAGCCTGATCATGGACCTCCGCGGCAACCCCGGCGGGCTGTTGATCACGGCGGTGGAAGTGGCCGACCGGTTCATCCCCAACGGAGTGATCGTCTCCACCCACGGCCGTAGCGTCCAGGAGGACTTCACCTACTCGGCCCACGAGCCCGGCACGTGGAGAGTGCCGCTGGTGGTGCTCATCGACCAGGACAGCGCCAGCGCGGCGGAGATTTTCGCCGGAGCCATCCGCGATCATCGGCGGGGCATCGTGGTCGGCGCCCGCAGCTACGGCAAGGGGTCCGTGCAAGGGATCTTCGCGCTGAACTGCGCCCAAGCCGGCGTGCGGCTGACCACGGCCAAGTTCTACTCACCCAACGGCAGCCCCTATGCGGGCATCGGCGTGGAACCTAACATCCTCGTTCACCAGGCCGCCCGTCCCGTCCAGGAGGGTCAGGCCATCCCATCCAGCGCCGGCGACGACGCCATCCTTGCCGCCGGGATCCAGGCCGTCCAGCAGGTCGTCGCGCAGCGATAGTCGAGTAGCCCAGCCGCTGCCACCCAGTCCACCGTGCGAGCAGCATTCGTCTTCCAAGCAGCGTGGAGGGGGTCGGGAGTCTTTTTCCGTGTCGGCCAGAGATAGCGGAGAGTGAAGCGTCGAGCCAGATGGTTTGGCTCTGGACTCTCGACTCTCAGCTCTCGACCCTTGGTGGCCGACACGGAAAAAGACTCCCGACCTGGGTGGGTGAAAGACGTGTGGTTTCGCCAGCCTCATTGGCTTCGGTTCACTTGGCCCCGCACCGCCCGATCACCTCCAGAACCGCCGCCACCCGCTGGTCCAGGTCTGCCTTGAGCTCGTTCGCACACTGCTCGATCATCTTGCCGTTGTTCTGGATCGTGCGGGCCTTGGTCGCCATCTCGGCAATCACCTTTGGCTCTCGACTCTCGACCCTCGACTCTCGACCATCTCAGTCCTCGATCTTGTGGAAATCCACCTCCCCGGCAGCTTCTTTTCGCGCTGTGGCGACCACCGGCGGAAGCCCACTGAGTATTCTGTTCCATCAACGCGACATGCCGCTCGTAATGCTGCCCAAGGTACCGCGAAGCGGTTGAACAACGTAGCCCAGAGTTGCCGCGCAGCGGCTACCCTGGGTTGGCTCGATAGGAGTTCCGCCGCCGCCGACCTTGTGTCGGTGGAAGCGACGATTGGCGGCTAAGAGACACGCC
>JABWBD010000309.1 GCA_013360685.1 Pirellulales bacterium
GAGGGATGAGGGATGAGGGATGAGGGATGAGACGAGCGACTGTGAGGTTTTTCCATTCCAGTGCTCCATCAACCCAATGGCCCCGCTCGATTCCGAGGAGGATGCGGGTCAACTGGGGCAAGAACGGGTGGACTTGAACTATGGCCGGAGCTGCCCATTTACGAGCCGCGCAGGCGCGGACGGTGAGGATCGCGAGCGTCGACCCGGCGTGGGTCCGCTGGTCGGTCATCACGGCTTCGCTGGTTTTCCTGGGGCTTTTCCTTGTCGTTCCCCTGGCGGCCGTGTTTACCGAGGCATTCCGGAAGGGAGTCGCGGCGTATTTTGACAGCTTCCGCGACACCGATGCCCTGGCCGCCATTCGCCTCACGCTATTGGTCGCCGGGATCGCCGTGCCGCTGAACCTCGTCTTCGGGCTGGCAGCCTCCTGGGCGATTGCCAAGTTCGACTTCCTCGGCAAGAGCCTGCTGATCACGCTGATCGATTTGCCGTTTGCCGTATCGCCCGTGATCTCGGGGCTGATCTACATTCTCTTGTTCGGTCTTCAGGGTTATTTTGGACCGTGGCTGGCCGAGCACAACATCAAGATCATTTTCGCCGTGCCGGGCATCATCCTGGCCACGGTTTTCGTGACGTTTCCCTTCGTGGCCAGGGAACTGATTCCCCTGATGCAGGAGCAGGGGCATGAGGAGGAGGAAGCGGCGATCGTGCTGGGGGCGAGCGGGTGGCAGACTTTTTGGCGGGTAACGCTGCCGAACGTGAAGTGGGGCCTGCTCTATGGCGTGATCCTCTGCAATGCGCGTGCGATGGGCGAATTCGGGGCGGTTTCCGTGGTCTCGGGGCATCTGCGGGGCCGAACCAACACGATGCCGCTCCATGTCGAGATCCTCTACAACGAGTACAACTTCGTAGCCGCCTTCGCGGTGGCTTCCCTGCTGGCGCTGCTGGCCCTGGTCACTCTGGCGGCCAAGACGGCCGTGGAGTGGAAGGCCCGGCAGCAATTCCAGGACGCGGCCGAACCTGAGCCGATCGAGGCAACTTGAACCGTGAGCATCGAACTACGCAACATCAGCAAGTCCTTCGGCGGCTTTCCCGCGCTCAAGGACGTCAGCCTTACGATCCCCGACGGGCAACTCGTCGCCCTGCTCGGGCCGTCGGGATCGGGCAAGACGACGCTCCTGCGGATCATCGCCGGCCTGGAGACGTTCGATCCCCTGCCCGGCAGCGCCATCCTTTTCCACGGGGAAGACGTGGCGAGAACGCAGGTCGGCAAGCGGCAGGTGGGGTTTGTTTTCCAGCACTACGCGTTGTTCCGCCACATGACCGTGTTTGAGAACATCGCGTTCGGTATGCGGGTGCGGCCGCGGGACCAACGGCCGACAAAAGCCCAGATCCGCGCGAAGGTCGGCGAATTACTGAGCCTGATCCAACTGGAAGGCATGGGGGACCGTTACCCGTCGCAACTCTCCGGCGGACAGCGGCAGCGCGTGGCGTTGGCAAGGGCGCTGGCGATCGAGCCAAAGGTGCTCCTGTTGGACGAGCCGTTTGGGGCGCTGGATGCGAAGGTCCGCCAGGGCCTGCGCCGCTGGCTTCGCCGGCTGCACGACGAGATCCACGTCACGAGCGTCTTTGTCACCCACGACCAGGAGGAAGCGCTCGAGGTGGCCGACCGGGTGGTGGTGATGAACCAGGCGCGGATCGAGCAGGTGGGCACGCCGGACGAGGTCTTCCACCAGCCGGCCAGCGCGTTCGTGATGGATTTCCTGGGCAGCGTGAACCTGTTTCGCGGGCGGGTCGAGTCGGGGAGGGCCGTATTCGGAGGCCTCGTGGTCGAGCCTCCCGCGGGGCTGCGGATCGACGGCGAATCAGCGCAGTTGTTCGTCCGCCCTTATGAACTGGATCTCTACAAGCAGTCCGACGGCAAGCCGTCGATGCGCGCGAAAGTTACGCGGATCCAGTCCGCCGGTCCGGCGGTGAAGATCGAACTGGTCGACTCCGAGGAGCAGACGATCCACGTGGAGATGTCGCACGAGCGGTTCCGGCAGCAGCCCCATGCGGTGGGCGATATGGTCCACGTCGTCTTGCGGGACTCCCGGATCTTCATTCAGGACTACGCCATCTGAGGGCAGGGCGACGTCGAGAGAGGGCCGTCTTGGCGGCGCCGACGCTGGCCGGAAAGCCGGTACGTGTCCCTTTCTCTGTTTCCCACCACCGACTACCGTACCGGCAAGTTTCCTTCCGTGGCGAAGAGATCGAAAGCCGCTTCGTCCAAGTGCCCTTGCAGGTGCAATTGGGCCTTGATACCCACAATGTCCGCCGGGCGCGCGAGCTCCGTGGTCTTGTTGGCGGGCAACAGCAACGTACAGCCGGATTGAGGATGCCGCCAAACGCGGTGGTTCTTCTCGGTCACGTCTCCGGGCGCAAAGCCGAGTTCGCGCAGGAGTTGCCCGAGCACCTGATTGGTGAGGCCCTGTGGCATCGTGACTTGCTCCTCTATCCAATGGACCGGTTCCGTGCCAGCGACATCTTCCGAAAACGGTCGATGGCAGCGACGGTGAGTTTGTTCCTGGTCGGAATGTGAATGGTCAATGTCTGACGGTCCTCAACCGGGTGCTCGTCAACGTAGGCTTGAACGTCGACCCAAAACGCTCGGTGCTTGCGAACGTCATAGAGCACGAGGATAAATGGATGAGCCACTTCCCAGTACCAATAGTGGAGGTGGGCCATCGAAACGGTACACGCGACACTCTTGCCATCGGCAACGAATCTTGGTTCATCAGTTGCCTTAACCTGGAATTCGATCCAGCCGTTCTCAATCTCCCTCGTCTCCGGTGAGAAGTGCAACATCTGCGCATCGGTGCCATACTCTGGTTCTGGTACACGTCTGAGTTGGTGCCCACGGCGGAGGACTTGGCGCTCCAGGAAGTTGATGCCCATCTCACCGATGACGTGTTCGCGAGTCCGCCGTTTCCGGGGCCCGCTCCAATGCTTCCATTCCATAACAACACGTACCCTAGGGTAACCGGTTTTCGGCCGTCGTAGATAGGCCAGTTTCCTGCTTGCACGTTTATCGGACCGAGGCAATCTCAATCTCCTGCCGGAGGTCATGGGAGCAGCCCGGGAAGTAATTAACCACCCGCCGTCGGCGGGATGGATCGCCATGCATGCGGAGGCTAACTTGGCTCCAAAGGTATAAGATGCGGTGCCAGAACTCCGAACGCCCTTACCCCCGGCCCCTTTCCCGAAGCGGGAGAGGGGAGTTCGAGATTTCAGGGGGCGGGGCAATCGACACGAAAGCCTGGGGAACCTGCCATGCCAAGCTTCGCCAGAACAATAGCCCTCGCCGTCGCCGCCGCGCTCGCGGCGCCGTGTTCGGCCGCGGAGGCTAAGAGAGTGCTCCACGCGGCCGAATTCGCCACGGCGGAAAGCACCACCTGCGGCATCCAGGAGGCCGTCAACGCCTTGCCGCCCGAAGGCGGCGTGGTGACGGTCCCGCCCGGCCGCTACGTAATGCGGCAGAGCGTGGTGCTGCGTCCGCACGTGACGGTGCAAGGGAGCGGCTCTTCCACGATCCTCACGCGACCGGCGGAGGTCTACTCGAAGCTGGCGCGTCCGGCGCGCAAGGGGGACACGGCGGTCGAAGTCCAGTCTTCTCAAGGCTTTCGTCCCGGCGATCAGGTGGCCGTCTTCGACGACGTTATGCACGGCTGGTACATGGGGCATGCCATCCTGGCCAAGGTTGAGCCGGGGCGGCTTGCGCTGGCGGCACCGATCGAAAACGGCCATCCGGACGGCGTTTACTCGCTGGAGCGGAGCGCGGCCGTGGTCAATTACTTCCCGTTCTTCCGCGCCAGCACGATGCACTTCGGTCCGCCGGTGGCCGACGTGGCGGTGCTCGACTTGACGCTCGACGGCAACCTGGCGGAGAACCCCGGTCCCTGGACCGACTTCACACTCTCGGCCATCCATTTTGCGAATGTTTCGGACGGCCTGATCCGGGGTGTGACAGTCCGCGGCTCGGTCGGCGACGGCATCGGGGTGCAGGGCGGGCGCGACAACCGCGTGGAGAGTTGCCTGGTGGAAGAGTGCCGCGGCCACGGGTTCCACCCCGGCACGAGCCTGAGCGGCGCGACGTTCTCCGGCAACATCGGCCGCAACAACGGCGGCGACGGCCTCTACTTCTGCTGCCAGGTTGTCGGCATTACCGTCACGGGCAATCTGTTTCACGGCAACAAGCGAAGCGGCATCGGCGGCCTGGGCGCGGGCTGCGGTACCAGCGACAGCTTCAACGTGGTGGCCAACAATGTCTGCCGCGAGAACGCGCTCTGGGGCATCGAAGCCGGCGGCGGGCGAAACAACGTGATTTCCGGCAACGTCTGCGTTGACAATTCCCAGAGTTCGCCGGGCCGTTACAGCGGGATCATCATCTCCGACAGCACGCACACGCTGGTAACTGGAAACCGCTGCGGCTCCGAAGCGGAAAAGCCCGCCCAGAAATTCGGCATCGAGGAGAGCGGCGCCAGCGACCACAACCTATTTACAGGCAATCTCTGCACCGGCAACCGCGACGGCGGGTTGGCAACCGTCGGAAAGAACACGCAAGTCTCCGCCAACCTGGGCACCAATCACAAGCCGGGCCAGCCTGCTACACCACCCGGCAAATGAAACACTTCAGGTACTGGTTCTCCGGGCAGGTGACACTTACCGGATGGTCCGGAGCGGCCGAGCGCTGTTCGAGGATCTGGATCTCGCGGCGGCTTTTCACCGCCACGCCGAAGAGCATCGAGGCGAAGTCCTCGCGAGTGACGCTGCCCGAGCAACTGCACGTGACCAGAATGCCGCCGGGTTCGAGCAGATCGACCGCCAGATGGTTCAGCCGGTGATAAGCCCGCAGCGCTTCTGCCACGCCGCGGCGGCCGCGGACGAACTTGGGCGGATCGAGGACCACCGCGCCGAATCGTTCACCCCTCTCCACGCGCTCCTGGAGCGAGCGAAAACAATCGCCCGTTTCAAAGCGGACGTTGGTCACACCGTTGAGCTGGGCGTTTGCCTGGGCCAGCGCAACGGCCGACTTGCTGGCGTCCAGTCCGATGACTTCCTTGGCGCCGCCCAGGACCGATGCGGCCAGGCTGAACGCGCCGCTGTAGCAGCAGACGTCCAAGACCCGGCGGCCGCGGACGTAATGGGCCGCCGAACGGCGGTTTTCGCGCTGGTCGAGGTAGAAGCCGGTCTTTTGTCCGCCGAGCATTTGCACCCCGTAGCGGATGCCGTGCTCGGTGATGAACTCCACGTCTTCGGGCGGCTTCCCGCAGAACTGCCTGGACTCGAGCTCCATCCCTTCGAGTTTGGCGGTGGCGGGTTCCGTTCGCACCGTGACGCCGGTCGGCCGGAGCATGTCGACCAGGATCGGAACGATCTCATCGAGCCGTTTGGCCATTACCAGGGCGGTCGGCTGCACCACCAGGTGGCCGGCGAAGCGGTCGACCACCAGCCCGCTCAGCCCGTCGGACTCGCTGAAGACCAGCCTGGCCGCGCCGTCCGGGTCGTCGTAGGCCAACTGGCGCCGCAGGTCGAGGGCCGCTTGCAGCCGCGTACTCCAAAACGCGACGTCGAGCGCCTGCCCCGCGGTCCAGCTATAAAGCCGCACCCGAATGCGGCTGCGGGAATTGAACAGTCCGCGGGCGATCCACTGTCCTTTGTCGGAGAGGAGTTCCACCTCGGCGCCGTCGTCCGGACTACATTGCACACGGGCGATGGCCGTATCGAGGACCCAAGGGTGCCGCCCAAAAAATGGCCCGGCTTTGTGCGGTTTGACGACGACGTTGGCAGTGGTAGACATTCCTGTACGTTACCGCGGATCGTGTGGATCGGAAAGGGCGTCCCGCTGCGGAGGGACCGCCGCGCGCCGCTCCTCCTCCGCTTCGGCCTCACTGGAACCGAATCGAATAGAGATCCGCTTCTTTGATCACCAGGCGCAGACGCACGGGTTGTCCGGCAAGCCGGCCGAGGTCCTCGCCGGATTTCCACTTCGCGATGTGCTCGATCGAATCGCCGGCGATCGGCAGGCAATCCCCGAGCGCAAAGCCGGGCAACGGCTGGCCGCTTTCGTTCTGCAACTCGATGCGTGTGTCGCCTTTGCCGGCGAGGTTCAGCGAGAGCTTTGACCCGGAAAACGTGAGCGGCTTCGTCAGGAGCGTGCCTTCCGATGCCGCATGCACGGACACGAAGCCGTCGGTGCGGAACGTAAAGCGGCGTACGCGGCTGCCGGGGCCCGCATAGTAAGCCTCGGTGGCATAGACCGACAGCTCGCGGTCGTTGCCGGGAAGCTGGAGCAGGCCCCAGGTCATGTAGTTGCTGCGGTTGCCGTCGCGGTCCTTCGGCGCGGTGATCGGGATGAGTTCCTCGGCCCAGCGGCGGAAGAGCACGCCGTCGCGGCTGGTCATGAAGACCGGCTCCACCTGCTGGGTTTTCGGTTGGAAGCGGGTGGGAAAGGCAATGAACAGATGCGGCGCGCGGAAGTAGGGCATGACCGCGTTCGTATAGAGATGCTCGGCCGGCGAGTCGACATATTGGACGTCGGCCTGGTTGGCCCAATGGAGGAAATCCTTGGAGGTTGCCGTTCGGATCGCCCGTACTCCTCCCGGTTTCCAGCCGCGCTCGTCGGTATGGCCGGCGGTGAAGATCCGCCAATAGGCACGATATTCGCCTCGGACGGCGTCCCAGAATGCGAGGTTTTGCGAATCGAAGGCGCCGGCGGTGATGACGGCCTCGGACAGCAACGTCCAGCGGAGGCCGTCGGGCGACTGGAGGGCATTCAGGCAGCCCCTGGCCTTGCCGTCGACGGTGGTCGTCGCGCCGGCCAGCGCTTTGTAGCGGGCGCCGGGTTCGCAGGCGGGGTTGCCATCCTTGAATGGTGTGAAGTTGTGGGTGCCTTGGCCGGCCCAGACGATGTTGTTTTGCTTCGAACCGTTGAACTCCACCAGGCCCAACTGCGGTTTTTCCCACGTCAGGCCGTCGCGGCTTTCGGCATAGCAGGCGAACTCGGGATGCGTCGCTCGTTTGGTTTTTTCGTCAACGTGCGAACCGCGGTAGTACATTCTGAAGCGATCGTCGTCGGGGAAGATCGCGTAGTAGGCGGACGTGTTACCCTCCCAGGGTTGGTCGCAGAGGATGGCGACGTCGCGGGGTTCGGGCTTGTGCAGTTTCAGTTCCGCGCCGTCCATGCGGGCAATCAGGAAATCGTCGACGAACAATTCTCGCCGCGAGCCGAGATCGATCGCCGACCCGGTCTCGGCGGCGTGGATGCGGCGCGGTGCCAAGGGGAGGCAGAGGGAGCCGGCAGCGGCTGCGGCGGCCAGTTGGCCGAGAAACTCTCGCCGGCTGCTGGTGGATCGAGAAGACGTGGACATGGCAGGCTCCTTGTTGGTGCTGGGTCTCCGGTGACGTCGCTTGCCGGTCAGCAGGTAGTCATGCGGGACACGCGCCGGCCGGCGCCGGATAGGGCTGGTCTCATTTCCAGGAAAGGGTTCCTTCCGGGAAACGGGCAGGGCATGGATGGTTCTCCACGGCGCGAGCTTTTCTGTCGGTGATGGCGGTTGTCTTCGTCCATCCTAAGCGCGTGCCGCACCTCTCGCCAGAGCCGCCAATACGAGGCACGGCAGGATGTGCCCTCGCGAAAACTGCCGAGATCCTTGCCCGCGCACACGGGCTTCCTGCGCGGTCCTGCCTGCCGGGCCTTGTTCGATCAGGGCGAGGACCGTCTGGGGCAACGTTCCCAACTGCTGAAGCGGATGTCGCGGTAGGCCCAGAGCCCCAGTTTACCGAACTGGACGATGCGGGCGCGGGTGTAGTACTTGGCGTTGCGGAAGAATCTAGCGAATTAACCTTACTGGGGTATTTCGCTCTAGTCCGTCATGAGGGATCAGCCGATGGCCACGGACGGCGAGAGTTGCCGAAAAATGGCCCGCGTCGGAAAAGTCTCGCTAGCGGCAGCAACGGCCGGTTCTGATAAGCCATGAACATCGTGCGAAACTTAACATAAACGCTGCCAAAGGTTTATGGAAAACTTCACCGTGATTTCGTCGCCGTCGACTCAAGGCGGTTGCGTGGACCACGTCGTCGACGCCACAATGACCAATGGCCAGTGACCGACAACCATTGCCCGGTGCCGGGCGGTGTAGTATCGTGTCCCGAATCCGTCCTCCTGTACCATGAATCCAATCTCGGAACGAGGAGAGTTTGATGAACACACGGAAAACGATTTCACGGCGCCGCGTTCTGGGCCAGGCCCTGGGTGCGGCCGCGGCCGGGATCGCACTGCCGCACTTCATCGCGGGCCGGCCGAGGGCGAACCCGTCGGATAAGCCCGTATCGCCCAATGAAGAAATCCACGTCGGCATCATCGGTTGCGGCCGCCGCAACGGGCAGTTGGTCATCGGCAAAGGCGGCCAAGGCGCGCCGCCCCCTCACGCCCGCATCATCGCCGTCGCCGATTTCTACAAGATGCGCGCCGACCAGTGGGCGAAAAACTACCGCGCCCAGGCCTACCAGGATTATCGCGCCCTTCTGGACCGCAAAGACGTCGACGTGGTCATCTATGCCACGCCCGAGCACTGGCACTATCTCCCCTGCATCCATGCCTGCCAGGCCGGCAAGGACATCTACGGCGAGCAGCCCTTGAGCCACACCATCCGCGAAGGACGCGTGATGGCGCAGGCGGTCCGCAAGTACAAGCGGATCTTCCAGACCGGCGAACAACAGCGGTCCCATCCGGCCACGCGCAAGGCCGTCGAACTGATTCGCAACGGCCGGATCGGCAAGATCCAGTCGATCATCGGCTACAACTATCCCAGCCCCTACGAGTGCGATTTTCCCGCGCAGCCGATTCCGCCGGGACTCAACTGGGACGCCTGGTGCGGCCCGAATGAGGTCGTGCCCTACCACACCGATATCTACCTGTCGCGCATCCCCTATGAGCGCGAACCGCCCTACTACACGCCGCCCGCCGAGAAATGCGCCGTGGGCCCGGGTTGGATGTCGTTCCGGCCGTATTCGGGCGGCGAGCTGCCCAACTGGGGCTGCCATGGCCTGAGCATGGTCCATTGGGCCCTCGACATGGACCATAGCGGCCCGGTCGAGATCTGGGTCGACCCCGAGGAGAAACTCCCCAAGTTCGTCTACGACACGCCCGATAAACGCGACCGCGGCGATGCCGCCTGCTCGAAGACCGTCATCCACTACAAATACCCCAACGGCGTGATCCTCTCCCTCAGCTCCGTCGACCCGAAGTTGGGAGGCGGAGCCACCTTCATCGGCGACAAGGGCAAGATCACGATCTTCCGCGAAGGATACGAATGCGATCCGGTGGGCCTCGACGAAGACCCGCTCCCTGCCAACGCAGTCCGCGTCTACGAGAGCGACAACCACATGGAGAATTTCTTCGCCTGCGTCGCCTCGCGCAAAGACCCGATCATGCCGGTCGAGGCCGGGCACAGCGTGGCCACCCTCTGCCACCTGGGCAACATCGCGCGCTGGCTGGGCCGCCGCGTGAAATGGGACCCCGAAAAAGAGATCTTTCCCGGCGACGATGAAGCCAACCAGTATCTTGACGTGCCCAAGCGCAAACCCTACGAACTACCGACCGAGGTCTAGAGAGCACACCCATGACATGTCGATTACTTGCTGCCGCCGTGCTGGCGGCCTGTGGGCTCGGGTTGACCAACTGCCCAGCCGCTGAGAAATCCACGAAACCGGCGCCGGGCGCGGCGGCCGAATCGTCCATCCAGTACGTTCCCCTCGACGCTCCGGCAGCCATGTCGCAGGCCGTGATCGTCCAGGGATTCCCGCTCGTCCACACGCGGCAGTTGCTGCCGTTGGATTCCGCCGGAAATCTGGCGGGCGAGGGCTCGGCCGACCAGCAGATCGAGCAGGTGCTGACCAATCTCGAGGCCGTGTTGAAGGACTGCGGGTCGGGCCTGGACAAACTGGTACGTCTGAACATCTATGCCCTGGCGCCGGCCACCGTGGACCGCCTCCGCGAACTCTTGAACCAGCGTCTGGACCCGTCCGTGCGTCCGGCGATCACCTCCGTGCTCACGCCTCTGCCGCACCGCAAGGCGCTGGTCGCCCTCGACGCGGTCGCCGCCGGCGCCGACCAGGG
>JABWBD010000310.1 GCA_013360685.1 Pirellulales bacterium
GAGCCGGGTTTGGTCGAGAAGGGGATGCGCTCGATGTCCACGGGCGGGGCGATGACCTCGGCGTCGCGTTGGTAGTACCGGCGGATGCGCTGCTGCGAGGTGCGGCTGTTGGTGAGCATCACGTCGGGCCGGCGCGCCGCGATCGCGTCCCATTGGCGCATGAGATGCAGGAGCGGCGGAATCACGCGCTTCACGAATCGCGGCTGCGGAAGCTCGTTCCAGGTATGAGCCGGCGGGCCCGCCGGAGCGGAACGTACTCGCAATAATCCGCTGGGGCTTTCGTGCGGAAAAAAGGTCGGTGGGACAGCAGCCGCGGCCAAACCCGCTGGCCAAACCACGCGTTTTTCACCTACGGAGGTCGGGGTCTTTTCCCGTGTCGGCCGGTGGAAGTCGAGAACCGCGCCGCATGGCTCTCGACTCCGGACTCTCCGCGATCTGCGACGGACACGCGTGGGGCAATGGCTCCCGCCCCTGTCCCAAACGCGACAGTTGTTCCCGCCGGCCCTACCTCTCGGCTTCGAGCGCTGCGAGCAACTCGCACACGTAATCGCCGATCTCGCGAAGCACTTCCTCGCGGGGCCTGCCTCGGGCTTCCGCGATCCGCCGGACGATCGCCGAACCGACGATCAGGCCGTCGGCTACCGGGGCGAGCATCCGCACGTGGTCAGGCCGGCTGATGCCGAAACCGATCGAGATCGGCAGGTCCGTCTGCTCGCGAAGCCAGGCGACGTTGTCGACGATCTCCGGGGGCAGCTCGGTCCGTTCGCCCGTGATGCCGGTGACCGAGACGTAGTAGATGAATCCGGTGGTCTGTTCCGCGATTCGGCGGGCCCGCTCGCGGGGCGTGGTCGGGGTGATAAGCTGAATGAGGCTGAAATCCGAACGGCGACAGACGGCGGCCAGCGGCCCCGCCTCTTCGACCGGCAAGTCCGGTACGATCGCGCCGGACAGGCCGGCATCGATCGCGTGATGGACGTACTGCTCGAGACCGTGCCGGTAGATGATCGCGTAGCTGACCATCGTGACCATCGGGCCGAGATCGCTCGGGCGCAGACCAGCGACCATCTCGAGTATGTCGGAAACCTTGACGTGGCGATCCAAGGCACGGGTGTAGGAAGCCTGGATCACCGGGCCATCGGCGATCGGATCGCTATAGGGAATTCCGAGTTCGCACAGGCTGCTGCCGCGGGCAAACAGTTCGCGGATGACCGCGGCCGTGAAGGGGAGGTCCGGATCGCCCGCCGTGACAAACGGCATGAATGCCTTGCGGCCAGCGGTGCGGAGTTGCTGAAAGAGCGTGTCGATCGCGGACATGGCAGAGCGGATTGGGGGTGGTTAGTGGCTCGTGGTTGGCGGTTAGCCCGGACTATTACCTCGGCAAGAAAGATGCTCAACACCGAAACGAACCGCGGGCAGGCGCCTCTCGCTTGCGCTTCGGGTTAGTATCGGGTCGTGCATAATCCGGGTCAGGCGGAGTGGGAGTGAAGGGGGGCATACGGGCGACAGGATCAGCCGAACTCCTGCCCACGGAGCCGGGCGACTTCGTGGGCGTCTTTGTCGCCCCGGCCGGAAAGGCAGATCACGAGCACGTCGTCCCGCTTTCGTTCGGCGGCGAGTTTCATGGCCTTGGCCACGGCGTGGGAACTTTCCAAAGCCGGCAAGATTCCTTCGGCCCGGGCCACGACGTCGAAGGCGTCCAAGGCTTCCGCATCGGTCGCCTGAGTATAGGTTACCCGGCCTGTCTCTCTCCAGTAGCTGTGTTCAGGTCCGACGCCCGGGTAATCGAGGCCGGCGGAGATCGAGTGGACGGGGGAGGTCTGTCCATCGTCGTCCTGGAGAACGTAGGTGTACATTCCGTGGAGGATGCCGGGCCGGCCGTAGCTGATCGTGGCGGCGTGCTGGCCGGGCTGGGCGGAGCGGCCTCCTGCCTCGACGCCGAACAGGGCCACCTCGGCGTCGTCGACGAACGGGTAGAACATCCCCGCGGCGTTGCTGCCGCCGCCGACGCAGGCAACGACCACGTCGGGCAGGCGCCCCACCTGTTCGAGACACTGGCGGCGCGTCTCGCGGCCGATGACCGACTGGAAGTCGCGGACGATGCGAGGAAAGGGGTGCGGTCCCATGACCGAACCCAGGCAATAATGCGTGGTTTCCACGGAGCTCATCCAGTCGCGAAACGCGTCGTTCACGGCGTCACGGAGCGTACGAGAGCCGCTGGTCACCGGCCGGACTTCCGCGCCCAAGAGCCGCATGCTGAAGACATTAGGCTTCTGACGCCGAATGTCTTCCTCTCCCATATACACGACGCAGTCCAGCCCGAAGCGGGCGCAGGCGGTCGCCGTCGCGACACCGTGCTGTCCCGCGCCGGTCTCCGCGATCACGCGGCGTTTGCCCATGCGGACGGTCAGGAGCGCCTGCCCCAGCGTGTTGTTGATCTTGTGCGCGCCGGTATGGTTGAGGTCTTCTCGCTTGAGATAGATGCGGGCACCGCCGCAGCGCCGGGAGAGCCGCTCTGCGTAGTAGAGCGGGGAGGGACGGCCGACGTAATTCCGGTAAAGGTGTTCGAGTTCCGCTTGGAAAGACGTGTCTGCGACGGCCTTTTCGTACTGGGCAGTTAGTTCTTCCAGCGCTCGGGTGAGCGTTTCAGGAACGTAGCGGCCTCCAAAAGGCCCGAATCGACCTGCGGAGTCGGGAACGCGGCTGGTTGCTGGCATCGAAATGTCTCGGCCGGGAAACGCGGCCTCTCCGGAGGGACCGCACCGTGCTTGGCGAAACCAATGATTGTCGGAGGCGGACCGATCGGGGTCAAGGGTTGCCTCCCGCGCAAAACCAGATCGACGCCCCCCGCCAGATGGACGCAATCAGTCGATACAACCGTTGCGACCCTGTCTCCACGACGGGCGATCAGGCGGCAGGGTTCGGTAGTGTGGACTGGGCCGCGGCGTTGTTGCTGTTTTTGTGGAAAACTCATGCTATAGGAACTAGGTGAGCCGAAACAGGCACGGGCCTGCATCACAAGCAGCAGGCATTCAGAAACAAGTCGTTCATGTCGCACGCAGACACTCAAATCGACGCGACGTTCTACCAGATGATTGAGCGATCCGCCTTTCCGGCGGGCGGTCAGTCTGAAGACCGCCGGCGGCACAGGCGTCAGCGGTATTGCAGCACGCAGTGGATTGCTCCTTGGGACGGCTGCGGGTTCCCGGGCGAATCCGACTTCATCGAAGCGCAGTGCCACGATCTCACGCCCGGCGGTTTCTCATTCCTCTCTTTGCGCCGGCCTGATTTCAAGCGGTTGGTTGTGGGCTTTGGCCGCAAACCGGACCTGATCTTCCTCGGAGCTGAAACGGTCCGATGCACGCCCGTCCTGGTATTCTCTTCGGGCCAGTTGCATCATCTTCGCCACGGGGAAACACCGATCCGTCGTCGCGGTCCAAACGGGGAGATAGGCCGCCCGATGATTCTTGTCGGATGCCGGTTTACGCTGCGGCTGGAGCGGCCCGCGCCCAGCGACTGACCGTGAAGCGAGTTGGCTGGTGCTAGCCCTTCACCAGTTCGATCCCGTCGCCTGTCCCCAGGTCTCGCGAATACTGCCGTTTCGTGGGATCGTTCCAATGCTCGTGGACACCCAAGCTTTCCAGCAAGCGATGGTCGCCGGCGGGGGCATACCGAGTGCCGGAGGGCGCTTTGTGCGGCATCGCTGCCTCGTGGAGGTAGTTGTCCACGGCTCCCGTCATCTTGATCTGGGTCTCTTCCGCCCCGCAAAAGTCGACCGCCACCGATTCAATGGCCACGGGGTCTTGCGAGGCGAGGATGCTCGCCGTCCAGTGGCCGCTGAAGGGCGCCGACTGCCACTTTTCCGGCAGCACGGACTGGTGGGGACTGGCGTAGAGGCCGTCGATCAGGTAGAGGACCGTCTTGCCGCCGAAGTGGCGGTGGCCCATGATGTCCACCAGGGAGTTGTATGTGCCCATAGGGCGGCTGGTGGTGGTGATGGATCCGTGCAGATGGCTGGGATTCCAGCCCAGGTGCGGATCCTTAGGGTCGGTGTCGTCGCGCCAAACGGAACCGAAATGGTTCTTTGCGCAGAGCGTCACGCCCGCCAGACTGTGTCCCTTGAGCACGGCCGCGTTGATCAGGTACGTTGCCCCGGTGAGGCACTCGGGCAGGTACGTCTTGCCGTGCGACGGCGTGGCGGGATCGCCGAAGTAGAGAGCGGCTCCCCGGTCGGGCTGGACCTTGAACCGGCCTTCGCCGCCGTCGCGGTCCTCGAATCGCACATCGGGAAGCTCCGCGTGGCAGGGGATGAAGATCGAGTCGGGAACGAAGCGGGAGGCATCGTAGAAGACCAGGTCGGACGGTCTCACTCCGGCCTGCCGGACGAGCTGCCGCAGAAGGGCCACGGTCAACTGCGGCGTGTTGTAGAATCCCTGCGTGGGATCCACGCGCCGCTTGCAGCAGTTCAGGTTGAGCTTGACGGCGACTTTCTCGCCCGGTTGGTAGCCGGCGCTGCCCCGCGCTCGCGACTGGTTGAACTGCTGGAACAGGGATTTCCACGCTTGCGAGTCGGAATTGGCGCCGGTGAGCGCCCGCAGGGTCTGGCTGAGCATGCGGTCGGCCGCCGCCGGATCGGTGAACCGATCCTCGTACCAACCGCCGGCCTTGGTATCGCCATCCCACCTTGCGGCCGCGGGATCGTGGATCCAGACGACGCGTCCCGGAAAAATGCCCTTGGCCGTGCCGATCGGCCTGTTCGGCGGCTCGTCCGGCCTCCACCGGGCCGGGGCGGCGGTCGATTCAGCCGCCCAAACCGTACTGCCCCCCGTCGCAGGCAGTGCCGACGACAGAATGCAGGATGTGCCACTGGCGATTACTTGCCTGAGAAATACGCGGCGGCTCATAGCGTCTCCTGACCATCACGAATGGCGATTCGTCCCTGCCGAAAGGCATCTTCCGGTTCTCCAACATTATCCGGGATGACGGGCTGTCGGCACAAGCCGTGCAACGTCTCCAGGAGAACGAGCGATTTGCTTGAAAGAAATGCCGGGTACACTGAACGTGTGAGCCCTTCCCAAGATCAAGACTCGCCATCCGCGTGGGTAAACGGAGGCGGCAGACGAGAACTGTTCTTTCGGCGGATCTGGCATCCTAGCCTAACCTCCCGTTGCGCAGCATATTGCCATGAGTTCTACTACCGCAAGCAGTGCGCCGTGGTGGTGCGGCACGTCAGTGGCGACCGGATGGTGGCCGTGGTCGAGGTTGTGTCGTCTGCCAACAAGGCCGACCGCAAGGCCATGCAGGAGTTTCTCGAAAAGCAGCCGAATTGCTCGATCGAGGGATTCATCTCCTCATTCTGGATCTCCAACCGCCGACCTCCCGAGATCCGCGGCTCCCGTCATCTGCAATCAATCGGACAATTGCGGCATCTTGTTCGACGAAAGCTGCTGCAAGGGCAGAAACTCGATTCGATTCCTGAAATCTTCCGGGTTACCGGCTTTAGCAATAATCTCGAGGTCCGCGATTGTCTGTCCAATTGTCAGCCGCAACTGATGCACGTAAATCAGGCCGGAGAAGAAACGTCCCGCGCGCAGCCATTCATGGGCAGCCGTTAACAGGTCGTCGTCGTTCGTGAAGACCACGCGACCGAGTTCCGTGGCGTGTGCCAGAACCGCGGGATCGTCCGCTTCATCAAATCCGTCGTCGCGAGCAATCAGGACGTCGACGCCACGCTGCCGAAGTCCAGAAGCAATCGCGAAACGGACATTGTGGTCGAAATACAGGGCGACGCTCATGGGTGCAAGCCCATGGCTTTCAACTTGAGCCGAATGGGCGAAGGGCCTTGCAGCCGGTCCAATTCAGCCTGAGTTTCCTTGACCTTCCGCAATCGTCGAGCGATGTCCTCGTCCATTTCCGCCTGGTGGTCGTAGTAATAGGCCAGTGCACTGTGAATCGCCCCAAGCGGCAGATGAGGAAACTCCCGATGGATCTCACGCGCATCGGACCCATGCGCAAGATGATCCAACACAATCTCGACCACTTTGGTACGTGTGCCGGCGATCATCGGCACACCTTCAGCGGTGAAGGAAATGTGAGCGTACTCGGCGGTTGCCATGAGTTCCCTCGATTCCTAGGTGGCGCGGGCCTGTTTAAGGCGGCCTGTGTACCCTGAAGTATAGCGTTGTTGCTGCGGAAAGGCCAATCCACCACTCTCGGGACGGAATCTGTGATCAGCCCATTCCCGAGGAGCACGCCGCTCCGCCGGGTAAGCGGCTGACGCTGGCAGCTTACAACTCGGCGGTGACAATTGGCGCGTATGTTCACCGGGTGGCCGATCCGTTGATCGACATGCCGCTCATTTCGCTTCAGGCCACAGCGCATTGATCGCCTCGACCGTGCGGTCAACGAGAACCTGGCCGCCTTCGGGATCGACACGGCTGCTTTGGATCACCGCGCTGTATCCGCCGCCGCGGACGGCCCGCTCGGTGGGAAGGTATCCGCCGGAACCGGTAAGCTGGATGACAAAGGTCTGCAGGGCAGGGCTGCGGGCCTTCATCTGGACCCCGTAGTCGGTGAACAGCTCGAACGTGTTGGTGGCGATCGCCACGTCGCCGAGCCGCAGCACGTGCAGTTCCATCGTGAACGGCCCTTCCGTGCCGGCCTTTTGGGCTTCATAGCGCTCCACCACGGCCTGATGCCAGCGGAAGTTCCATCGCTGCGCGGGATCGCCGGCATACTTGGCCGCCTGTTGTCGAGCTTCGGCCACTTCGGCTTCGGTCACCTTGCGATGGGGCAACTCGACCGGTTCGACGCGATGTTCGAGCACGACGTCGTTGCGGATGTCCTTCGCCGCCCCCTCATAGGCATCCTCCCAGCCGGTGACAATGCGGCGCGCGATCTCCTCCAGCCCGGACAAGCCGCGCAGCTTTCGCATCCGGGCTTCGGCGGCCTTGCGGTACATGGGGCGCGAGGTCTGATCTCCCCCGGCGCCGGCCAGTCCGAGCACGCACAGGTCCTGACCGTGCCGTTGCCGCAGCGTCTCGCGGACCGGGTGCCAGAAATCGGCGTGCATCGAGAGGCCGCCCTCGGCTTCCTGCGAGGGGCAGGGTACGTTGATCGCCGTGGCGAGGAGGCGGTCCTCTTGGTCCCAGAAGAAAAGCACGTCGAGGCCGTGGTCCTGGTAGCCCTCCATGCCGCGGAAATCCTCCTTGTCGGCGGCGCCATACATCTCGGCCCTGCCATCCGCATACACCGCGCGTCGATTCTGCGCGACCACCGCCTGGCCCTGCCCCCATCCGACTTTGCCGATCCGCCGTTTCTCCCAGCTCTTTCCGATCGCCTCGGCGACCCTTTCGGTCATGAATTCCACGTACTCCGCCGGCTTCATCACACCGCTTTCCGGCAGCGTGTAACGGCCCTCCAAGGTCACGGGGGCGTTGTGCGTGTGCGTGGCGCAGAGGAAGAGCTTGTTCACCTCGAAATCCGGCAGGCGGGGCTTCACCTTATCGCGGACTTTCTCGAGGATGCCGTCGCGGATGCCTACCAGGTCGAGCGACACGATGATCGCCTGGGCGATCGCCTTGTCCCCGTTGCGCGATTCCAGGGCCAGGGCCGTCGCGGTGACGGGGGATTCAATCTTGTTCGAGATGCGGAGGTTCCGGTGGCCGTCCAGCGCAACCGGCTGGTCCGGGGTGATGCTCGTCGTGGCGGCGCCGATCCACAACTCGGCGGCCGGCAGGGTGGCGGCCATCAGGACGGCGGCGAGGAAGGCGGCGGCAGTTGTTTTCATGGCGAATCTCCTGATACGGCGGTCGGCCTCAATTCGCCGCGGTGGCGGCAATGGCCTCGGCGACGGTCTTCGTGCCGATCGTCTGCTTGTCGCTAAACGGGCCGTCGGCGCTGCCGGCGGGCCAGGTGGCCGGATCGGCATATTGGCCCTCGTCCTGGTACTCTCGCTGCAAACGGGCGATCTCGGCTTTCAACTCGGCGAACTTCGCCGCGACCTCAGGTTTTGCCGCCTCGTCCTCGGCATCGAGGAGGTTGTGCTGTTCGCGCGGGTCGATGGTGAGATCGAACAGTTCGTAGGCGTCCTTTTTCCAGTAATAGATCAGCTTGTGCGTGGCGGTGCGGACCCCGTAGTGGGCGGCCGTGTTGTGATGCCCGGGATCGTGGTAGTAGCGGTAATAGACCGAGGTGCGCCAGTCGGCCGGGGGCCGCCCGCGGAGGAGAGGAACCAGCGATCGGCCCTGCATGGAAGCGGGAATCGGCAGGCCGGCAAGATCGAGGAACGTGGGCGCAAGATCGATATTGGCGACAAACGACGCGGGCGTGATGCCGGACTGAATGCTCGGGCCGCGAACAAGCAAGGGAACACGCAGGCCGGGCTCATACATGAACCGCTTGTCGTAGAGGCCGAGATCGCCCAGATACCAGCCGTTGTCGGCCGAGTAGAAGACGATGGTATTGTTCGCCAGTCCTGCCCGATCGAGGTAGTCGAGCACCTTGCCCACGCCGTCGTCGACGCCCTGCACGCAGGCCAGGTAGTCCTGCATGTAGCGCTGGTATTTCCAACGGATGAGCTCCTTGCCGGCGAGCCTCTTCTTGCCGCCGTCCGGCGCGATGATCTCGATCTCGGACGGTTTTTCGTTGAGCCACTGGTTGCGCGCACTCCCGACAAGGCTGGCCGGCGGCTCGAGCTTGAGATCGCGGCGCGTAAGATCCCTGGCGACTGTCTGCTCGTTGGCGGGCAGCGCGGCGGGGCGGGTGGAGTAATCGTCCCACAAAGTGTCGGGTTCGGGGATCACCTTGTCTTTGAAGAGCGCCTTGTTCCGCTCATCAGGTTCCCAAGAGCGGTGCGGCGCCTTGTGGTGGAGCATGAGGAAGAACGGCTTGTCTTTGGGCCGCGTCTTGAGCCACTGGATGCCCAGATCCGTGATGATCTCCGTGCAGTGGCCCTCGATGTTGAGCTTGTGTCCCTGGACGAGGAAGGCGGGATTCCAGTACACGCCCTGCCCGGGCAGGACGATCCATCGGTCGAAGCCGGTGGGATCGGAACCGAGATGCCACTTGCCGATCATGCCGGTGTGATAGCCTCCGGCTTGCAGATGCCTGGCGACGTTGTCGCGCCGGCCGTCGAAGCGATTAAAGACGGGGACCCCGTTTCGGTGCGAGTATTGCCCGGTGAGCAGCGTGGCACGGCTGGGGGTGCAGATGGAGTTCGTGACGAAGGAATTGATGAACCGCGCGCCGCCCGCGGCGAGGCGGTCGATATTCGGCGTCATGTTGACCTTCGAGCCGTACGAGGAAATGGCGTGCTCGGCGTGGTCGTCGGAGAAGATGAAGAGGATGTTGGGCCTGGCCGCCGGAAGTTCAGCGGCTCGCAAGCTCGCGGCCGCGGTGACCAGCGGCACCGCGGCGAAGAGGAATGGAAGTGCATTTCGTTTCATGGCAAGCAACCGTTCATGGGGGCCTGGGCCTCTCATTGTGGCTCTTCCGTTTTTGGGTGTAGGACGGCCTTCCCAGGCCGTCTTTTTCCTGCGATCTCGACGGCCTGGGAAGGCCGTCCTACAGAAAACGCCGAGCCGAGCACCCAAAAACGGAAGAGCCCTCATTGTGGCCACCGGGCCCCCACAGCGGTAGCCTTGCAGACGCTCAGTATTGTTCTGTGTCGAGACTCTGTCAACCGCCGAGCGGAGCGCGTGGCAGGATTTCGCGGCGTAACGCCGGACCGAGCGAACGATCAGGGGCGAAGGGATTCGCGGGCGATACAGGTCCATCAACACCAGCCGATCGGGTCCGTTTGGCGGCTGGTCCGAATGGGGGTAGAATGAGGGTAGTGAACGCTTGTTGGAAACCGCATCTTTTCCGCAGCCGCTGGTGAACGCGTGGCAAGTCTGCAATTTCGACGCCAAGGCCGCCCCCGCAATTATCTTGCCCGGCGCGAGCAATGGCGATTACTGCTGATCGTTCTGGCCCTGGGACTCGTGGCGTTGCTTTACTCCCAGTCCCGGAATCCGGAGAATTTTCGCTGGTTTGACGCTTTGCGGCAGGTCCCGGCGGAGGCCGAGCGTGCCGCGCCTCCACGCCCCGCCGCGCCGCCGGCCTCGCAGGATCTGCCGGGCATGTTCCGCG
>JABWBD010000311.1 GCA_013360685.1 Pirellulales bacterium
TCTACCGCGGCGGTGAAGCGGCGGAGGTTTTCCAGCCATGCCTCGACCAGCCGCTCGTAAAGGGATTCGACGTATTCGGGCTCCGTGGCCAGGGTGATCATCCACGCCTGGAAATCCCCGGTGCCCAGACCGAAGAACAACTCATAGGGAGGCCCCATCGCGGCGATCAGGGCACAGTCGCTGTTCTGGCGCCAGGCTTCGGCCTGCGCGTGGAGATGGTCGCATTCCTCCGCCGAGAGCAGCGGAACCTGGAGCGTCTCGGGATCGGCGTGGGCGGCGCCGGGAAACTGGTCCAAGCGGTCGAAGTAGTAGCCGCCCTTGGGCATGCGGGCCATCGCGCGGCCGTCGGGGTGGTGCAGGAGCAGGTCGCCGCTGGGTTCGATCTCGGGATTGAATCCGCCGGGCACCTCCACCGGAGTTCCGTCGAACAACGTCCACGGCTTCCAGTTCTCGTTGCGGATGCCGAAGGCCACGGCCGGTCGCTGCAATCCGACCACGTCGGCCCCGAACCGTTCCAGGACCGGCCGCTCGATCTCGGCGAGCATCTGGTAGAGGTCGTAGACGCGCGTGGGCGTGTCGAGGCCGAGTCGCTGTTTCAGCTTGTGGTAGGTGGACGCGGCGATGCCCGACTGCCGCGTGCCGCCCACGTCGATCGGCACACGGTCGGGCTCCTGATGGTTGATCGCCGCAAGGACGCGCTGGCGTGAGTTCATGATGAGATCGCCTGTCGGACAGCCGTGATGAATTCGGGAGTCGTGCCGCAGCAACCGCCGATGAAGCTCGCCCCGGCTTCGATCAACTCGGGCACAAAGCGGGCGAACTGTTGGGGCGTCTGGGCGTAGACCGTCCGGCCTTGGATCATCTCGGGCAGACCGGCATTGGCTTTGATCCAGACGGGCCGGTCCGTGGCGGCGTGCAATCGGCGGCAGATGTCGACAAAACCTTCGATTCCCTGTCCGCAGTTGGAACCGATCACGTCGGCGCCGGCGGCCGTGAGTTCTTGGGCGGCCTGCTCGGGGGTGTTGCCCATCATGGTGCGGTCGTGATTCTTGCCGGAGTCAAAGGTCATGCAGGCGACGACGGGCAGCCCGGCTTCCTTGGCCGCCGCAACCGCCAGCCGGGCCTCGGCCAGATCGGACATCGTTTCGATCACGATGGCATGGGCCCCGGCCTCGGCAATGGCCTTGGCCTGCTCGGCAAAGGCCGCGAGAAGGTCCTGCTCGGAGGCCTCGCCCATCATCAACATGACGCCGCTGGGACCGACCGAGGCGAAAACCTTGGCGCGGCCATCGGCCGCCCGGAGCGAGATCTCGACGCCCCTGCGGTTGATCTCTGCGACACGATCCGCCAGGTTGTGACGCTTGAGGATGAAGCGATTGGCGCCGAAGGTGTCGGTGAGGATCACCTGGCTGCCGGCATCGACGTAGGCCCGGGCGACCTCTTCGACCCGTTCGGGATGCGTGAGGTTCCAGGCGTCGGGGCAGGCGCCGACCGCCAGGCCGCGCTGCTGGAGTTGCGTGCCCCAGGCGCCGTCGGTGACAATCGTGCCGGAGGCGGTGAGTTCTTGGATGAGTTCGTGCATGGTTCCGTCCTTGGGTGATCAAGTGTGTTCAGGGAGTCCTCCACGGCTGCGCAACGACCGGATCGTATCAGGATCGCGGCACTCGACTCAAGGGGGGCGACTTCTGCGATTTGGCGGACGGCTCTGCGAATCTCCGATTTTTTTGGATACGCTTGCGTGGAAATCGCGGCGGACGGGCGGGAATTGTGCACCAAGCTTCGTCGGCGTTGCAAAATTTCGGGCGGACCGACTTTCTGTAACTGGTTTGCGGATCAGGAGTTGGGGTTCTTGGAATTGGAATTTTCGTAAGTTGGCATCGCCCGACAGGGGGGCGTTGCATCAATGGGCTGTAGTTGCCAGGCGGTGGCGGGGAGGCCGTGTCGCAATACGTACCTTTTCGTCCTCCGAAGCGGGAGATTGATCCTCCAACGAATTCCCAACAGAGCGTGGGAGAAGACAGAAGACTTGAACAGGAGGAAACCGAGGCAACGGAGGAAGATGTCTCTGTTTTCTCCGTTAGCTCCTGTTCAAATCTTCTGTTACGCCGGCGCGGGCGTAGGGGCCCGTGGAAGAAGAGGATTAAGATTAAGATTAAGATTAGGATTAGGATTAGGATTAAGAAGGCTAGTATGAAAGCGCCGGCGCGGTTCAAGGGTCGGCGGCGATTTCGGTGACAGCGCGGTAGACGAGTTCGATGAATTTCCCGAGACCGTCGACCGAGGCGCGCTCGTCGTTGCCGTGGACGCGGCCCATGTCTTCGATCGTCTTGAGGTTTCCCAGCCCGTACGCTTGCACGCCTTTGGCCCGCAAGGGGGCCATGTCAGTCGCGCCGGTGAGCAGCAGGGGCAGCGTGACCGCGCCGGGAAAAACGGCTGCCTGTGCGTGCTCCAATGCCAGGAACATTTCGGACGCGGCGCTCGACGGCGGTACCGATGAGCGGCCGGACGAAGGGCCAATTACCTCCACGGCCGGATCATCGATCAGTTTGCGAAGGGTTTCGACCAGGGCGGGGATGTCTTCGTCGGGCAGCGCGCGGACGTCGAGCGTCGCTTCGGCCTCCGCGGGAATCACGTTGCTTCGGAAACCGCCCTGGATGATCGTCGGGGAGATCGAAGTCCGCATCATCGAATCGAAGACCAGATTCATAGCGCGGATTTTGTCCTGCGCGGCAAGGGTCTGGACGGGGTCTTCCAGTTGTTCGAACAGGCGTGCCTCGTCGGGCGGGCTGACGGTGGCGAGGCGGGCGAAGAAAGTCCGCGTGGTATCGTTCAATCGCATGGGGGGCTGATACGTGCCCACTTTCGCCACGGCGGCGGCGAGATGCGTGATGGCGTTGTCCGGGCGAGGGACGGAGCCGTGGCCGGGTTTGCCGCGGGCGACGAGCCGGATTCCGCGAGGGACCTTTTCCGTTGCGGCGATGCCGACGTATTGCACTTTGCCGTCGCGCGAGAAGATCACGCCGCCTTCATCCAGAGCGAACTCACAGGCGATTTTGTCCCAGTGTTGTGCCACCAGGCAGCGGATCCCGGCCTTCGACGCGCTCTCTTCGCCGGCTTGGGCGACGAAGATCACATCGCGCTGGAGGGGCACTTTCCGGCGGTGCAAGAGCAGGAGCACTTGCAGGTAGGCCGCCACGTTGCCCTTGTTGTCCGACGCGCCGCGGCCGTAGACGTAGCCGTCTTTCATGATGCCGCCGAAGGGGTCGACAGTCCACTTGTCCCGCTCGACGCCGACCACGTCGGTATGCCCCATGAGGAGAATCGGCCGCTTCTTGCCGTTGCCTCGCAGTCTCGCGACCAGGTTGCCGCGGCCTGGTTCCATTTCGACGATCTCTGAGGGAACTACCTCGCGGTCAAGGATCGCTTTGAGGTACTGGGCGACCTTGGTTTCATTGCCGGGAGGATTGCTGGTGTCGATCTTGATCATGCCGGAGAGAATTTGCACGGCCTCCTCGCGAGCCTGGGACCAGTCAGGTTCGTCGCGGCGGATCTGTTGGCCTGCTATGGGAGCGATGTTGAAGAGGGCGGCGAGAAGAAAGAGAGACAGTGCTGCAGGCAGGGGTTTTGTTGTATGGATTCGCGTCACGGCAGCTCTCCCAAACGGAATCGGTCTGTGTTCCAGGGTGAAGATGAATTGAGGGCGATTGTAGCTTCGGAGGCGCTGGGCACACAAGCTCCAAGCGTCGAGATCGTTCCGTAGGGAAGAGCCTTGGGTCTGGTGACGGAAGGCCCGGCGAAGTAAACTGGGTTCCCGTTGTGCCTTGATCCTCGATCCCGGGTTGCATGAGGGAGACGATCCATGTCCGTCAACCGCCGCCGTTTTCTGGCGATGTCTGCCGGAGCAGGTGCTCTGCCGCTACTGTCCGCCGCCGATGCGCGGGCAGCGGACGAAGACGCCACGATGGAGACTTTGGAACGGGCCGCCGCGGAGCCGGTGCTCGATACGGCGGCGTTCACGTCGCCGGTGGTCATCGAGTCGATCCGCCTGTTGAAACGAGACGGCGATTTCCTTGTTCACGTGCGGTCCAAGGACGGCGCCCAGGGGATCTCGGTGACGAATGGGCGGGCTTACCTGCATCCGATTCTCGAACATCTGGTGGTGCCCTATTTCATTGGCAAAGACGCCCGGGAGCTGGAAAGGCACTTGTTCGAGGTCTACCGCTTCCATGACAACTACAAGCTGCAAGGACTGGCACTTTGGTGCCCGGTGGCATGGGTGGAATTTGCGGTGCTGGACATGCTTGGAAGGATTGCGGGCAAGCCTTTGGGGCAGCTCTTGGGCGGCGTGGTTCGCCGCGAGGTCCCGTTCTACGTGGCCAGCGGGCGGCGGGATACGTCGCCGGAGCAGGAGGTCGAGTATCTTCGGCAGCTTGTGGACCAGACCGGGGCCAGGGCGGTCAAGTTCCGGGTGGGCGGCCGCATGAGCCGGAATGCCGACGCATCGCCGGGGCGGACGGAGACGCTCATCCCGCTCGCACGCAAGAGTCTGGGCGACGATATTGCCCTGCATGCGGACGCGAACAGCTCGTACGATCCGCCCAAGGCGATCGAGGTGGGGCGGATGCTCGAGGAGGTGCGGGCGGTGTATTTCGAGGAGCCCTGCCCGTTCGATCACTTGGGAGACACGAAGAAGGTGGCCGACGCGCTGGAAATCCCGGTGGCGGGCGGGGAGCAGGAGTTCAGCGAGTATCGTTTCTGCTGGACGATCGCACACCGCGGAGTGGACATCGTGCAGCCGGATCTGCACTACTATGGAGGATTGATCCGTTCGCGGCGCGTCGCGAAGATGGCGGCCGCGGCGGGCATGCCGACCACGGTTCATATTTCCGGCGGATTTGGATTTGTCTACATGCTGCACTTCGCGTCCTGCACGCCGGACATCGGGCGTTACCAGGAGTACAAGCTGGAAATCGAGAAGTACCGCGACTGGTTCGACCCGCTGCTGGAATCGAAAGGCGGCAGCCTGGGCGTGCCCGGCGGTCCGGGCGTGGGCATCGCGAAGATCGAGGAGTTCTTGGAGGGGGCGCGGGCGGTTGGGTGAGGAGGGCTTTGCGAATCAGGAGCCAATGCATGGTTCACCGGCAGGTGTTCACAATCGTTTGCGTGCCTCTTGGACCGATACGGATCTCTCCTGCAGGCGGCGTTGGAGGGTCTGGCGGAACTTCGGATTGTGCTCCAAGAGATTGTCGATCAGGTCATCGTCCTCATTCAAGGGGACCAATTGAAAGGCGGGCACTCCGCTGACGGTTACGATCACCGGCTCGTCGTGGCACACTCGCCCGTAATGGCTCAAGTTCGCTTTTGCTTCAGTCAGTGGTATCACTTTCATGGTGTGCCGCAAGTCGTCAATTACCGACTCTTTGAGAGCGACTGTCCAGCTCATCCAGTCCATTATATGGGAAACCAGAATTTTGGTCAAGAAGCAGTTCCCCACTGTGCGGCAAGTTATTCTGGCGGAACGGTGAAGGGCGATCCATTCCATGCCCAGCAGTGCCACACTGCCGTCTAAGCTCTTTGCAGCCGCAGTAGCCGGCAGTTAGACTGCACGGTTGCTTTGTAGCACCAATACCTCGAAGAACCGAGCCGCTGCACGTCCCTATCAGGAGATTCCGTGATGCGAAAGAAACAACGTTCCGCCGCGGTCGCGGCGATCGCTCCGGCAGCGATCTTCGGCGCCGTGTTCTCGTTCTCTTGCGGCCTGGCGGTGGCCGCCCAGCGCCCCAACGTTCTCTTTCTTGTGTCGGACGACCTGAACAATTCGCTTGGCTGCTACGGGCATCCGCTGGTGAAGAGCCCGAATATCGACAAGCTGGCCCGGCGGGGCGTGCGGTTTCAGCATGCCTACTGCCAGTTTCCGCTGTGCGGGCCGAGCCGGAATTCGATGCTTACGGGGCTCTATCCGAACAGCACCGGCATCCTGGCCAACCAACAGGTCTTCCGGCAAACGGTTCCCTCGCACCACAGCTTGCCCCAGGCATTTCGACTGCAAGGATACTTTGCCGGGCGGATCGGCAAGCTGTACCACTACAACGTCCCCAGGTCGATCGGCACGAACGGCCACGATGATCCGGGCTCCTGGGAGCTGGAACTGAACCCCGCGGGCTGCGACCGCATGGAGGAAGAGCCGCACATCTTCACGCTTACGCCCGGCCAGTTCGGCGGCACGCTGAGCTGGTATGCGTCGCCGAAGAGCGATCCTTATCACACCGACGGCATGCTCGCCGCTGACGCCGAGTGGGTGCTCGAGCGGTGTGCCCGGCAGAAGGACCGCCCGTTCTTCCTTGCCGTGGGGTTCTACCGGCCGCATACGCCCTACGTCGCTCCCAAGCGGTACTTTGAAAGCTATCCGGAGAGTGAGATGCCGGTGGTGCAGGGAGTCAAGGAAGACCAGGCCGACCTGCCGCCGCCCGCGCTGGGCAGTTACAAGAAAGAGCAGGACAAGCTGACCGACGAGCTGCGCCGCCAGGCCATCCAGGCCTATTTCGCCAGCATCACGTTTGTCGACGCGCAGGTCGGCCGAGTGCTGGATGCGTTGGAACGGCTTGGACTGGCGGAGAACACCATCGTCGTTTTCACGAGCGACCACGGCTATCACCTCGGCGAGCATGGGCTGTGGCAGAAGTTGAGTCTGTTCGAGGAGAGCGCGCGGGTGCCGCTGATCATTGCCGCGCCCGGCGTGAGCCAGGGCGGCGCGGCGAATGCCCCGGTCGGCCTGATCGACGTCTATCCGACGCTTGCCGAACTCTGCGGCGTAAAAGCGCCGGGGAACCTTCAAGGGCAAAGCCTGACCGCGATGCTCAAGGATCCGGCGGCGGCCGGGCGCGGCTGGGCGCTGAGCCAGGTGACGCGGGGCGGAAAGGAGAACCGCTTTTTCGGCTATACGTTGCGGACATCGCGTTGGCGCTACACCGAGTGGGCGGACGGCCAGAAGGGCCGCGAACTCTACGACCACGAAGCGGACCCGCGCGAGTTGACGAACCTCGCCGCCGATCCTTCAGAGGCGGAAACCGTGGAAGAGCTATCCAGGAAGCTCCGCGAGGCGGTGAAGACTACGTTTCCGCCCTCCGGCAAGACGCCTGAGCTGCTGCCGGATCTGTGGGCACCGGATCTTACCGGACCGTGAGGCCTGGCGGCGCCGCAGGCAGTAACGAGGCCCACGGATGGCAGCGCCGGACCACGGAAAAGGACCGGCCGAACAATTACTGTCGCCTTTCGCTCCGCGAAAGTGGCGGCTTTCGCGGAGCGAAAGGCAAGAAATACAAAAGTTATTCTTCGGGCGATCCTAAGAGGACAAGAAATCCGCGGGGTGGCACTGCCATCCGTGGGCCTTTGTGGTTCAGAAGGATTGACTTTCTTATGCGAATCGCGTGGAGGGTCAGGCGTTCGTGCCGGCGGAGAGGCGGCGGAGAAGTCTCGCGGTGAGCCACTGGTAGAGCCGATTCCCCACCGTGTCGTAGTTCCAGGCGAGTCTGACGGTTCCTCGTTCGCCCGCGCGAAGCGATGCGGACTGTTCCGGAGGGATGGTCAGATGGGCTTCAAACCGCGGGGCCAGCAGTTCATAGCCGGCGGGCTGTGCCGCCGGCTGGTCAGCATCGGCTTCACAGGGTTTCAGAGCCAGCGGGCCGCCCGCGTGGGCGCCGAGCGCCTCGTTGGGCAACGCCCAGGCGGCCTTGGGAGCAATGCTTGCCAGCTTCACGCGGCATAGCGGATTGCTCCGCCCGTGGATGCGAGCTTTCACATCACGGCCGAGCGCCGAAATGAACCGGTCGAGATCCTCCTGGGCCACGGAGGCGAGCAATTGCTTTCGATCTTCCTGGGCGACGCTCAAGAGTTCCGCCCCCGCGGGCAGGAATCGCCCGACGAGCGTTTCCAGGTCGCGGCCGACCACATACCCGCGCCTGGGAGAGCGGACGGTGAGTCTTGCCACGCGAGTATCCAGTTCGGCCTTTTTCGTCTTGAGTGCCTCGAGGTCCCGCAATTCCACCTGGTATTTCGTCAGCTCACCGTCGTTGTAGAGGATGCGGCCCCGGACCGACGACTGCTCGATGTCCAGGTCCAACGCCTCCCACTCGAGCCGCAGTTCGTCGTTTCTGAGCACCGCGAGGACCTGGCCCTGTTGGACCTGCTGGCCGGTCTTGACACTGATGCGCTCGACGAACCCGGGGCTGTCGATGCGGACAACCGCCAGCGGCGCGTACTCGACGACGGCCGGCGCGCGAATGCCGGTCGGAATGGGTATAGCCAGGCAGAGGCCGGCGCAGACGGCCGCGACGGGGATTCGCCAGGCGGCTTGCCAGATCGGCGGTTTTTCCCGCCCATTGCCCTTCACCAGGTAGACGGCCAGCCTGGCTGCCGGAAGGCCGACCCAGAAGACGGCCGCCAGGGCGGTAAGGACAAGGCCGAAGCCGTGGAACAGCACGGCCGCGGCCGCGCCGAGCGTGAGGCAGGCGACGATCCGCCAGAGCAAGGCCGCCGCGCCGTAGAGTTTCACGAACGTGCCGCGGAGGCCGGCCTCGTTTGGGGCCGCCGTCTTGAGGCCGAGCAGCCAGCGCCGGCCGAGGTACCGCATGCAGGCCTGGCCGCGAGGGTACAGGTTGGCGATTCCCAACAGGTCGCTGAGGGCATAATAGCCGTCGAAGCGCATCAGCGGGTTGAGATTGAAGACCAGGGCCATGACCGACGTCATGAGCACGACTTTGTGGCAGACGTGGTTTACGGGGCCCGGCCCGGTCTGGCTCCACACGATGGCAGCCGCGCCGGCCACCCCCAGTTCCACGTAGACCCCGGCAATCGAGGTGACGATCCGTTGCCACTTGAAGCGGATCCGCCAGCAGGAGGTGAGATCGGTGAAGGCGACCGGCGAGAGGAGGATCAGGGTGATGCCGGCGCTGGGCACGGTCCCGCCGTACTTCTTGCACGCCAGTCCGTGGGCCGTCTCGTGGAGCATCTTGAGCACGACCCAGACCGCTGCCAGGTAGAGCCACTGGTCCGGAGAGAATAAGTCGGCAAAGGACCGGGCGAAGCGGTCCCAGTTCTCGATCGCCCGGTAGCCGCCCAGCGTGCAAAGGATGCACCAGCCCAGGAACGACTGAAAGCTGAAGATCCAGCCGAGCCAGGGAAGGGCCGCAGCCAAGGCACGGTCGGGGTTGACCAGCGGAATGCGCGTGAAGAAGGGGTTGGGCCACCGCGGCGGGCGACGTTTTTCCGGCGCCGGGGACGCTCGGCGCGCGGGCCGGTGGGCGTCTTCGTCCTGGACGAGCCGGGATTCGAGGAGCCATTGCGACAGCCGCAGGACGTCGGCCGGCGCCAGCCGGTCGGGCCCAAGGACTTCCGCGGCGAGTTCCATGGCCTCGCGGACGCGGTTCTTGCCGTCGAGCAGCGCGACGAAGGTCCATTCGCGCATGCCGAACCGGAAGAATTGCGAGCTGACCGGATCCTCGACGACGTAACAGGACTTCCCATCGAGTTCGTGGAGCGAGCACCGCAAGTCGCCCCGGAAGGCAAGCCGCGACTCGAGCAGGTCGGCCACGAGTTGGACTTCTTGGGCCATCTCACCATCCCAGGCCGCCGAGGACCCGATCGTAGGCTTTATGGAAAAGGTTCCAGACGAGCGCGTGGCGATCGGTCACGATCCGCGCTTTGCCGTTCATACCGGGACGGAGCGTGTCGGACCGATTGTCCAGAAGGACTTCTCCGACGAAGACGTTCTTCCCGTCGCGGATCTCGGCCCGGGGATGGATACGGGCCAGGGCGCCCTCGACGAGCAACTTGGGATGCGCGTCGAGCCGGAACGCGGCATGCTGCCCTTCGGCGACGTGCGAGATTTCGTCGTCGGGAATGTAGAGTTCGGCGCGCATGTGGCCCAGTGGGGCGATCTCAAACAACGGCTGACCGGTCGGAACGGGCGCTCCCTCGGTCTTCTTGAGGTCGCCGGCAATGACCAGGCCGTCGATGGGCGAGCGGATGTCGAGGTGGTCGACGCGGTCTTCCAGCAGGTCGATCTTCTGCCGGATTCGCTGCATTTCCAGCGACGCGAGCTGCGCGGCGGCGGCGTCCTGG
>JABWBD010000014.1 GCA_013360685.1 Pirellulales bacterium
ATCGCATCGTGCTTCTCGCGCCTCGTGCGGTAGACCTCGTCGTCTTCGTCAAGGCGGCAGACCGGCCGGTTGGTCGGGATCTCCAGCACTTCCAACTTGGTCGAGACCTGGTGCAGGCGGTCCGCAAGATCGGAACCCAGGCCGCTTCCGCCGATGAGAAAGGTCAGTGCATAGTCGGCATTGTTCGCATGCCAGCCGTGGACGCCGAAGCGGCTGACGATGCTGACGAAACGGTATCCCTCGTAGGCAAGCACCGGCAGCAGAAAGCCGGCCGCGATCAGAGCCAGGCCGATCCGGGCGGTCCTCCGCTCCAACCGGCGGCGCACCACCTGCCACTCCAGGTGCAGCACCACGGCCGCGGTGGAAATCAGGTAGAGATTCTTCGTCCAGCAGGATGCCCCGAGCAACATCCCGGCCCCAAGCCAGAGCAATCTCCTCCGTGGCTGGCCTGCGACGGCCAATCCATAGGCGCAAAAGGCCAGAAGACTATAGAACAGGGCCACGTGCTCCGAGTACGCCTCGTAGGCGAAATTGAACGTCACGGTCGGCAGGAGCCAGAGCCACGCTTGCAGCAGGAGCATCGCCACGTAGCCGCCGCGCAGGTAGGCCAGCGCCGACAAGAGCACCAGCAAGCAGAACATCACCGTCAGAGGAAAGAGCCGGAACTGCCACCAGCCGACACCCAAGAGCTTGAGTACCATCGCCTCGGGCACGACAAAGCCGGGTCCCACGGTGACACCTGCCGGGAAGTAGGTGTAGCCCTCCTCGTCCTGGAGCGTCGGCCGGTTGTGAAATCCCTTGCCCCTGGAAACCGCCTCATTCGAAAGCGCCACGTTCGTGCTGGAAGCGTAGATGCCGCGCTCGGCGAGATTCCTCGCCACGCCCAGGTACCAGCCGCTGTCGTGCTCGATCCCCCCATCGGTCGCTGCAAAGGCTGCATAGCGGTGGATCTGAAGTGCAGGACACGCCAACAACAACAGCGGCAGAACCACAGCCTGCAGCCGGGATATCCTTGCGACTGTCTGTTCACGCTTCGCGCCGACTAAAGGCCGTATCTTCGACATGGATCGCTAACCGCCGGTTCTGTCCTGTTGGCGGCCAATCATACGCATCGTGCATAGAGCCACCTGTCGCTGTCGACGAAGTACTGCCAATCGCGGACAGGCAGGAATTGTGCATGGCTGCGCGACTGGGTAACGAAAAGTACGAACATCATGGCCAGGCTGAAGAGGTTCATCAACAGCACTGCGAGGATGCCCGCCGCGGTGGTGGCCCAGCCCGGAATAGCGGCGGCCGTGAATATCCGGATATAGACCACGGCGCCGAGTCCCCCTGTCAACAGCAACATCAACAAGCCGAGCACAACCAAGATCCGTACGCCGACCGTGTCTCCAAACACCGAAATCGCGCTGAGACCGTGGACCACCAGCGACACCAGGTTCATGTGTGATTGCCCGCCCAAGCGTTGCCCCCGGTCCACCGGGACGGTCTCGACGGGTAGTCGGGCGTGGAACACGGCAGCCGCGTAGTGGTTCCAGAGTTCCGAGACACTCATCAGCCGCCGCAGCAGTGGAAAGGGAATGACGCTGAAGTTCCCCACGTCAACGGTCCGCCCAGTCAGCACGTAGTGAACCAGCCGATACGCCTGATAGCCCATGCGAAACCAGTAAGGCTCATTCCGTTTTCCCCGCTTCGCAAAGACGATTGCGGGCGATGAGCACTGCCGGCTCTGCCGAAGCAACTTGGGAACGGCTTCGGGCGGGTCCTCGCCGTCGCCGTCCATGACCAGCACTTCACGACAAGCAATCCGTTCGCAAATGAAAGCCAGGCCCAGGGCGATCGCCCGCTGATGGCCCACGTTTCGCCGAAGCGTGAGCAGGCACACGCCTTCCAGGGCTCGCGGCTCGCGCGCGACGATTTCGGAAGGACGAGAGGTAGAGCCGTCGTCCACGAGGACTACGAGAATCGGATCGGGGAGGCTGGCGGCCACCTCATCGAGGCGGTCAATGAGCTGGCCCGTCGCTTGCCAATCGTTGAAAACCGGGATGCAGATCACGACGCGCGGATCAGCCTCCGGATGAGCCGACGACAACGACGGCTCTGCCGTGTCCGGAAGGCGGCCAATCGGTTCGTAAGCGTGTGGATCCATGTACCCTCAATTCCCGGAAGATACGACCTGCGAGACGAAAACAAACCTCCTTTTGTTGATTCTAACTTACCCCAAGCGCAAGGGGAAGGAAAAAGGGCCGCCCTCCCTAAGGCGCCAGGTGCCCAAAGAAGAAAGAGCTGGGACGGCCAAGATATTGCGGTAGAAACTTCCCCTGAACATGGGCAATACTGAGGTTAGGCGTGCTGCCCGCGAATTCGAGATGCCGCGGGGTGCCGACCACTTGCACACCGAGCTGATAAGAGGGCTGGATGGCGCCGATCAAGAGGCAGAACAACAGGAGCGACGAATACCAGGTCTCCCAGCGGAAAGCCGGCGACGAAATCACCCGCAACAGGACTACCCAGAACACGAACAGGGCCGGAATCGACGCGCGCATGACGAGGTCGTTCAAGATGCCGATCCGGTAGAGCGGAAGCAGGGTGAGCACGGCGATGGCCATCCAGAACCAGGAGCGGTTCCACGAAGTTCCGGGCAGGCGCCCGTCGCGATCCGAGCGGAGGTTGGGATATATCAGCATCGCGTAGAACCCGAACTCCAGCAGGCAAAACACCGGCCAGGCTTTGGCGAACCACTGCGATTCGTACCACGTGATGTTCCACTGGTTGGGGACTTGCCCCCGATCGACCGAGGCGAGGTAGGCCGCGCTCATGAACAGGACCACCGGCGCGGCGACGAGGTTTGCGAAGCCAAACACGGTGCGCCACCGGGCGCGGAACAGAACCAGGAGCACGACCGGCGCCAGGCCGATCGTGACGAACGGAGACCACAGCCCGGTGAGCGCCGCGGCAAAGCCGGCCAACGAGAGATCCGCCTCGCGTTCGGCACGGTCGACGACGAGCGCCGTGGCGATCCAGCCGGGCAAGGCATGTTGCGGCACCCAGACCAGCAGGCTCGTGTTCGAGGAATACTGCCCGAGCGATGCCCACCATTCCAGAAACGTCCAATCGCCGCCTCCGCGAAGCGCCACTCCGGCCGCGTCCATTCCGCTGAGGGCGAACCAGGCCGCCCAAAGCATCCATACCCGGCTCCGGAGCAACCGCCCCAGCCACGCTGCCACCAGCAGCAGTCCGCAGAGCGTCCAGGCGAACAGGGCCAAGTGAGCGGGGATCAAACCGCAGAGCCGGCCCACGACCGCCGCCGGCAGATAGTAGGCGATGTAATAGGTGAGATAGCGGCCCTGCGGCACGCCGGCGGTGTCGGTATAGCGGACTGGCCAATCCATCGTGGACAGGTCGTGCAGGATGGCATTGTGCTTGACCCAGTCGCCCGGCTGCTGGTAGCCCAATCCGCCCACGCCGCTGAGATACGCCAGCCCCACGGTTGCGGCGGTGACGAGCACGGGGTGGATCCAACTCGGGTCGCCCGGTGCGGGTTTCTCCGGCCCGCCCCTGCCGAGCAGAGTCCGCCCGGTCAAGGCGAGTGCGGCGATGACGGCCAGCCAGACCACCGCAGCGTAGGGCCGCCACAGCCAACCGTAGGCAAAGATGAGATAAGGCAGGGCCAGGTAAACAAGTGACAAGAAAGGGAGCATTGCTCGGGTCGAAAGAGCCGCGGGTCAGATCGCGTGGGAAGGCATTCTCTTCACAATACCTAGCCTGCTTGCGTAAGGCAAACCCCCCGTGTCGGAGTGTGCGGCGGGAACCGTGAGGTTCTTCCAGTTTCCAGAGGATGCGACCATGATTGATGACGCTCAGGCCAGGCTCATCTTGGAGACTACCGGCACCGTTGAAATCCGCGACCGGCAGGGGAGGCATCTCGGATACGTCGCGCATGGCTTCTCTGACGAAGACCTTGCCATCGCGAAGCAGCGTCTTGTTTCGAACGAGCCTCGCTACACGACGAGGGAAGTGATGGAGCACCTGAAAGCGATGGAAACCGCTTGACGCCGCGTGCACCCACGAAGTCCTCGACCCACGGTACCGGGAGGTTCAAGTGGGAGCAATAACGAAGAGAAGAGCAGGCAGAGCCTGCAAGACCGTGCGCTCCCAGGCAGAGCCTGGGAGCGAGTGTCATTCATGAAATCGTGTTCTACGGTTGTCCAACCGTGATTACTTGAAACACACGCTCGACCTTCACGCCCGACAGCACGTCGCGAATCCTCGCCGTCCAGGGGCCGGGTGGATCATTGAGCGCCAAGGGGATTGAGACTTCGCTCTGCGCGCCCGGCGCCAGCACGTTTCGGGTGTAGTGCCAGATCGTCCGGCGGTCGGGCCCCAGCAACTCGACGTGCAGAACGTGATCTCCGCTGGCGGGCGGATCGGCTTGGACCGCCACTTTCAGCGGCAGAATCCGGCCCGCAGCAATCTCGGCCGGAACAACGGCGTCGACCGCCTCCACTCGGTAGGGCAGACACGCAACCAGCGCGGTCTCGCCCGGCGGCAACACGGTCTCCACGCGATCGGTCCGGCCCAGGTAACGGCCGGCGCGGACGTCGTAGACGTGCGAGGTCTGCCCGAGGACGAAGCGGACCGGATCCGTGTCGCTCGCCCGGCGATGGTCGCGGATGAAGCCGTGGACCGTGACCGGGCCGCGCGTGAACGTGTTGCGCTCGTAGCACCGCGGGACGGAATCGCCCGTAACCGCCTCCGCGACGATCTTGCGGTCGATGCCGGCTCGGCGGACCAGTTGAGCCGCCAGCTCCCGCGTCACCGGGTCGTACTCCGGCAGGCAGAAGTTCAGGTACACCGCGAGCCCCTTTCCGCGGGGCCGCACCAGCACGGCCGGCTCGCCGGTGGCGTGCGAGGCCAGCGGTACGGCATTGACGGCCGCAATGGCCTCGCGGCCATGAAGATCAACCTCGCGATTGCCAAGATCGATCCCAGAGCCCGCGGCGGTGAACTTCACCTTCGTGGCGCCGTAGGCGGCCTCGCCATCGCCTCGCTTCACGCCGAAAAGCCGCTCCAGCGGGCCGGAATCGCCGAACGGTTTGCCGTGTTCGTCGGTCCGCAGGCATCGCAGATCGCCGAGGAGAATGCCGCCGCTTTCCACGAACTTCTCGAGTTTTTCGGCCAACGGCCGGGAGATCGCCACCGTGAAGGGAAGCATGAGGAGCCGATAGCGCCCCAGGCGGTCGCCGTCGAGGATTTGCTCGGGAGCCAGGTAGTCATAGTCGAGCTGCAATTCGTCCACGTGCTGCCGGAAATGGAGCGCACTGCGGAAGTGCGTGCCGTAGCTGTCCGTGCCCGGCCGCTCGTTGGGCTCGGGCTCGTCCCATTTCGATTCGCACCAGGCCACGAGCATCGAGGGATACGACCACAACAGGGCGATAGGCGGCTGCTGGCGCGTGTACTCGAGGAGCAGCTTGCCGCAGCCGGCGCGCAGGTCGCGCAGGCCTTCCTGCGCCGCCAAGGAGTAAGGCGTAAATTGCAGCGACGGATAGACCAGCGACCACGAAGTGCCCCGGCCGGGATCCATGGAGTCGATCGCGTACCAACTCAGCCCGCGGGCGCCGTGGAGGGCCAGCCACCACGGTTCGTAGTGGGCGGCGGGCGCCGAATGGTCGTAGCCGATCCAGCCGTAGTTGAAAAACGGGGCCGCCGAATCGGGCTTGCCGTCGGGCGAGCGGGCCCGGCGCGACTCGTGCGTTTCCACGAAGCTCCGCCAGGGCTCGAAGATCGCCTTCTGCCCCTGCGGCTTGATTGCCTCCGAGTATTCCTGGCCCCATCCGAAACCGGCCTGCGTCGCGAGCTTCCAGTAATCGTTGCCGTTGAACGGCTCCGCGCCGAACGTGTTCGTGTGGCCGACGGGCGTCTCGGGGGCAACCTCGTGGTAGGCACCGGTCACGGTCTTGCACGCGTCCACCCAGACGTCGGTCATGAACGTGCGGAAATCGACGAATGGGGCGAAATTCCTTTTGCCGCGAACGTCTTCCGTGCGGGCGCCGCGGATCTCGCTCCACGAGGTGTAATCCGTCTCCCACTCGGCGTTGAGGGCCTCGAGCGTGCCGTGCCGCCCCTGGAGCCATTTGCGGTAGCGCTCTTGGCAGTGGGCGCTGAAGCAAACTTCGTCGCGCCGGTGACGCGAGGTGAGAAACGCCTCGTCGGTGATGCCGACGGCAATCATGCCGTAGGGACGCTGTTGGGCTGCCGCCTCGCGGGCCTGCGAAGTGTACTTCTCAACCACGGCCGGATCGCTCAGGCACTGGGACCGGACCCCGTTTTCCGAGTGCTTCTCCAGCCGGAAAACGCCGCCGGGCGGGTTGATGTAGCCGCCGCACGGCGCGCCGTGCTCGCTGGCCGCGTAGAGACTGCTGGCGAACTCGGAATTCAGGCCCAACTCCCGTCCGCGCGAAGCATAGAGCGACAAGAGCGCCGGATGCGTCATCCCGGGCGACCAGGCGGTGGCCGTGAAATCGGCGGCCGCCAGGCGGGGGCCGACCTCCGGTACGAGCACGTCGATCCAGCGGCTGTCCTGCTCGCAGCCGTCGACCACCAACCGCACCTCGGCCCGATGGTGCACACAAAGCGGATCGCGGACCGGCAACGCACAAGCGACCGCCTGCTCGCCTTTGGCAAGCTTCTCGACGCGTCCGCATGCCGAAACGACCCGGCCGAAGGCATCCACCAGTTGCCCCGCGACGGTGACCTCCGGCGCGGTCCCATCCGCCGCGATGGTCAGGCCCAGTTCGACCCGGTCGCCGGGCCGGTACCCTTCGCGATCGGCACGGAGCCGAGCGATCCGGACGTGCTGCGCCGCCTCGGCAACATAGCTGCCCCATGTGAGCGCCGCCCCTTGAGCGTCGACCAGAACAACATCCGCGATCACCGGTCCTGCCGGCATCTCCGGCGGGATCGGGATCGCAAGGCGGCCGTCCGCGTCAAGCGGGAGTTCCTTGGGCGGAGTGCGCAGCAGCGGCCGGTCGAAGCGGATCTCGCGGCCGCTGCGGAGAATAACCCGCGCGCGTGCGCCGGCCGGAGCGCCTTCCGCAGCCACGGTGATGTCGGAATCGGCCGCTCGGACCAGGCGGAGGCGGGCGTTCCCCTCGCGGTGGGCCGCCCAGACGATCGCCTTGGCCAGGAGCGAGTGCCACCATTCCCAGTAATCAAACTGCCGCGTCTGGTACGCCTCCATCGAGTTTTCCATCGGCAGGAAGCCCCAGACTCGCGACTTGTCGAGCGGAAACACAAGGCGTACCGCCCGTCCGCGGCCGATCTCCGCCGTCTGCACCGCGCCGAGGATCTTTTCCGGCATGAGGCCCCAAGGGATGCCGTTGCGGAGGGCGTGTTCCGGATCGGCGTCGTTCCACGATTTGGGCTCGGCAAACTTGGCGCCTTGACCGAAACCTTCGAGGACCACCAGCCCCGCGCCTGCCTCGACGCGTTTGCGGATCGTCCCGGCCAGAATATCGGTCGCGCGGCTGGAAACCACGTAGACTTCATAATCGCCCGCCTCGAGCCGGCCGGTCGCGCGCCGCCCGGTTTCGGAGACCGACTCGTCGCCGTCGTAGCCGGTGTGGACCAGGTCGTAGTCGAGATCGATCCGCTGGGCCAACTCGAACATGTCGGCCGCGCAGACGAAATTGCGAATCGTGAAAAATGCCTTGATCGGTCCGCCGCAGAGCGGCGCGGCCCAGTCGATATGGCGGGTCGGAACCGCGTTGCCGATCGGACGATCGATGGCCTTCAACGTGAACGTGCCGATGAAGGGGCGGTCGGGCGAGCCTTCGCGGAGCGAGACGTGGTCGTAGCAGATCGTGCCCTTGCGAGCGACGTTGTAGAGGTACAATCGCGCCACCGGGTCGGGAGCGATGAAACTGGCCACGTAGAGTTCGTGCTCGGCCGCCGGATCGATGTTCCAAACGATGGGCTTTTCAAGCGTCGGCTTGTCCGGGCCGTGCAGCAGCAGTGCTCCGCCCATGGCTCCGCCTTCGCCTTTGAGCGTCAGCAGGAGCGTGTACCGTTGGCCCGGTTTGAGCGAGACGGACTGCGTGGCCAGCACATACGCCTTCGGCTGGGAGACGATCTCGAAGTCCTTGCTGAGGTCGGCCTTTTCGCACCAGGCGGCTGCATCGGGCGAGATCGACCACCCGTCGGGCAGGCCGTTGCCGTCGGCGTCCTCGTTGAAACCTGGATTCTTGAGCAGTTCGCCGCCCGACTCCTGGGCCGCGGCAAGAAAAACACGCGGCGACGCAAGCAGCAGCGCCAAGGCCGTCACGAAACGAGTGCCGATACGCGAGGTCATGGCAAGGTCGTTCATCGGGTCACCCTCTGGATCGTGGAAAGCAGTCAACCACCTTCACGCCGGACTGGCATCACCGTAGTCTTCCGATCATGCGACACACACTCAAGACGTTTGCGGTCTAACGAGCCGCTTTCCTCCGCTGGCGACCTAACCCCGCAGTTCAAACCCCAATCCCGGCTGGTCGTTGGGAAAGAGCGTGCCGGCGTGGAGTCGAACGGCGCCGTCGCCGGGGTCGCCTTCCAGGCCGAGGTGGCCGTCGAGGTCGGCGTAGGCAACGCTGGGGTCGGCCAGGGCAACGTGCAGGCCGGCGGCGATGCCCAGGGCCGATTCGTCCATGCTGCCGATCATCACGTCGAGCCTGGCCGCGCGGGCAACGGCGCAGATCTTCAGGGCCTCGGCGATCCCGCCCACTTTCATCAGTTTTACGTTGAGCATGTCGACCAGGTTGTCGCGCGCCAGTCGGAAGGCGCCGCGGAGCGTGGTCACGCTCTCGTCGGCCATGATCGGCACGGAGCCCCGGCTGGCCACGCGGCCCAAGAGGTCGGGGTGGGCCTGGATCGTCGGCTGTTCGAGCGTTTCCAGGCCGGCGTCGCGGACCTGGTCGAGAAACCGCAGGGCCTGTTCGGCGGTGTAACCCTGGTTCGCGTCGAACCGCAAGGCGATTTCACTGCCGACCGCTTCGCGCACCTCGCGGACCCGTGCCACGTCCGCCTCGACGTCCAGCCCTCCCTTGATCTTCAGCGCCTGAAAGCCCTGGTCAACGAAGTACCGCGCCCGCTCGACGGTCTCGTCCACCGGTTCGATGCCGATGGTCACGCTCGTCCGGATCGACTCGCGGTACCCGCCGAGCAACTTCCAGAGGGGCAATTCGCAGCGTTTGCCGACAATGTCGTACAAGGCCATGTCGACGGCCGCCATGGCCGACGGTTCGTCGCGGAGCAGCGGCTCGAGCCGTTCGCGCAGGAGTGCCGACCGCAAGGGGTCGACTCCTTTCACGACAGTCTCGACCATGGTCCGGAGCGTGTTGAGCACGCCCTCGGCGGTCTCGCCAGTGGCCTGCTGGTCGGGTGCGGCGCAGCCGCAGCCGACGACCCGCCGGTCGGTCACAATCCGCAGGAAGACGTTGGTCGTCGACTCCAGCACGTCGTAGGCGGCCGTATAGGGCTCGGTGAGCCGCATCGTCACCGGCCATGCTTCGACGCGAGTGATTTTCATTGCCGTGCCTCGCCTGTTCCGTCTCGCGGAGCCACGCGCAAGATTGCAGCCCCCTCTCCTGACCATCCGGCGAGTGGTTGTTCGCCCAGTCTTGTTTAGCCGAGGAGGGGAAACGTGTCAACCGGGCAGGTCCGGCAATGCGGCAAGCTGGTGTGGCAAGACGTAGCCAAGCTGTTTTCGGGCGCCCGTGTCGGAAGTTCCGGCAGGGGGCCGTCGTTTCAGGTTTGGATTCGATTGTCAAAAGGGGGGAAGGCCACATGAAGGGTGACGTAAATCGCGAGTCGCCCGACAACGCCGCGGAGTCAAAGGCCCCATGCATGCGTGGAAACTCCATGCGCGAGAACCGGAAGAGCCAGGCGGTTCCCACATCGGATGGCGATGCGGGACGGTCGGGGAAGGCGCAATGCCGTACGCCCGACATGCACGCCTCCTGGCAGTCGGACGGTCCCGTAGTACCTGGGTCAAGCAGCGGGGTCAGGTCAAGCAGCGGTCAAGCAGCGGGGTCAGGCTTTAGATATCAACTTTGACTCCGCGCCCCAAACTTGATATTTAAAGCCTGACCCCGCTGCCGCGTAGTATCTACCAGCTTGGCGAGAACAGCCCACCCTTTTTTCGACAGAGATCGCTCGTGTCGGAAACGTCCGTCGCTACCGAAGCCTTCAATCAAAAAACCGCCCCTGGCGGCTGCGCTATCGGTATGCGCTTAGCTCGAAACTCTCCGTTCCCACATGACAGCTTTTCTTCCACATAATGGCCGTTAAGGTTTTGCGAACGGCCTCCGTGGCCGTTTCGACCCGCGAAACCGCCGTGCCTACGCCGCCGTGCCCTTGATAACCCAAGGCTCGTGCAATCTCCGCAGCGGAATAGCCATATTGACGGCGCGCCAAGTAGGCCGCGACCGAGCGGCTGATGTCGTCGCACCGCGATCCCGCCGACCAGCCCTGGCGCCCGCCGCCAAAGTGCGCCATCACCGCGCTGAGGATCTCCTCCAGCGAAGGACGAGGCCCTTCTCTTCGAAGCGAATCGACGTAGGCAGCCCGCACCGTTCCGCCCTGGCGAGGACAGACCATGCCTTCCCCCATTGCCGCAACCCCCTGGTGCCATGAGCGCGGAAGAACGCCCGGCAATCTCTGTCCGCAGCGCGGTCCGCAAGACCATTTCTGCAACGCCCCGCGATCGGCTGATGCCAACTTACGAAAATCCCAAGAGCCCCAACTTATGATCAGCACTACACTTACAGCCACGCCTCTCGTCCGAGATGTTGCACCACCGTCGAAGCTTGTCCCGAAAAAACGCGTCCACATACGCCGGCCGAACCGCGCTCTTTTCACTCGACTCTGGCCAACTTTGCCGAAGACGCGTGCTATCCTTTACCGATGGCAATAGAAGACACCATAAGCCGCACTGTCGGCCCACGGAGTGCTCGACCATGATGGACGCGATCAACAGCGTTTTGCAGGCCAGGCAGGCGGAGTTGGATAGCCGGATTCAGTTCGCGGTCGCCAAGAAGGCCCTTGACGTCATGAAAACCCAGGGCAATGCAGTTGTACAATTGATCGAAGCTGCCGGCCGCGCCGGCAAAGCTGAGGGGGCGGGCGAGCATTTCGACGCAACCGGCTGACCAGCGGCATCCAACCCAACGGCCCTGAGACCACAATTGCCGCTTAAGGCATTGGCTTGGGGTTGTCTCGTTTCTTGCGATTCTGCGAGTTACTGCCATCGGAGACGCTCTATGACCGAGACGGTCATCTGGATGATCTACGGGGCGAACGGTTATACCGGGCGCAGAATCGCCGAAGAAGCGGTCCACCGGGGCTTTCGTCCGATTCTGGCGGGACGCAGCCAATCCAAGCTCGATCCGCTGGCCGATGCCCTGAAGTGCCCGGCGCGGGCGTTCTCGTTGGACGACGTGAGTCGAGTCGCGTCGGAACTTGCGGGATGCCGGGCAGTGCTCCACTGCGCCGGCCCCTTTTCGGCCACGTCGAGGCCGATGCTCGACGCCTGCTTGCGGGCCGGCGCGCACTATCTCGACATCACCGGCGAGATCGACGTGATCGAGGCGGCCGCGGCCCGGCATGAGGAGACGGTCCGGGCGGGAATTTCCGTCATTCCGGCGGTCGGGTTCGACGTTGTGCCCAGCGATTGCCTGGCCGCGATGCTCGCTGCCCGCCTGCCCGCGGCCACCCATCTCCAGTTGGCCTTCAGCGGCGTCGGGCCGCCCAGCCCGGGGACGACCAACACCATGCTTGAACGGCTGCACGGCGGAGGGCTGGTCCGCAGCAATGGGCAGATCACTCGAGTGCCGATCGTCTGGAAAACGATGGAGATCCCTTTCCGCGAAGGGAGGCAAACGGCGGCGACGATCCCTTGGGGCGACGTTGCCGCGGCATGGTATACCACGGGCATCCCGAACATCGAAGTCTACATGGCGATGCCGGCAGCGCAGATCCGCTGGCTGCGGCGGCTGCAGGGGCTGCTGCCGCTCTTGAAAAACCGGCTGGCGAAATCTCTGGCGAGGCCAGTCTTGCGGCGAATGGTAGGCCGCCGAAGCGCCGCGCACCCGGACGGCGCGAGCTCGTTCTGGGGCCGGGTCTTCGACGCCGAAGCAAACTCCGTGGAGGCGACGCTCACCGGCCCGGGCGCCTATCGGCTCACCGTTCTCACGGCATTGGAATGCCTTGAACGCACGCTTGCGGCCAAGGCGCCTGTCGGCTTCTCGACGCCGTCCAGGGCATTCGGCAAGGAGTTCATCCTTGAGGTGTCCGGTATGGAGATCGAGTGGCGCTAAAAGGCCCTAACAGAACTCCGACTGCCCTCACCCCCTGCCCCTCTCCCGAAACGGGAGAGGGGAGTTGAGTTAGGGCCTCTAAGAATTCCTGTCGAGGCCGAAGTTGTGCTCGATCGGGTCATGCTTTCCCGCCACAATCTCCCTGGGCATCCAACGATACTTGTAGTTGTGGATGAGTGCGGCAGGGTCGTCGAAATAGTTGGCCATCTGCTGCTTGTCGAGCTCATCGATGAAACCATCGGGAGGGCGTTGGGCGTGGCGCGAGATGAGCAGCGCGTAGTACTTGCCCGTCAACAGCAGGCCGCTGAATTCGCCCGAGGCACTAGCTCGCAGATAGATGCCGCCCAGGTTCTGAATGCCCTGGATCGTCCGATGGCTTTCCGGCGGCATCGGGTCGTGGGGACGGATGTCGGTCACCGAGAGCTTCTTGTCCGGCCGTTTTTCCTGAGGCAGGAGGATGACGACGGCCCCTTCGTCGCCGATGAGTCGCCCCGTGCCCGGATCGTAAACAAGCCTTCCGTCAACGAGTACTTCTTCCTTCGCGCCGGCCCCGCCTTCGGCAAAGAGTTCGTAGGAGGCATCGCCGCGTCCGACCAGATAGCCGGCGGCGAAGGCGACGATCGCAATGGCGGGAAACAAGACGGCCTGGGCATAGAGGGTCTGCCGAGGGTAGACCACCAGGTCGGCGGAGGCCCGGTGAGTCCGCGGAGACGCAGGTCTGGGTGAGAGCGAAGCAGCCGCGGCACGTTTCGGACGCGAAGGGGACTCCAGCGGCACGGGATCGTCGTCGTAGATGGCCAGGTCCGGGACTTCCGTGGCCATCTCGGGCCCTTGACTGAGTTGTCCCATGGCAAGAGCCGCGGCCGCAGCCTCTTCGCTGGGGACCGTCTGGAAAAAGCCGCACTTGGGACACTGGATCTCCGTGCCCGCCTTGCGGCTTGCGATGCTCAGGAATCCCCTGCACTGCGGACAATAGAAGCGAATCGCCATGCATCCAAGATAACCGCATCCGGCCTTGCCGTTTAGGCCCGCATATGAGGCGTCCGGAAAAACGCGGAGTCGCGCACCAGCAACCCGGTGGCGGCCCACGTCACGGCTTTTCCGGGGGGTCGGCGGACATCAGCAAGTGGACTGCCTGAAACAAGAGGAGGAAAACCAAGTCCAATGCCCAAGTCACGACGAAACCCAAGGCTATTCGGTCCAAGACTGCGCTGCCTTGGCCGTCTCCCATCGCTAGGAGCAGTCTGCCTATGGCCCAGACCACGATCGTGGCCACCGGCAATAGAAGCGCGACGGCGATCAGAACCAGCAGAACTCGCCCAAGAAAAGTTTTCCCGATCATGCAGTTTTTCCTAACTCCGCCGATTTTGCCGATCGTCAGAGTCAGTGTCAATGGGAGGCCGGATTCGGGGTTGAGCGAGGAAGGGGCTTGGGACAAGCCCGCGGCGTGCCCTACCCACGGCGCCTCCCCTGTGAGGTGGGGACGTTTCTTGACTTGGGGGACCGCTAGGCCAGAATGAAGCTATTGGGACCCTCCGCTTCGATGCTCGTCTTGCGTATCGGATGCAACTGCCGACAAGTTCAGGACTCGTGATGAGCCGATCCAGGCTGATACTTCCGCTCGCCTTTGCATGCCTGGCAGTGCCGGCTTATCGGTCTGCACCGGGCGCAGACATCCTTTTGCACGATGGCCGCCTACTTTCGGGCAAGCTCGGCGAGATCGCCGGAGTGGCGGAAGTGCCGAAGCCTCCCAGCCCGGACGGGAGCGGCCCCTTGCAGCGGATTGCGTTTCTCGACGACGACCTGCGCCGGACCTTTTTCCCAAAGCGCCAGATTCGCGAGGTCCGCCAGGAAGATGCCGCCCGGGTCGTCGAGCGCTACAAGATCCACCAGCGGGTGATGAGCAGCGGGCGCACGGTGCAGTACGTTGGGCGGGCGATTCGCATGCAGCCTTTCGATGAGTTCGGCCGGCGGATCTTTACCATGCAGACGCTGCGGGGCCCCGAGAACGTCATCCAGGGCATCACCGAACTGGCGCCCGCGTGGGCGAAGGTCGAGGGAATCACGCACGTTTGGGACATGCGGATCGCCACGAGTTCCCTACCGCCCGACGTGCTGGGCAAGATCCTCTCCCATCAAACCAACCCGACCGACCTCGAACAGCGGAAGCGGGTCGCTCGCTTCTACCTCCAGGCAGAGCGTTACGAGGACGCTTACCAGGAACTCGAACGGATCCTGAAAGACTTTGCAGGGACCGCGGACATCCAGGAGCAGTTGGAGCCATCCATCCGCGCCATCCGCCAGCTCAGCGCGCAGCGGATCTTGAGCGAGCTGCGCCTGCGGCGCGACGCCGGGCAGCACCGGCTGGCCGTGGAGATGCTCAACACGTTCCCGTCGGAGAATGTCGCGGGCGAAATCCTGCAGGCGGTCCGCGAAGCGATGGAGGAATACCGGGCTTTCGAGACCCAGCGCGGGGAGGTGCTCTCGCAGTTCGACCAGTTGGTGGAGAAAGTCCAGGACGAAGCGGTCCGCAAACGGATCCAGCCGATCCGCGACGAGTTGCACACAAGTCTCAATCTCAACACCATGGACCGCCTGGCGGCGTTCCAGCGGATGGCCGGCGACGACTCGCTTCTGCCCGAGGAAAAGGTATCGCTGGCAATCAGCGGCTGGCTGGTGGGGAGCAACGCGGCGGTGGTGAAGCTGCCGGTGGCCTTGTCGCTCTACAAGGTCCGCTGGCTGGCGGTCGAATACCTCAACGCTCAGGACGCCCTGAGCCGGGCGCGGATTCTCGAGCAGTTTCATTCCGAGGAAGGCGCGGTGCCGTCGCTCCTGGCGGAGATCGTGGGCCACATGCGACCGCCGATCGAGACACCGCTTCCGGCGGACGGCAATCCGGGCTTTTACCAGCTCGAGGTCCCGGGAGCGGGGCAATCCCCGGCGGTCCGGTATCTCGTGCAATTGCCGCCGGAATACGATCCCTATCGCCGCTATCCGACCATCGTCGCTCTCCACGGGGCGGGGCACACGCCCGAGCAGGAGGTTGAGTGGTGGGCCGGGGAGTGGACCGAGAAAGGTTTCCGGTTCGGTCAGGCGACGCGCCACGGGTATATCATGATCGCGCCGGCCTGGGCGACGGAGTATCAGAAAGGCTACGAGTACTCGGCTCGCGAGCACTCCGCCGTGCTGGACTCTCTCCGCGACGCCTGCCGCCGATTCTCCGTCGATACCGACCGGGTTTTCCTTTCCGGGTATTCCATGGGGGGCGACGCCGCCTGGGACATTGGCCTGGCCCATCCCGATTTATGGGCCGGGGTGGTTCCGGTCGTCGCCAAGGCGGACCGCTACTGCGCGCTCTACTGGCCGAACGCGGAGCTGGTGCCGTATTACTTCGTCTGCGGCGAGTTGGACGGCCGAAAGATGATCGAGAACGCGCGCGATCTGGACCGCTATCTCAACCGCAATTACAACTCGACGGTGGTCGAGTTCCAGGGGCGAGGCCACGAACACTTCTCCGACGAGATCCAGCGGCTGTTCGACTGGATGGGCCGCTTCCGCCGCAACTTCTTCCCGCGCGAATTCACCACCAAGACGATGCGACGCTGGGACAATTTCTTCTGGTGGCTGGAACTCGACCAGTTGCCCCCGAAAGCGATGGTAGAACCGGTCGACTGGCCTCCCGAGCGCGGCTTCCAGCCGGTGGAGACATCGGCCTCGGTGACCGCGACGAACGGGCTGTTCATCAAGACCGGCGCCGGAAGCGTGCGAATCTGGCTTTCGCCGGACCTGGTGAAGCTGGATCAAAAGGTAAACATCGTAGTCAACGGCCAGCGGATCAACAGCTCCGCGCCCTTTATCGAACCGAAGCTGGAAACGATCCTGGAGGACGTGCGGACGCGAGGCGACCGCCAGCATCCCTTCTGGGCGAAGATCGAATCGGCAACCGGGCGGCTCCAGGCGAGCCGGTAGGCTACCTGGCGAGCATCATTCCCTTGATGAACCAGCCGTCGTCTTCCGTGACGGCAAATGAGCCGGCCGGGCCGAGGTGGCGGCGGACCACTTCGTACTCGGGCATCTTGCTCCCCTCGATCTCCTGCTTTCGGACGACGCCTTTCTTGCCCGCGCCGAAGATGGTGTTGAGCATCCGGCCAAACATCGTCTCCGCTTGCGGCATCTTGCCCTGACGGATCAGTTCGTAGGTCGGCCGGACCGCGTCGTCGGTCCGCGAGAAGCTCACGGCGGACTTGGAGGTTCCTCCGAGTTGCTCCAGCGCCTTGGCGACCTGCTGGTAGTCGACGGTCCGTGCCAGGCTCTGGCGCTCGTCGGTCAATTCGAGGACGCGCACGAGGAAATCGTAGTGCGAGGCGATCAGCAGGTGCCCATGGGCGACGGTGACCGCTGCATTGGGCAAGAGCGGGTTATCCTGGCCTTGCGCACCACGACCTCGCTGTCCGCCCCTGCCCTGCTGTCCGCCCAATCCCGGGAAGTCGAGCGAGACGGTGGGGACCTCCGCTTTCTTGGGCGGAATCATTTCCCAGATGACGAACTGCTTGAACTCCCGCTTGCGCATTTCCTTGTCGGGTTCCAGGGTCTTCCGGATGGCCTGCGCCGCCTCTTTCTCCTTGGTCGCCTCGACGGCGATGAGCAATCGTTCGCTGGTCGTGGTGATCGGCAGCTCATAGGCGGTCACCAGACTCACCCGGTTTCCCAATTTGCGCATCAACTCTTCTTTCAGGTCGATCTGCGGACCGTTGGGATCTTCCTTCAGGCTTTCGAGGACGTCCTGCCACACGCCCGTTTCACCCTCCCCGAAGAGCGAGTCGAACAGCGGGCCGAAATTGTCGAAGGCGTTGAGCACCTCCACGGAGAAGGTGGTGTACGCGGCCACGTCGCGAGGAATAAAGGGTTGCGGTTTGAACTCGTCGACATTCGGAAAGACCATCATCTTCATCGCTTTTTCGAACGGCTTGGGCGCATAGACCGCCGTGCGATGGAGGATCTGATAACGATCGACGGCGAAGTCGACCTGGCCGCCGGCCCCCTGGATCGCGTCGAATCCCTGCTCCTGGAACGTATCGAGGAACGTCTTGCCGCCGCGCCGCTCACGATGGTCTTCCAGGGTGCGGATTGCCTGGAAATACCCCAACGGCTGGATGTACCAGCGGAGCTGGGGCTTCGTGTCGCCCGCATCCTTGTTGATCCGCTGGACGACCTGCTGGAACGGCTTCACCTCCGCGAGGATTCCCTTGGCATCGCCGCCGAGCCGCTGGAGAATTCCCTTGACGACGTCGACGCTGTCCGAGGCGATCAGCAACTCGTCCTTCAGCAGATAGACGGCCTTGTCCAACTGCGGGCCGCGGCCGTCGTCGGGCAGATCGAACACCGTGACCTGGGCCCCGGCCGCTTCGACCTGCGACTTTTTCGCGCCGTTCTGGGTCAGGTTGGCCGAGGCCTTCTCGAGCGTAGCCTTCGCTTTGTCCAGATTGCTCGTAACATCCACCAAGAGAACGACCTCGGCCCGGCCGCTCTTGGGCCGAACCAGAGCGAGGGCGAGCTCTCCGCCGGCTACGCCCCGCAGGTCGTCGATGGAAAGCCCCAACTTGTCGCCGATCCCGGACCAACGCTCATCGATTTGTCGCCGCACGTCCTTGACAAACGGATCCATCACGGGATCCTTCATCAACTGCCCGACCTGGGTCTTGTTGAACTGGTCGACCAGGGTCTGAACGTTGGGAATGGACAGGAAACCCACGGTGGTATCGGGCAGCAGAGTTTCGCTGGGATTGGCCGCGGAGGCCGCAGAAACCAAGCCGGCCAGCAGCAGACTAACGGCAACGCAACCCACAACCCGCTTCCAGATCCTTGGCACGATGTCCCTCCTTCGGTTTCTTGGCGTTCAAGAAACGGGGACAGGCGCTTCGCCTGTACACGTTCTTGCGGGTGCTTACCGATGTTTGGCTCGGCGCCACTTCCCGCTTCTTGAACCACGCTGGTTTCTTGCCGTGCGGCACACTTGGCTAGCTTACGCAGATCGCAAAGTTAAGAGTTTAGACACCTGTTTGAGAATACGCCAGATCGGATGGGGGGAAAACCGGATCGAGGCGGATCGGGATCCCGTTGCCCATCTTGCCAGCAACCACAGGATGCCCTCGTAGACGCAGTCCTTTCCACGAGGCATAATCCGGTTATGGAACGATTCCGCAGCGAAAACTTGAGCCACGACCCCATCCACGGCTATATCCCATTCACCTCTTCCGTCGGGATTCCCGACGCAGAGACGTCGGAACGGCAGATTATCGATCACTCCTGGATTCAGCGGCTTCGCCAAATTCACCAGCTTCAGACGGCATGGTGGGTGTTTCCCTCCGCGGAGCACACCCGTTTCCAGCACGTATTGGGGGCGATGCACTTGGCAAGCCGTGCGGTTCATGAACTGTACGGCAGCTTGCAAGAAGTGTGCCCCGACGTGCCGAGCCGCGGATACGTCGAATCGCTGATGCGGATGGCCGCGCTGTTGCACGACGTGGGGCACGGGCCGTTTGGACACTTCTTCGACCACCATTTTCTGGCCGACTTCGGTCTGACCCACGAGACGCTGGGTGCGCACATCATTCTCCATGAATTGGGCGAGCTCTTGCGCCGCGTCCGGCGCAATCCGAACAGCCGGCTTGCCGACGGCGAGACGCTCGACCCGGAGCAGATTGCACAGTTGATCATGCGGCCGAAGGAAGGAAGCCGCGACGATGTTCCGCGGTGGCTCCGGTTTCTGCGGAGCCTTTTCAGCGGGCTGTACACGGTTGATAACATGGACTTCGTGCTCCGCGACGCGTACATGTCGGGCTACAGCACGCGGGCGTTCGACCTGGACCGGCTCCTGCATTACAGCATGTTTACGCCGCGGGGCCTGACGGTCCACGAACGGGGGCTCGCCGCGCTGGTGCGGTTCATCCTGGTCCGCGCGGAACTATTCCGCGCGGTCTATTTCCACCGGACCGTGCGCGCTATCGACCTCTCGCTGGCCGACCTGTTTGCCGACAGCAAGCATCTGCTCTTCCCCGGCAATCCGCTGGAACATCTCGACGACTACCTGCACCTGACCGAGTGGTCGCTGCTGGTCCAGGTTTCCGGGTGGCATCGCAGCAGCGATCCGGGCGTGCGGGAGCTGGGGCTTCGCTGGCAGCGGTTCCTGCGGCGCGACGTGCGATGGAAGCTGGCGGTGGAACGAACGGTCTATTTCCGGCCGGGCGAACCGGAGCAGACGAGCATCTTCAGCAGCGAACGGCTCTTTGAGGCGTCGGTGCGGAGCCACCTGCCGCCGGAGCTGCGCGACCTACCGCTGAAATTCGAGAATCCGCGGCATGTCCACCGGCCCGGCGCCCACACGCCGGCCGCCGGACAGAACTTCGTCTATGACCCGGCCGCCGACCAGATCCGGCGGCTGGACGAGCGCGAGCTGTTTCGGCAAATCCCGCTCAGCTACCGCATCTGCCGCATCTACGCGGAGGATGACGGCCACAACACGGAGCTTGCCGCAGTGATGGACCGGTTGATCGGTGCGGACGTGGCGGATGATTTGACGAATATGTAGAAGGCGGAATGGGGGAATGGAGCGATGTACTTCTGGACTTGCGGGTGCCAATTCGATCCTTCGATTACCTCAATACTCCAATACTCCAACACCCCATCCCTCCAGCTTTTCTCGAACGAAGGTGAACGATGGCAATCCAGGTGCTGGGCATCAGCGGAAGCCCGATCGCGGACAGTAATACGGACCGCGCGGTAAAGGCCGTGCTGAAGTCTACCGGGCTTCAGACCCAGTTCATCAAATTGAGTGAACTGGAGATCTCGCCGTGTCGTGCTTGCCTCGGATGCACGGAGAGCAACGAGTGCGTCGTCCAGGACGACGGCCGCTCGCTGGCAGCTTTCTTCCGCCAGGTGCCGGCGTTCGTGTTGGGAGCGTATACCCCGTACAGCAGTCTCGATGCCCGCACGAAGACGTTCATGGAAAGGATGTATTGTTTCCGGCATCAGATCGGGGGCAACGCCGGCAAGGTTGGGGGATCGGTGATCACGACGGCCTGCGTGCCGGGCGCAGCGAACTTGCCCGCGGCGGCGGAAACCGCTCGCACGCAGATCGGTTACTGGATGATGGAGGAAGGGATGACCGACTTGGGTTCGCTGGTCATCGAAGGCAATGTTCCGTGCATCCGTTGCGGCCACGGAGACGACTGCAAGGTGAGCGGCATCAAGATGCTCTACGGCCCTGACGCCACCGTGGCGTCGGTCGGCGTCAAGACGTTCGAAGGCGAAGACCGGCTTGCCGCTGCGGCTAAGGCATTGGGAGAGAAGATCCGGGACGCCTTGCAAAGAGTGGCACCGCGAGAGGCCGTGGAATGACCGCCGACCACCATCAGCTTTTCGCATTCGATCTGCGGGATGTGCATCGTCGCGTGCCCGTACACCAGGCGTTATCTTTCCAGGATGGGATGTGCCTCGGAATAAGATCGGTGAGGCGATAACAGGAACCAGACCGCCCTCACCCCCGACCCCTCTCCCGAAACGGGAGAGGGGAGTTGAGCAAGGAAACACACGATGAGCCAGGATTTCAATCAGTACGACAACCCGCTTATCACTCGCTACGCCTCCAAGCGCATGAGCGAGCTTTGGAGTCCGCAGCGGAAGTTCAGCACCTGGCGGCGGCTCTGGGTGGCGCTGGCGGAGGCCGAGGCCGAGATGGGCCTGGCGATCACGGCGGAACAGATCGAGGAACTCAAAGCGCATGTCGACGACATCGACTTCGCGGCGGCCGAGCAACACGAGCGGCGGTTGCGGCACGACGTGATGGCCCACGTCTATGCCTACGGCGACGTCTGCCCCAAGGCCCGGCCGATTATCCATCTGGGCGCGACGAGCTGCTATGTGACCGACAACACCGACCTGATCCTGCTTCGCGAAGGGCTCCAGATCATCCGAGACCGCGTCGTGGCCGTCGTCGACCGGTTGGCCCGCTTCGCCGAACAGTACCGCGATCTGCCCTGCCTGGCGTTCACGCACCTCCAGCCCGCCCAGCCGACCACCGTGGGCAAGCGGGCATGTCTTTGGGCCTACGATTTCGTCCTCGATCTGGCGGAGATCGAGCACCGTCTGGCCGCGTTCAAGTGCCGGGGTGTGAAGGGAACCACGGGCACGCAGGCGAGCTTCTTGAGCCTCTTCGACGGCGACCACCAGAAGGTCCGGAGGCTTGAATCCCTGGTGAACCAGAAGCTCGGTTTCGCCGATTCGTATGCCGTCACCGGGCAAACCTATTCGCGGAAGATCGACGCGCAGGTGGTGAACGTGCTGTCGGGCATCGCGCAGACATCGCACAAGTTTGCCAGCGACCTGCGGATCCTGCAGCACCGCAAGGAGGTCGAGGAGCCGTTCGAGAAGGAGCAGATCGGCTCGTCGGCGATGGCTTACAAGCGGAACCCGATGCGGAGCGAGCGAATTTGTTCCCTCGCCCGCTATGTGATGAGCCTGGAGACGAGCCCTGCCATGACGCTGGCGACGCAGTGGCTGGAACGGACGCTCGACGACAGCGCCAACCGCCGGCTCGTCCTGCCACAGGCCCTGCTGGCGATCGACGCGATCCTGATTCTTTGCCAGAACGTGTCGAGCGGCCTGGTCGTGTATCCCAAGGTGATTGGGAAGAACCTGGAAGCGGAGCTTCCTTTCATGGCGACCGAGAACATTCTGATGGCGGCGGTTTCTGCCGGCGGCGACCGGCAGGAGTTGCACGAGCGGATCCGCCGGCACAGCCAGGCCGCCGCCGCCGTGGTCAAGCAGGAGGGCGGCCGCAACGACCTGATCGAACGCCTCGAGGCCGACGAGGCTTTCGCCGCGGTCGATCTCGGCTCCACGCTCGAACCGTCCAAGTTCGTCGGCCGGGCCCCCGAGCAGGTCGACGAATTCATCGCGGAAGTCGTCAACCCGATTCGTGCCCGTTATCCGAACGCTCTGGCGGGCGAAGCGGAGGTGCGGGTGTAAGGAGACCGATCATGCCCAAAGTCGTCGAGCATCCGACGGTCATTCAGGCCGCCGGGAACGTGCCGAAGCGGATCGAGGAGTTCGTCGGGCGAGTGAACACCGGCGAGGACCGGATCAGCATCGCGAGGATGGTCTCGCCGGCCGGTTGGGAAGAGCCGGGACAGCGGCCCGAGTTTGAGGAGATCACGGTCGTGTTGCGCGGGATGCTGCGCGTGGAGTGTGAAAGCGGAACGTTGGAGGTCCGGGCGGGCCAGGCCGTCGTCGCAAGCCCGGGCGAGTGGGTCCGCTACAGCAGTCCGGAGCCGGAGGGGGCGGAGTATATCGCCATTTGCATGCCGGCGTTTTCACCGGAGACGGTTCATCGGGATCAATAACTCCAGGAAATCTTCCGGCAGGTCTACGAGGACGGCGCGTTTGGACGCGTAATCGACTATGCCCAGCCGCCGAAGGTCGCGCTCGGGAAGGCGGAAAGTGAATGGGTTGAGGGACTGCTCCGCAACTCCCGCCACCGGCAGTAGTCGCGGCGTTTCGGTCGTGCGATGCGGGGCCCCAGCCATGCTGCCGGCGCTTTCCGGCTTTTTCCCGGTCGGGCTACTCTGCGAGAAAAGCCGGAAATCGCATTCAAACGAAATGCACGCATGGTCGAATTGTCAAAGATCTTCCGATCCTTGTGGACCGGTCGGCAGTTCAGCCGATGGCTGGCGCGAAGGGACGTGGGGCACGGAGGTTGAGCAGTGTGGCGCGTCGCTCCGCGACGTGCGAATCAAGTCGCGGAGCGACGTGCCACTCTGGGCCGCGGCCACGCAACGCCCTTGAGTTGGTGTTGCATGAGTTACGTCGCGGCGGTTCGTCGGAACCTCTTGTGTTTGAGCAGGTTATGTTTCGAGCGTTCGACACAAGTGGAACCACCCTTTTGGGACGAGTGTTGCATCGATCTTACTTTCGTGCTTCTGGCGAGGGAGTAAACAAAAAGGGCCCGTCGTCTCGGCTGTGCCGGGTTGCAGCACAGCGGAGGCGACGGGCCCTTCTTGATACCCGCTTTTGAGCAAAGGCTCTTCAGGTACCCGCGAGATGTTCGCTAGTGTCCATGGTTGGTTCTAGTGATTGCGGCGCGAATTGTCAAACGATTTTTTTGGGCCACGTGGGCAAGTGGTTTGCCGGCTTTGGTTTGCGCCGAGAGAATCGTTGCGGCCGAGTGAGGCGTCCTCCTCCAACTCGCCTCGCTCGATTGCGCCGATTGGGACAGGAGAGACGGCGGATCGCTATTGCTCGTCGCGGCTAATTATCTTGATGCCGCAGAGGACCGGGGGATCCGGACATTCGGGGACTTGGCGCGGCGGAAGAAGTACAAATTCATCAACAGCTTCGTCAACGACTTCTTCCCGCACCCTGCGGCGCTGCGTCTTGCTGTATGAGCGGCTATGCTCACGGATCGGTCATATTCATGCACCAGCAGCCGATCCGACACGGCAGGCCCTGGCCGCCTACTGGGACGCCATCAGGACCGTGGTCGCCGATCTGGAAATCACCGACCGTGAAGTCGCTTACGTCCTGGGCGAACAGAATCGACTCGGCCTGACGCCGGACCAGATTCGCTCGGTCCATGCCAAAGCGTTCGCGAGCGTCATCGCGCAGTTCGCGGAGGACCGATCGGTGGATGACCGCGAGTCCAGAAAGCTCCAACGCCTCCACCAGTGTCTTTCGAGATTGGGGTGGGCGCCGGGAGAGTAGGCAATGGCGACGGCGTCACGGATGTAAGCTGCCTGCCGGCGGCTTCATGGCAAGCCTGCCCGCTTGCCAGCCGGCAACATAGCCATGGCGCGCGGAGAAGAGGCCGCAGAGTAAAATCAGCCCTGCGAACAGCGCGATGTAGGGGGCATGTTCGCCTGCGGTGCGGGAGCAATCCGCCAAACGGCAGGATCGCATGGAGGAGTTCCAGCTTGACGCCCAGCGGGTTCGCCCCGTTCGCCAGTTGACGCCGTTCGGTTGGGTCCATCGTGTCGGGTGCGATCATGCGCAAGGGCCAACTTGAATGGGGACGTTTCATTCTCTTCGAACTGGACGAAGAGCGGAGCGGTGGACGCTAATCCGCTGTAAAGCGACAACTACATCTCCGCACTAATCTACACTAAAAGCTACCGGTGTTCTGCACGTTCCAGGCAGCCCTTTCTCGAATTCCGAGGTGTCTCATCCGGGCTGGACGGCAATCCTTCCAGCAACCGTCTATGAATTGCCGCCGGTTTTTCCAGCGTAATCGTTCATGCAATGCAGATCACCTGGCACCCCCCCCCTGGCCGGATGTAGACAATTACTCGGCCAGGGATTCTTGAACTGCGGCGGAGGGGACCGGGAAAGACGGCTGCCGGATCGACGGTGCTTGCCTTTTCCACCGGGTGGATACCTACCCTCCGGCCGCCGGCTGGCCAAGCTTTCCATCCGTTCCAATCGGGCGGTTCCGAATTTGACATCGCCGCGTCCAAAATGTCCGCCGTTCACGCTTACTAAGTTAGGCGGCAACATGGAGTCCTCAGAACTGTTCCAAGATCCCGGTGCCGGCCTGGAGTGCTACCGAGAGTACCTGTCGTTGCTGGCGCGTCAACAATTGCACCCACGCCTGTGGGCAAAGGTGGATCTCTCGGGGGTTGTGCAGCAAACCCTCTGGGAAGCGCACCAGGCCTCGGGCCAACTCGAGAAGCGGACCGATGTTGAACAACTCGCCTGGCTTCGCCGTGCGCTGGCCAACAATCTTACCGACGAAGTGCGGCGTTTCGGTACGATGGCCCGCGACGTCGCCCGGGAACAGTCCATCGAAGTGGCTTTGGAGGAGTCGTCCGCGCGATTGACCGCGTGGCTAGTGGCCGAACAGTCGTCGCCCAGTTGCCAGGCGATCCGCAAGGAGCAACTGCTGCGGATGGCGGAAGCGTTGGCCCGCCTGCCCGAGGACCAGCGGCTGGCCATCGAGTTGCGCCACCTGAAGGGTTTGCCCTTGGCCGAAATCGCGCGGACCATGGGGCGCACCCCCGCCGCCGTCGGCGGACTGCTGGCACGGGGACTCAAACGGCTCCGCGAGCTGCTGCCCATCGAGCCATAGGAGAGGTGGCACGGATATGCGGCCGAATTCACTCAGCGAGCACGAGCAGCGATTGGGCGAGGTGATCGCCGCATACCTGGAAGCGATCGACCGGGGCGATCAGGCTCGGCAGGAGGATTGGCTGGCGCGCTATCCTGAATTCGCCGCCGAACTCGAGGAGTTCTTTGCAGGGGTCGAACAGGTGGATCAGCTTGCCGCTCCGCTGCGATCGTCGGCAGACGGCCATGACTCAACGGCAACATGGGCTGTCTACTCTGTGGGGCCTCGAGCGGACGCCGCGTCTGCCACATCGACGCGCAGTCTTGGTGACTACGAATTGCTCGAAGAGATCGGACGCGGCGGCATGGGGATCGTCTACAAGGCCCGGCAGAGAAGCCTGAACCGTCTCGTCGCGCTGAAGATGCTGCGCCCCGGCCTGCTCGCCTCGCCGGCGGACCTCCAACGGTTCCGCAACGAAGCCGCGATCCTGGCCACTCTGGATCACCCCAATATCCTGCCGATCTACGAGATCGGCGAGTGCCACGGGCAGCCCTATTTCACGATCAAACTAGTGGAAGGCGGCAGTCTGGCCGAGCACCTTGCCGAGTTCCGCGGCGATCCCCGCAATTCCGCCCGGCTGCTGCTGGTGCTCGCCGACGCCGTCCATCACGCGCATCGGCACGGCGTATTGCACCGCGACTTGAAACCCTCGAACGTCCTGCTGGACTCGCAGCAACGCGCCTACATCACCGACTTCGGCCTGGCTCGCCAACTCGACCGGGACGAAACTCTTTCCTGTTCCCGGGACATGCTGGGCACCCCCAGCTACATGGCGCCCGAGCAGATCCTCGGCCGCAAGAAGGCGACGAGCGCCGCGGCCGATGTGTACGGTCTCGGGGCAATCCTCTACTCCCTGCTGACCGGCCGCGCACCGTTCCGCGAACCCACCGTCTTTGGCACACTCGAACAGGTCCTCGTACAAGACCCGGAACCACCCAGTTCCGCCAACCGCCGCGTCGACCGCGACCTGCAGACGATCTGCCTGAAGTGTCTTGAAAAGGATCCTCGCAACCGCTACGCCTGCGCGGGCGAACTGATGGACGACCTGGCACGCTGGCTGGACGGCAAGCTGATCCGTGCGCGGTCGGTGGGCCGCTTGGCCCGTTTCTGGCGATGGTGCAAGCGGTTTCCCGCCGTGGCCGGCCTGACGGCGACCACCGCCGTACTGCTCGTCGCCATCGCCGTCTCCCTGGCGCTGAGCAATCTCCGCATCTCCCAAGCACAGCGGGAAACGGAGACCGAGCGGCAGAAGGCCGTCTTGGAGGCCCGCGAGGCCGCCCGGCAGCGCGATTACGCGCGCGATCAGCAGCAAATCGCCGAACAGCAGCGATCCATCGCCGATTTGAGCGCAAGCGCCGCGCGCCGCAGCCTGTACGCCGCCGACATGAACCTGGCCCAGTACGCATGGGAAAGCGGCCATGCCGCGCGAGCCCTGGAACTGCTGGAAAGCCATCGCCCGCGCCCCGGCGGACAGGACCTGCGGGGCTTCGAGTGGTACTATCTCTGGCGCCTATGTCACAGCGACCGTGCGACGCTTTTGGGCCACGAGGGCTGGGTCAGCTCGGTCGCGATCGCTCCCGACGGCAAGACCCTCGCCACCGCGAGTTTCGACCACACCGTCCGCCTCTGGGATCTGGCCGCCCGCAGGACGCTCGCCGTTTTGCGCGGCCACACGGGATCGATCATCTGTGTCGCCTTCGGCCCCGATGGCCGGACCCTTGCCTCGGGCAGTGTTGACCGGACCGTCCGCCTCTGGGACGTGGCCACACGCAAACAACGAGCCACGCTGGCCGGTCACAGCCAGGTCGTCTGGTCTCTGACGTTCCACCCCGACCGCGCCCTGCTGGCCACCGGCAGCCATGACGGATCGATCAAGCTCTGGAATGCAGCCACGGCTCGCGAGGAGTCCACCCTCGCCGGACACACAGCCGGCGTGTGGTCCGTAGCGTTCTCGCCGGACGGCCGATGGCTGGCTTCCGCCGGGTACGACTGCCAGGTGAGACTTTGGGACGTTGCCGCAGCAAAGGAGCAAGGCCCCCTCGGCAGTCATTCCAGTTGGGTCTACGCGGTCGGCTTTTCGCCCGACGGCAAGCGGCTGGCCAGCGGCGACGTCCAGGGCAACGTCAAATTGTGGGATGTATCCCAACGGCGCGAGCTCGGCGGCTTCCAGGCCCACGCCTATGGCCTCTTGGCGACCGTCTTCTCTCCCGACGGCGCGACCTTGGCCACCGCCGGCGCCGACCAGACCATCAGGCTCTGGGATCCCGCCGCGCGCCGAGAGTTGGCCACCTTCCCCGAACACTCCTCGATCAGCAGCCTCGCTTGGGCCGCCGACGGAGAAATGCTGGCGGCGGCCGCCGCCGACAACACGGTCAGGCTTTGGAACGTGAAGACGGGCAAACCGTGGAGCGGGCCCGAAGTGCACGTCAGCGAACTCCCGCCCACCGGACAAGTGCTCGACCGGCGAACACTGCCGATGGCGAACGTCATGAGTGTGGCCTTTTCTCCGGATGGACGGATCCTGGCCTCGGGAGGAGGCGCCCTTGGCCAGGATGCGGTCCTCCAGCTCTTCGACGCACGCACGGGAGACAAAAGAACGTCGCTCCAGGGTCATACCAACAGCGTCCTTTCCGCTGCCTTTGCACCCGACGGGCGCTGGCTGGCCACGGCGAGCATGGACGGCACGGTGCGGCTCTGGGAGATGCGCGGCGGCAAACCGGTCGCCGCTCTCCACGGCCACTCCGGCCACTGCTGCGCCGTTGCGTTCTCTCCCGACGGTCGCACTTTGGCCTCCGGCGGCTTCGACGCGATCGTCCGCCTCTGGGATCCCGCGACACGCCGGCCGTGCGGCCAACTGGCCGGACACACGGCCCCGGTCTGGTCGATCGCCTTTGCGCCCGACGGCGCGACCCTCGCTACCGGGAGCTTCGACGGTTCGATCAAGCTCTGGGACCTGGCGGCCCGCCGCGCGCGGGCGACGCTTCAGGGCCATGCCGGCAATGTCTACGCCCTGGCATTCGCTCCCGGCGGAAAGACCCTGGCCTCCGGCAGCATGGACGGCGCCGCGAAGCTCTGGGACGCGCAAACCGGCGAGGAGCAATTGACCATCCACGGCCACACGGCGGGCATTTCCTCCATCGCCTACAGCCCGGACGGCCGGACCCTGGCGACTGGCAGCCTCGATCACACCGCCAGGTTGTGGGATCCGGTCACCGGGCAGCAGCGTGCCACGCTGCGTGGGCACACGCAGATCGTCTACTCCGTGGCCTTCTCTCCGGACGGCCGGACCCTGGCCACCGGTGGTTCCGACTGCGTGAACCTATGGGAGGCAGACGTCGGCGAAGTCCTGGCCGGGGCAAAGGAGGATTAGATCTTGGAACTCAGATCTTAGAACTTAGGGCTTGGAGACTGCCTCAAAGCTAAGCACCAAGCACTGATTACTTTGCCCGCAGCTCATCCGCCTCACGGAGCAATGCCATGAAACCAACAGCGAGAAACGCCCTGACGCTGGTGGAACTGCTGGTGGTGATCGCCGTCATCGGCATCTTGATCGCGCTGTTGCTGCCCGCGGTGCAGGCGGCCCGCGAGGCGGCCCGGCGGATGCAGTGCTCCAACCACCTCAGGCAATTCGGCTTGGCGCTGGAGACCTATCATTCCGCGCACCACACCTTCCCGCCGGGCCTGGTCAGTTCGGACAACGGCCTTGCGGTATATGCCAACGCCAACGCCATGTTGCTCCCCTATTTCGAGCAGACGGGCCTGCACAGTCTCTACGATCCGCACAAGTCGTTTGCGGACCAATCTCCCGCGGTCGCCCAAAGCATCGTTCCCATTTTCGTCTGTCCGTCGAACTCCAAAGACAATCCCTTCGCCAGTCCGCAACTGGCCCCGTTGTCCATGCCGATCGGCACGACCTTCAGCGCAGTCGATTACCTCTACTCCAAGGGGCCGAACGACGCCTGGTGCCTTCCTTGGACCGCGATCCCCGCGGCCCAGCGCGGCATGTTCTCCATCAACCGCGCTTGCCGCATGAGCGAGATCACCGACGGCAGCAGCAACACGATGGCCATGGGCGAGGGCGCCGGCGGCTCGCGCTGGCCCTTGTGTCGCGGGGCGGGCTGCACGTTGGAGTACAGCGGCCCGGGCGGTCCGATTCCGGCGACCAACGCCTGGATCATCGGCGCGCCGGGCAACACCATGCTGGAGTCCTTGGGGTTCATCACCGGCAGCATCTGGGGATCGACAATCGAACCGCCCAACAAGCGGCCCGTCACCGACACCTATCTCTCGATCCCCGGCGTTCTGGATTGCCGTTCCAGCGTGAGCGGCGGCCCGCACAGCACGGCCAATTTCCGCAGCGACCACCCGGGGGGCGCCCAATTCCTCTTCGCCGATGGATCGGTGCATTTCCTCTCCGAAACGATCGACCTTTCCCTCTACCGCAATCTCTCGGGCATCGCCGAAGGGATTCCGGCAATGGTGCCATGACGAAGTGTAGGCGGGACACTCCGTGGCCCGCTGGAACGAGGGATGGCGGGACAGGGACCGTCCCGCCTACACTTGCGACCATCGTTACGACGCTTGACCATCGTTACGACGCTTCGCGTCGTAACGCCCTCTTTGGACGCTTTGCGTCCCCAGCGCCCCGCCCTCTCACCGACTGCCCACCCGCACATCCGTCCCCGCCCAGATCGCCCCGTCTCCTTTCGTTTTCTTGAGGCGACGGCGCTGGACCCGTTCCATCACGAGCGTCGTCGACGCCACTCCCAAAGATCTGCAGCGGAGCAGGGCGGAATGATCCAGAGATACTGCCCGCCTGGTCTCTGAACCGATGGCTGGACTGGGTAAGCCCAGACCTCGACACCCCGGCCGACGGTCGCGCCGGCCGGATCGTTGACTACCAGGAAAGCGTCGCCCGACTCACTGACGAAGGAGAGGATCGACTCCCCAGAATCACTTGTGCCGCGATCGAATCTCCCACGGACGGAGCGTCCCGACCCCACTTCGACAAGTTCCAAATCAGGCGCCACCTCGACTGGTCGCATCGTCGACACGCGGAAGTGTCCCGGTTGCTTGGCCCCGGGCCAGCCGATCAAGTGCTGGCCCGGGGGATTGCAGGGTTCACCGGAAACAACAACCTGGCGAGCGGCGAACGCATGGAACGGGGATTGCTCGCTATCGTCGATCACCCAGACGCTTCCGTCGCTGCACCCGATCGCTGCGCCAAGGAACTGCTTGCCTTGGGCCCTGGGATCAAAGCGCGAAGCGCGGATGACTCCTTCCAACTGAATTTCCAATGGTCACCTCCTTGAGGGCCTTCTGGGTCTCTCTTCTCTGCGCCCTCTGCGTTCTCTGCGGTTCACATCTTCTTCTGTCCTGCTCGAAACGGGGCGGGAGGATAGAACCGCAGAGGTCGCTGAGGACACAGAGGAAAGAGAAAGGTCCGTGGACAGGGAGCCCGAGAAGCAAAGGCGAGCTGCCACTGTCCCTCTCTTCTCCGCGATCTCCGCGCCCTCTGCGGTTCTACTCTCCTTTTGACTATCCCCCGAACTCTTTCCAGCCTGCTCAGTTCGAGACATCTTTCCTGCCCAGATCATTCAAATCGTCCGGAAGGGAGAACAGAAACCAATCGTCTCCTCCGTTCCCCTCCAACGCATCCTCTTCCGAATCCTCCAGCACGCTGCCGCCGAGCGTCAGCCTCGCGGTGCCGTTGCGTCCACCGCCGTTTCGCAGGTTGAAGACGCGGTCCTGGACGCGAAGGTCGCGGCGGTTCCATTCGAGCATAATGGCCTGCAGGGCCGCGAAGTCGTCATCGTGACTTGTTCGACCGCCAATGAGGATGTCGTCGTCCGGGCCGCCTTGGAGATCGTCTCTGCCAATGCCGCCGAAAAGCAGATCGCGACCCGCATGGCCGCGCAAGTCGTCGTCGCCGACTCCGCCGACGAGGATATCGTTGCCGGAATTGCCGTTGAGTTCGTCGTCCCCGTCTTCCCCGATCAGCACGTCGCGTCCGAAATCGCCATAGAGTTTATCGTTCCCGCGGCCGCCGTAGAGCATGTCGTTGCCGCGTCCGCCGTAGAGGCGGTCATTCCCGTCGCCTCCGTAGAGCTGGGCAATGCTTCCAGCGCGCAGCGGAGCATGGATGACATCGTCGCCCTCCTGGCCATAAATGACGACCGTGTCCACCCACGAAGTCGCGACCAAGCCAGTCGCCCCGGACGGATGGTAGCGAGATCCATTGATCGTGGCATACATCTGTCGGCCACGATAGCCGACGGAGATTCGGTCGCTGCCGGTAGTGCCGCCCACGTGCAGGACTCCGCCGATTATCTCCGCCGATTCGATGGTGACCGTGTGCGAGGCGGTTGCCGATTGCCCGGTGGTGTTGTCCGTTGCCGCCACTTCCACCGTATAGGTACCCGCGGCGGAGAAGACGCGGGCGACGGAGATCTCGCCGCTGCCAGAAACGGTCTCATCGGCCGTGCCATCGCCGTTCCAATCGACCTCGTACGTGGCGCTGCGGACGGGATCGGTGGACAAGGTAAACGTGAGGGGCTGGCCGCGAACGCCGCGCGTCGGGCCGTGGACGAATATGGTCGGGGGAACCGTTTCGAGCCGTCGGTTGCCGAAGTCCACGCCCGTAAGCACCTGACCGCCTGCAAGGGTAATGGTATGGAAACCGGCGGCATGGATGGTGCCAGTGCCACCGCCGGCGCCATCGGCCGGGTTGGACGCCGCGTCGCCCGGGGATGCCGGCAGGGCCAGGATGCCGTTAGCCAGCGCGAGCACGTCGAGACGACGAAAGGTGTCCCCGGTGTTGGCCACGTTGTCGTTTTCGTCGTCGCCGTCCTGAAGGGAAACGCCGCTGGAGGCGAGCAACGATCGGAGCTCAGCCGCGGTCAGGCGACGGTTCAAATGGGTGGCAGCGATCTGCTGAGCGAGAGCGGCGACACCGGCGACCTGCGGAGCGGCCATGCTGGTACCCGAAAAAGTGGCAGTCCCACCGCCGAGGCCGGCTCCGGTCATCAAGGCCCCTGGAGCGAAAATCTCTGTCTGCCCGACATCACGCTGAGAGAAGCTCACCAGCCGGTCCGAGCCGGTTGAGAAGTCAACGCTCCCGCCACGCCATGAATACGGCCCGCCCTCATCGGCCGTCCAGACCGCCCCCACACCAAATGAATTCGGGTCGGCGGCTGGGTACGCCACGCCTTCTCGGCTATTAGTCGTGTAGTAGTTGTTTCCGGCAGCGGACACAACCATAACGCCCTTCGAGGCGAGAATCGACAGCTCGTCACCGATCCCATAGAGCGACTGAGCGAAAGCGTAGTTGCCGTTGTCGCCGAACGACATGTTGACGGCGGCGATGTTGTAAGCTGCGGCGTTCGCGGCGACCCACTGGAGCGCCTTCTCCACCGAAGACAGGCTCCCGTTGCCTTCGGAATCCAAGACCCGAAGAACAATGAGACCGGCGCCCCGGGCGATGCCGCCGTAAGCAGCATCCTGGGAGGCGATCAGCCCGGCGACATGCGTGCCGTGGCCATGTTGGTCGTCCGCTCGGCTGTCCCCGTCTACAAAGTCACGCTGGAAAAGGATCGAATCGGAGATGCCATTGCCGTCCCGGTCAGGACCGAAGAAGGGATGGTCTTGGTCAATTCCCGTATCGAGCACCGCCACGGCGTACCCTCGCCCGTCGATCCCGATGAAGCGGGGATCGTTGTGCAGGCCACCCAGTCCGATCAGCGCGCTCCAGTCCCTCGTTCGCACCGCAGCGGCCAGAGCGCCAGCGTCGGACACCTGCGTCCCGGTAATCGACACTTGAACGGTGGCCGGGGCGGCCGAGTTGTCGGCGCTCGGGCCAGGGGACGTTTGCTCCCAACCGACCTGTATCACTTCGCCGATCGTGTACGTCCCGGGCTGAAGATCGGTAAACGTGTAATTGCCCGCCGCGTCGGTCACCGTGCTCGACTCACCATCATCGAGCAGGCCGTTGTTGTTGCCGTCGATAAAAATCGTCCAGCCTGCCAGCCCCGCTTCCCCGTCGTCCTTCCGACGGTTGCGGTCCAAGTCCTCGAACTTCTGACCTCGGATTTCTCCAAGTCCGTCGATTTCGTTGCTCCAGGTTTCCTCACCGGCTCCGGTCCCAGAATTGCCGGCGAGGTCTTCGACGCCGGTCCCTAAGACCCTCAGCAGGTAGACACCGCCCAACTCCGTCAGGCCCGTCAGGTTGCCGATGCGAAACGTGGTCTCCGTCAGAGGAGTGATCGTCACGGCGTCCGTGATCACGTTCGCTCCACCGTCGCGGTTCAAGGTAACGTCCTGCCAGTCGAAGGTGGCGGGATTGATCCGCTCCGAAAAGATCACATCCACGCTGTCGATAGGCGCGACTCTGGGGTCGGGGCCGATGTCGACAATGTCTTCGATCACCGGCCTGGCCTCGTCGATGAACAGTTCGATGAAACTGTTTTCCGATACATTCCCGGCCGCGTCGACCGCATGAGCCCGCAACTTGTGGATGCCCGCACCGCTCACGAGCACCGAAGCGCTGAAGGTTGTTCCAACAACGGTGGCATGGCCGAGATCCGTGTTGGTCGTTGCGTCGTCGAGGCGAACGGCCAGCCCGGTCTCGGTGACACTCCCAGCCACGGTGACGGAGCGCGTGTTGGTGAGGCCATCGGTCGCCGACGTGCCCGCGTCGGGCGCGAACGAGAGATCTGTAGGCGCCGCGGGCCTGGTGGTGTCCATCAGCCAACTTGTTTGCGCCGAATCAGCTCCAATGTTTCCGGCAAGATCGCGGACGCCGGCGCCCTCGACCGTGACCGTATAGGTGCCCTGCTGCCCGACGAACCAGTTCAATCCCTTGATCCGATAGACACCGCCCCCAACCACCTCGATGATAACGCGGTCGTCCGTCGTTACCGCCAGGCCGTCCCGGCTCAAAAGGATGTCGTGTCGCGTAAACGTGCTGGAGTTGATCTGCTCGTTGAAGGTCACCTCAAGCGATTGGACGACAATATTGCGGGGATTGGTAGCCAACGTCTCCACCGCCGTGACCTGCGGGGCGAGCGTGTCCATAGTCCATGCCGCCGTTGCCGTGCGGATTCCTGGCATGCCATCGAGGTCGCTTATGCCGTTGCCTTCGACGGACAGCTCGTACATGCCGTCGGGTGTGGTCTGTGGAGCCAGGTCGGTAATACGGAATCGCGTCGGCGATACAAATTCCACTGCGGCTCCAGCCAAGACAACGCTGGACGCGTCGCGGGTCAAGACCAGATCGGCCGTGGTGAAGGTCGCCGCATCGATTGGTTTTGAGAACGCGACGTCGATCGCGTCCAAGAGCGTGTTTTGGAACTGCGAGACCGGCCCCAACTCTTTGACGTAGGGCGGCGCCGCGCCGTTGGACCAGACCGCAACGGCCTCGCCGGCGCCGGCGTTGTCGCCGTAATCGCGCACGCCGATGCCGACAATCCTGAATTCGTAGACGCCATCCGCCGTGGTCAGGTCCGTAAGATTGTCTACACGGTACGTCGCTTCGCTCCCGTCGACCTTGGAAATGGCAACGCCGGACGTCTCGGTAATCGAGTTCGGTCCGCCGTTGCGCGTGAGAGCGATGTCTTGCCAATCGAACGTCGCAAGGTCGATCTCCTCGGAGAATGTGACGTCGAGCGAATCAAGGGGGACAGTTCTCGGATCTGGGCTGACGGCCTCGACCGAAATCACCGAGGGCGCGATAGAGTCGTCGCGAACGTAGTAGAACGTGTACTCACCGGTTCCGTCGAAATCGAGCAGGTGCAGCCGCGGCATCGGGACGAACCGGCTGAGATTGCTGTCGTACTCCTTTGCTGTCTGCCAAACGTTTGGCCCGACCAACAACTCCTTGCCGTCCGAGCGAACGACCTGCGCGAGTTTCCAGCCCGCGCCGGGATCAGGGAGCCGCAGATAAGACCATCCCGCTTGCTGTGAGGCGATCAACGTTATTTGGCGATTGCCGGCTGTTACCGATCCATCGACCGCAACCGACGTGGCGATGTTCACCGGAGCGACGCTACCGTTGCTGAAGTACAGCGCGTCGGGAAGGCCCTCGCTGTCTGGGTCGTCATTGACCAGGAAGTCCTGGAAGGAATCGTCCCCCGGCCGGTCGGTCCGCACCGGGTGAACGAGTTCATGGATGGTGACGCTATCGATGATTGAAGTGCGCGCTCCGCCCAGCGCATCGTCGTGCTCGAATGTGGCTGAATAGTCGGTGAAACGCCCCAACACGCTTGAAGTCATCGCCCAGGTCGCGATCTGTGTCTGCCCGGGGACTAGGTCCCCCAAGTCGACGGTGAGGGAAGGCGACATCGGCTGGTCGCCCACTTGGGCGCTGACAATCCTGAAGTCGACCAGCAGTCCCTTTCTATTTTCGACGATCTTCGGCTGCGCCGAAGAGATCGAGAAGCCGTTCGCTGTCCCTCGCCCGATGTTCGTTGCCGTCAAGCCAAGCATGAAGGGCTCGGACGACTCGAGCTCCTCGGTAAACGGATCGTCGGCTATCACATCACGCTGCTGGAAGTAGTTCAGGACAAGTGTCGGTTCGGGGAGGACGGCAAATGTCGAACTGGTAAGCGGAATCACAACCTCCTGGTGTGTGATCGGGTCAACGTAACGCAGAGTGCCGACGATTGAATACCAAGTCGGCCCAAGCAAAGCAGCATCGTCGGTCGGAACAAATGTGAATAGAGCGGTACCCGTGGCACCGGGCAGAATCGTTCCCGTTCCGTCCACCGCCGAAAGGTCTCTTAACTTCGGAGCCATGATCACGAACTTGTCCGTGGCAGGATCGCCGTTCTGATCGTTAAACTGAATGTCTAGCCGGACTTCCGTAATCTCGCCGGATTCGTCGCCATTGTAGATAGCCAGCGACCCGGAGAATGCTGCTCGCGTAACAACCGCTTCCTGGTCGATTTCAATACGAACGGTCGCACACACACCCCCTTCAGCCTCGGGATCGAGCGACCCTGCAATCGGCTTTGCCGATGGTGTGACACCGGCAGGGACCCCGCTCAGTTCCATGTCCGACCATGGTGGCAGATTAGGCACGCATTTAGTATCGGATGCTAGCAAAGTATCAATATCGATGGGAGCACCCCGGCCGCTGGGAACGATGACGTCATAACCAAAACGACTAGAGATGAAGTTTATCAATTTGGAAAGAAGACTGAGGTTGGTGACCAAATCGCACCCGTATCGCCCCAACATCATCATCGCCGAACGCTGAATTGCGCTGGCAGCGCATTCGACATAGTAAGTTGAATACCATCCGGTTACGCAAGACGTGTAGTCACTCGATGCCGCAGTGAGTGTAACTGCCGCAGAGGCGTTCGGTGCAAATCGCCGACTGATTAGGACTGGAACACTGACCGCGCTCTTCGCGGGTAACGTACCGAGGTGGTCACTCGCCGGCGTGAAGATATAGTCGCCAGCGTCGGGCAAGTGCAGTCGAACATCCTGCGCGCCAATGAGACCATGATTTGTCAATGTCAGTGAAACTTGAACGGACTGGCCCGGATCGAGGTCAGGTAGTTCCGTTGGTCCCGTCATCACTACGACTGGGATTGGCACATCCGTATGGAATAGCGATTGCAGGGCGACTCTATAGCGGTCAGCGATCTCGGTAGGGCTGATAATCCATTGATAAGCTACTGTCCGCCGTGTCAGAAATACTGACTGCTTGTTCACGATCCCGGCCTTAACTTGTACACCCATTCTCTCGGTATTGTGACCGTTCGCGAACGCTTCTAACAGATAGAAGCCCTCCTGTACGTTGGCGAAGTGCGCGCGCCCAAGCACGTCAGTCAAGGCTTCGGCCACCACGATCGTATTGTCGTACGGGTCGCGGAGAATGACCTCGGCTCCAGTGACTCTTGGAGCACCCACTGCGAAGTACGTGTATTCGTCCTCAATCGCAATCTCTATGTCGCCGACTGCCGCCGACAGAATACGGAACTCATACCCGACGCTGTATTGGATGTCAGCGCCGCTCAGGACAATCACTCCATCGAATGTCGCCAGAGCTATATCTTCCGGCGGGGTCAAAGTCAGCGTCACCACGGTCTTCTGCCCCGGAGCCAACGAAAGAATCGCCGATTCGCTGGCCAAGGCAACCCAAGCGATGTCGTCCGGTAGCTGCACGTGAAGCGGCCCCGTGGGTGCGCCGCCAATATTGGCTATCTCGAAGCTCACCACTTTCTGTTGCCCGCGGACCACGCCTTCAACAATGCTGCCCGGGTTGCTCACCAGTTGCGGTGTCAAAGGCACAACGCGCACGTCGAGCGGCACCTCCACCGAAGCCCCTTCCGCCGACGCTACGCGTAGCCGCATGCGCCCCTGCAGGACCGAGGCGTCCCCAGCGGAAACCGAGTAGGTCAATCGAACGGCATCGTTTCCGGCAAGGGTGTCCGACGCGAGGACCGACGTAACCACCACGTTTGTCGGGACGTCAAGCGCCTCGACAGTGAGTTCCGTGAGGGGCACGCTTCCCAGGTTCCGGAGTTCGATCTGCCCGCCCACCGGCGTCCCCGGAGCAACGCGAACGGTCAGTTCGGTCGGTTCGACGCGCATCCCAACCAGCGTGAACTGGTCTTGAGCCACATCCTCGACCACTGCCGGGTGCGCCGCAGCGACGGTGTAGACTCCCGCCTCCGTAGGCAGCGGAGGGAACGTGGCAGTGAACCGGCCGCTCGCATCGGTCGTCGCCGTCAACACGCGGCGAAATCGACCGTCCAAGATCACTCGCACCGTCACAGGTACATTCGCGGCGGGCGCGCTCGACCCGTGCAGCGTGGCGACCCCAGTGAACTGCACCGGTGTTCCAGCAACCGCCATTTCCGTCTCGGTCGCCACCGTCGCCGTGTAGGTGGGGCTGACGGCGATGGTGCTCGCCGAGTTGGCCTGGTTGTCCCCCTCGTTCGGTTCGGGAATTGCGCCGGTCGCATCGACCACCACGACCGCGTAGTAAGTTCCCGGCACTGCAGGCAGAGCCACGGGTGCCGACCGAGGAACCGATGCCTCAGCAGCCAGGCTGGCCTGGGCGGTCAGCTCCGCCGCGAGCACGTCGCTCGCGTCCAACACGGCGTCTTGCGAAAGGTACACGCGTTCCAGCCAAGAGGCGGAGGCGGCGATGCTGCCGGAGTTCGTCACGGACCAGGTGATTGTCGCCTGCTGACCCATCACGCCGTCTCCGGGCAGTGCAACGCTGGCGACCCCAAGGTCCGCCGCGTCACGGTCCAGAACCGTGAGGGTGAGGCTGGCCGTGGCCAGACCCACTGCCGCTGCGGACAGATTCACCTGCTGCGGGCCGCTGCTCAAGCCGTCAGACCCCGTGTCGAGGGCAACGGTCGCCGAGAACTGTCCCGCCGGAATGGTCACCGTGGGCGGCGCAATCAGCATCGCGGGATCACTCGATGTCAGCGTGACTACCATGTCGGCATCGGTCGGCGTATTGCGCGTGATCGTGACGGTGAAGGCCCCGGTCACGCGCTCCAGGGCAGCGGACTGATCTGCCGCTAGCCGCAGAGTGGGAGCGTCGTCGTCGATTACTTCCAGGGACGCGGTTCCGACCCCGGAATGGATCCGACATCCGCACGTGGCGTAGGCCCCATAGGCGCTGATCGTCACGGTTCGGGTCCCGTCGATGAGCGTGTTGTCCACCAGGTCGACGGTGAAAGTGGCCGATTGCTCACCGGCCGGAATGATCACCGATGAAACGGCCGGCGCGGCGATGCCAGGTTCACTGGAGAACAACGTCACCGTCAGCGGCGAGTCGACCGCGACCGCGCGGCTCACGGTGAATGTCAACCCCAACGCATTCTCTGCCACGGTCGCGACGGCCGGGCTCAACGTCAGCGTCGGAAGGTCCGCATGATCGGTGAGCATGAACGACGCCGTCCCGTCGGCGAAGCCTCCCGCCTCCGCGGTGATTGTGAGGGTTCCGTCCTTTTCCGGCAATGTGTCCTGGATCGTCGTAATGGTGAACGCCGCAGAAGATTGATTCGCGTCGATCACCACCACAGGAAGATTGACCTGCCCGGAAGAGGACGCGGAGAGCGTGATCGGCAGCGGCGCGGCGGTGATCCAGTTTCGTTCCACGCGTCCGGTGACCGTACCTCCCTCCTCGATCGTTTCAGCATCGACGAAAACTCGTAGGGTGGGAGTGTCGTCATCCAGCACGGACATTTCAGCGGTCCCCGGCAGGAACCCGACTGCCGAAGCAGTGATCGTGGCCGTTCGGCTTCCATCGACAAGGTCGTTGTCGGCCGTCGCAATGGTGAAGCTGATCGACGACTGGCCGGCTGGAATCGTGATGATCGGCGGGACCGGGAGCGCCGAGGTGTTGCTGCTGGAAAACGTGACCTCCAGATCGGAACCCGTCGGAGTATTCCGCGTTACGGTGACCGATGCGTCTGCGCCTTCGACGAAAGCCGACGCGCTGGCATGAAGTGTCAGTGCCGGGGGCGGCCCCTGAACGTAAATCGCTGCGTCGTCGATGGCGGTGTTGTTCGAAGCGGATGCGTCGATCTGGCCGTAAATATCGGTCGAGACAACGGCTCGCAGGTGGCCAACAAGGTCGAGCGGCAGCGTGATCAACTGGGTTTGCGTTACCGACTGCCCGATGGGAATCTCTCCCATGAATTCGAAGTCCGCAATGTGCCGATCCGAGCCAACGGCCTCGTCAGAGGAGAGGTAAACCCGATCGGTCCACGACCCTGTTGCGATGGCGGTGCCCAGGTTCGTCACCGTCCAGGAGAGGAGTACTTCATCTCCGATGAGCCCGTCTGCGGGCAGAGAGATGTCCGTAACAAGGAGATCGGGAGCGCCGATCGTGATTGGCAGCATGTCGCGCGATGTGGTCAGCAACAGCCCCTACATTATCGACAGCCTGAACAACCGGGAATGGCTGGGCTGGGATGTGACCAAAGGATTGACCTACGCCCAGACCGTGGCCGCCACCCAAGCCGGCGGCATGTTTGCCGGGTTTTCGATTGCGCGCAATAACGACGCGCAGTTGTTTGTCGATGCACTGATCGGGGCGGGCAATCCGTGCACACCGGGCCCTGCGGGTCGCCCTTGGCGAGGAGCTGGCCGTGCA
>JABWBD010000312.1 GCA_013360685.1 Pirellulales bacterium
GCCCGCCGCCTCCACCTCCGCCCAGACGCCGACGGCGAGCGCCTCCGTCGCGCCGCCCCCCGCGTGCCCCGACCTCGCCGTCGAGCTCCCGCCGCTGATCTCGGTCCCAGCCCTCGATCCGGCGCAGCCCGAGGTCGTCGACGAGGGCGACGTCGTCATGCAGAGCTTCTACGAGAAGGCCGCGCGCGTCCTGCGCAAGAACGCCACGGACCACGTGCGCATCGGGGTCTACGGCGACTCGAACATGACCATGGACTACCAGACGGGCGAGATGCGGCGCGTCCTGCAGACCCGCTACGGCGACGCGGGCCACGGCTTCCTCGCGGCCGGGCGCCCCTGGGGCTGGTACCTCCACCGCGACATCAAGCACGACGCCGACGGTCGCTGGATCGCCTACGACGTCTCCACCGATCGGGCGCCGGACTCCGTCTACGGCTTCGCCAACATCTCGATGAAGAGCAAGGAGGCCAACGCGCTCTCCTGGCTCGAGACCGTGGACGACAAGCACGAGATCGGCCGCACGTTCTCCCGCTTCGAGGTCTACGCCCTCGAGCAGCCCGCCGGCGGGGCCTTCACGGTGACCATCGACGGCACGCTGCTCGACACCGTCGAGACCAAGGCCGACGCGCGCAAGCCGATCTTCCGCGCGTACGACGTCAAGGACACGCCCCACCGCCTCGAGCTGCGCGCCAAGGCCGGCAACGTCCGCCTGTTCGGGACGGCGGTCGAGCGCTCGGGCCCGAGCTTCGTCGTCGACTCCCTGGGCGTCGGGGCGCTCAACGCCGAGCAGCTCCAGTACGTGGACAAGGACGTCCACCGCGCCACGCTGGCGCATCGCAAGTACGATCTCATCCTCGACATGACCGGCACCAACATGTTCGCGCTCGAGTTCCACCCCAAGTGGATGAAGAACGTGATCGCGATGTACCGGTCGGCCCTCCCGGACGTGCCGATCCTGCTCGTGAGCCCGCCCGACCTCGGCCACTGGGACAAGCCCGATCTGGGGGTCGTAGAAGTGGCCGGCCGGCGCGATCACAACATCGTTTTCAACAGCGATATGGTCCCGCAATCGCCGACCACGCTCTCCTACGGGCCCGACCGATTCATCGTCCCCACGACACCGATGACGCCCCAGGGCAAGAAAGCGTTTTTCTGGGCGGTCAACAAGCATCCCCGCCCTCGCGACCCGTCGGAAAAATACATCGCCCTGGCAATCGTTCAGGACCATCGCCGCGGTGCGCATATCGCCGCTTCCCCGGACGGGGTCCGCTGGTCTTGCTCTGCTGCGCCTTTCTGGCAGACTCCGCACGATGTCTCCTCGAAAGGGGACGATTGCCTGATGCACGTCTTCTTCGACGAGGCAAAACAGAAATGGGCCCTCTATCGCCGCATCGTTCCCGAGTTCAGCGAGCGGATGATCGCCGACGACCGCGACCGCGAGCGAGCGGGAGTCGACCGCTATTATCGCTCCTATTCCTATGCCGAGAGCGAGGACCTCAAGGAGTGGAAGAACCACCAGTTCATCCTCGCCATGGACGCCGACGATCCGGCCGACACCGAACTCTACCAGTTCGCCTGCCACAAGTTCGCCGGGATTTATGTCGGATACGTGAGCGTTTACCATCTGCGCCGGCCCCAGCCGATCGACATTCATCTCGCGACCAGCCGCGATGGAATCCACTTCACCCGCGTCTGCCGGGGAACCCCGTTCATCCCCTCCGGACCGTTGGGCTACTACGACTATATGGCGATGGCCTGCTCCCAGCCCAAACCGATCGTCGTCAACGACACGGTCTACATTTATTACGCGGCCCTCAATTTTCCGCACGATGCCGACACGAGCGGTGAGAACTCGTACTGTACCGGGGGCGCGGCGCTGGCCACTTTGAAGCGAGACCGCTTCATCTCCCTGGAAACCGGCGTTGCGGACGCGGAGCCGTGCCGAGTGATCACCAAACCCTTCGGCGTGCGGCATCCCCGGTTGTACCTGAACGCCGCAACGTGGCAAAAGGGATCCATCCGCGCGGAGGTCCTCACCCGGGATTGGCAGCCGATTGCGGGGTTCACCGAAGCGGAGGCGAAGGAAATCCAGGGAGATGCTCTCGACCATCCGGTCCAGTGGGCGAGCAACGCCGACTTGAGCAAGCTCCTGGGCCGGGAGATCCGGCTCAAGTTCTCCATGACCCGCGCTCGAATCCACGCGATGACGCTGAGCAACGACCAGCGGCGGTTGGGTGAAGTCGAAGCCGAGTATCGGCCCGACCCTCAGGGAGATTCCTCGCCGAAGCTCAATTGACCATATTGCAGGGCAATCCTCGACCAAACATCGCGTGGAAGAAGGAGAAGCCAAAACGTAATTGCCCCAATGGCCAGGAGCATGACGGCCTTGGCGTACATCCACTTCGGATTCGCAAGATCGGCCATACGTCTCATCTCCCGCGAGCATTGGCCGTGCCGGCCCCCGAGAAACGATCGAGACGATCGGTCCGGTCTTGCCCGAACCGGTCCGCGGTTCTCAAGGCGGCGACAACCGCATCCGGAGACACCGGGCACGGCTCGTGGTGGATCGTCTCCCTCTCGGCGCATGCCGCTTCGGCAACCTTGCGCAAGTCGTCGTCGCTTGCCTCTCCGAGGCCGATGTCTTTGAGCGTCGTCGGCAGGCCGACGGATTCGCAGAACCCGTAGACCTCGCGGACGACACGGCCCGGTTGGTCGGTCAGGAACAACCCGGCAAGCACGCCGATCGCCACCTTCTCCCCGTGCAGGTACGCGTGGGTGGCTTCGAGCCGCGTCAGCCCGTTGTGGATGGAATGCGCGGCAGCCAGCCCACCGCTTTCAAAGCCCAGCCCGCTGAGTAGGGTATTCGCTTCCACGACATGCGCCAGCGCGGGCGTGACGACCTTCTGCTGGCACGCCATCCGCGCCGCGACTCCGTATTCCAGGATCGTGTCGTAACAGAGCCGCGCCAGGGCGTATCCGGCAAGCGTTCCCATGCCGCCGCATTCGTTGGGAGCGTAGGCCAGGCGGCACGATTCGGCCTCGAAATGGGTCGCCAGCGCATCTCCCATCCCGGCGACCAGGAACCGTACCGGCGCCTCGGCGATCACGCGAGTGTCGACGAGCACCAGGTCCGGATTCCGGGGTAAATACAGACACCGCTGGAAAACGCCGTCGCTGGTGTAGATTACCGCCACCGCGCTGGTCGGCGCGTCGGAAGACGCGATCGTCGGAACGATCGCCACGCGCGCCCCCACGGCATGACCGACCGCTTTTGCCGTGTCGGTGACCTTCCCTCCGCCCATTCCGACGACCACGTCGCATCTTTGCGACTGGGCCGTTCCCGTCAGCCGCCGGATCTCCTCGTCCGAGCATTCCCCGCCGAACCGCTCGACGGCCACGGCGATTCGCTCGCGCCAGGCGGAGAGATGCCGCGGGACAAGCGTCCTTGCCGCCGCGCCCCCGGCAACAACGAGCGCGTTGGTTCCAAGCCGCTGGACTTCCTCGGCGAGCGATCCCATCGCTCCCTCCGCCTGCAGGTACCGCCCGGGAAAGATGGCTGTCTGTTTCATGGGATGTGGTTGCCTATTGATTGGAGATCGATCAGAGGATCCATCAGGCCACGCCCGTATTAAAAGATATCGGGCTGGTCAAGCCGTCGATCGGCAAACTTCAACTCCCTGGTCGAGCGCGATCTCCAACAACCCGATCCCCGCCACCGTCCCTTCCGCCGTCGCAGACTCCAGCGCCGTATTGATCACGTCGATCTACCCCTTGACGTTGTGCACGGACATCTCGATGATCCCTCCGTACCCGGTTTGCTTGAGGTGATGGACCAGGTCGGTCAGCACGGGCAGTCCAGTCTACCCGATGGCAAGCCGTGGGTATACCACGGATCGACGAACACCGACGCCGAACGGTTGATCTTGGCGCCCGCCTCCACTATCCTGGAGGGTAGAGCTCGCCGGCCGGGCGTTTGCCCAGGGTGAGAAGAAGGACGGGACCGTGGTTCGGAAGTTTGGCCAACCGCGCCAGTGACATACTTATGGTCAATCATCTTTCGCTGGAGGGAACTTCGATGTCGAGTTTTGCAAGAGTCTTCTCTCTGGTTTGTGCCCTGCACCGCTTGCTGACGATTGCCGCGGTGGGGGGCTTCTTGCTGGCGGCCGAGTTCTGCCATGCGGGCGGACCGGTTTCCGCCGAGGCGGTCGTCGGCCCGCAAGACTTGGGCTTCGACGAGATCCTCTTCGTCAAGCGCAAGCCTTACTCCTCGGACCACTACTACACGGACATCAACAACGGCACCAGCCCCGATCGTTTCCTCCCCGAGAACGGTATCTATATCTACAACGTCCGGACCCGAACCGAACGGCCCGTGGTGACCGCCGCCGGCCTGCCGGGAGGCAAGGGCTTCATCGGCAAGATCAGCCTGTCGTTCGATGCCAAGAGTGTCCTCTTCGATTTCCGCCAGGATCCCGGCTCCGGGTTCCGCATCTGGGAAGTCAACACCGACGGCACCGGTCTGCGCCAGGTTTTGCAGCCGCCGGCCGACGAGGCGGAGAAGGCGGCGCGGTGGAACCCCTCCTGGCACACCGACGACGTTCACCCCTGCTATCTGCCGGACGGCAGGATCATTTTCTCCTCCACCCGCTGCGAGCACACCATCCTCTGCGGCGGATCGGGCTCGCTGGTGGCCCCGGGCCTGCACCGAATGCATGCCGACGGCACCCATGTCGAACAGCTCACGCGCAGCCCCGTAAGCGAGTTCTGCCCGGTGGTCCTCGACGACGGCCGGGTCATGTATCACCGCTGGGAATATGTCGACAAGGGCGCCCGCGTGGCCAAGACCGTCTGGACCATGAACCCCGACGGCTCGCGCCCGCAGGAACTCTGGGGCCTGGCCGACGACGAGACGACCGTCTACACCTATCCTCAGCCCCTTCCCGGCGGCGAGCATCGCTTCGTGTGCGTGGGAACGTGCCACTACCCGCAAGGCGGCTGCCTGGGATCGATCGTGCTGGTCGACTATGGCAAGGGAATGCGGATGCGCGGTCCAGACCCGGACAAAGCGGATTACCTCCAAGGCGATGAGCGCTACCCGGCCGTCAACATCACCCCGGAGGTCTTCGTCGAGCGCAAGACGGAGGCCGGCTGGCATTTCCGGACCGGCGACGGCAAGTGCGTCCACGACCGCGAAGGCCGCAGCGGCCACCTTTTCACGCATCCTTATCCCGTGAGCGACCGGGAGTTCCTCGTCTCCTACAAGGTCAATCCCTCGGACCACTACAAGGAAGTGGCCAATGCCTACGCGATCTATCTGATCGACACCCAGGGGCGACGCCGGTTCGTCCATGCCGACGCGAAGTTCTCCTGCTGGCATCCGCTGCCCATCGTGGCGCGGCCCGTCCCGCCCCAAGTGGAATCGTTCCGCGATCCCAAGTACGCCGCCAGCGACCAGTCGGTCTGCCTGGTTGCCAATGTCACCCGGGGTATGGAAGGGATCGGGCCGAGTGAGGTCAAGTGGCTGCGGATCAATGAGGCGGTGCCGCGCTACTGGTCCACCGGCCGGCGCTGGTCGCCGTCGCTGAGCAGTTCAAGCTGGAAGGCCGCGCTGTGGCCGCGCGTGCAGTGGGGCGTCGTGCCCGTGGAGGAAGACGGCTCCGCCTACTTCGTGGTGCCGGCCAACCGGGCCATCTTCCTGCAGGCCCTGGATGAGAACTTCCGGGAAATCCAGCGAGAGCGGACCTATGTGAACTACGCGCCGGGCGAGGTCCGGTCGTGCACGGGATGCCACGGGCAATCCAACCGCACTTCGATCTCGGCCGGCTCCGCAACGCCGCTGGCCCTGACGCGCGCCCCAAGCATGCCCCAGCCGCAGCCCTGCGACTTGGTCGAAAACGGCGGCGACGGAAAGCCCGGCCAGGTGATCCACTATCCCGCCGACATCCAGCCGATCTTCGACGCCAAGTGCGTCCGTTGCCACGGCAAGGACGACCCTGCCGGCGGACTGAGACTGACCGGCGAAGTCACGGAGTTCTACAACACGTCCTATGAAGAGCTGGCCCGCAAGGAGCTGGCCGGTCCGATCATCGCCGAGTTCACGTCGTTCCTCCAGGGCGACCGGGGCAACTACAACGGCGCCTACCTGCCGCCCCGCAGCCTGGGCTGCCCCACGAGCGCACTGATCGCCGTCTTGACCGACCCCGCGCATGCGAAGAACGCCAAGGACGACCACTCGAAGATGCTCGCGCCGATGGAACTGATGGTCCTCAGCCGCTGGGTCGATACCAACTACCAATTCTACGGGAGCTATTTCGGCCGCCAGCATCCCCGCTGGCAGAATCCCGACCCCGCGGTCCCAGCCTATGATCCCGCGGTCGATTTCCGGCGCAAAGCAACCTTCGAGGAAGCGATCCGTTTCCTCGCTCCGCCCTGGCATCGCTAGCCTTTTCCCAGCTCTTTTTCTTTTCCGCCACAGGAACTCTCTTGAAATCGGACCATGCCATTCGGTAGCTTGAGGGGGCGGAAACGCGTCCAGGCCCATTCCCAAGTCCACATAAGCCCTGGCTGCCCGAGTACAGCGAACCACCGATTCACGGAGAACACACCAATGTCCGCGAAGAACCGATCCGTTCCGGTCGCCGCCTCCCGGCGTGATTTCCTCAAGCGGTCCGCCGCCGGCGCGGCTGCGGTCGCCGCCTTGTCCATCGCTCGCGGTGCCCACGCCGCCGGCGACGAGACGATCCGGATCGGCATGATCGGCTGCGGCGGACGGTGCTCCGGGGCGGCCGCAGAAAGCATGAGCGCCGGCCCCTACGTCAAGCTCATGGCGATGAACGACATTTTCGAAAATCGCTTGCAAGCCAGCCGCAACAACCTGAAGAGAGCATTCCCCGAACAAGTGGCCGTCGACGACGACCATTGCTTCGCCGGTTTCGACGGCTACAAGAAAGTGATCGAAAGCGTCGACGTCGTGCTGATCGCCTGCGCCTCGAAGTTCCATCCGATGTACTCGGAAGCGGCGATCCACGCCGGCAAGCACGTCTTCGTCGAGAAGCCGCACGCCATCGACCCGGTCGGCGTCCGCCGCGTGGAAAAGGTCGCCAAAATGGCGGAGGAAAAGGGACTCAGCTTGCTGTCTGGCCTGCAAAGCCGCTATCATCGCGGCTGGCAGGAGACCGTCCAGAAGATCCACGACGGCGCGATCGGCGACATCGTGGCGATGCAATCCATGTTTCTCCGCGCGCCCTACCGGATCGTCAATCGCGACCCGCAGTATACCGAAACCCAGTACCAATTCTCCAACTGGTACCACTTCTGCTGGCTTTCCGGCGACGACGTGCCGCAGTCGCTCGTCCATAACGTCGACCGGATGAGCTGGATTATGAAGGGGGAGATGCCGAAACGCGCGTTCGGATTGGGCGGCCGGTCGTCCTCGTTCGGCGAAGTCTACGGCGACATGTTCGACCATCATACGGTGGTCTACGAGTACGCAAGCGGGGCGAAGCTGTACGCCCTCTGCCGCACCCAGGCCGGCTGCTACGACAACGCCACCGACATCATCATGGGCACCAAGGGAACGTGCTACTTGCATCCCTCACAACCCCGCATCGAGGGCGAGACGAACTGGCGCTACGAGGGACCGCAGAACAATCCCTACGACGACGAGCAGAAGGCCCTGATCGCCGCCGTCCGCGAGAACAAGCCCATCAACAGCGGCTCGTACATGGCCAACAGCACCATGATCGGAGTGCTCGGGCAGATCACCTGCTACACGGGCAAGGAGACCTCGTGGGACGAAGCCTACAAGTCGGACCTGCAATACGGCCCGCCGCCGGAGCAGTCCAGTTTCGAGACCCCGCCCCCCGTGCTGCCCGACAAGACGGGCAACTACCCCTTGCCGATGCCGGGAATCACCAAACTGGGCTGAACTGCCGCAAGAAAAGTAGCAGGCACGCTCCGCCGTGCCGTCCGCCGCGGCACGCCGGAGCGTGCCTGCTGCTTTGAAGTTCCACGGTAATATCCTGCGCAATCCAACGAGGGTTTCCCGGCATGGAAGAGCGCTATCGAGAGCGGTTGGCGCGGTATACCACGGCTATGCGCAACGAGCAGCCGGACTGTGTGCCCATCCGGCCTTTCGTCGCGGAGTTCACCGGCACGTATGCCGGGTATACGTGCCAGCAATTGGCCCACGACTACGAAAACGCCTTCGCCGCGGCCAGGAAATGTGCGGCCGATTTCGATTGGGACGCCGTGGTGCCCAACATGCTGGCCACCTGGACCGGCATGACCCAGGCGCTCGGCCTGCGATACTACATGGTCCCCGGCATCGACCTGCCCCCCAACGTCGGGCACCAGTACCGGGAACCGCCGCCCGAGCAGGCTTGGATGCGGCCGGACGAGTACGACGCTCTGGTCGAAGACCCGACGGGCTACTTATACAACGTCTGGCTTCCGCGCGTTGCGCGGCCGCTCAGCCCGGCCGGCGGGCCGGTCACGCTGGCGCACAACGTCGCCCTGGTCAAGTGTGCCATGGCGATGATGCAGTTCTTCCACGCCTGGGCAGTCCAGGAAGAACGCCTGCGGAACGAGTCCGGCACGGTCTCGGCGATCGCGGGCATGCTCCGCGCCCCGATGGACTTCATCGCAGACAAGCTGCGGGGGTATTTGGGGCTCGTGGACGATCTCTTCGAGCGCCCTCAAAAAGTGCTGGCCGCCTGCGAAGCATTGATGCCTCATCTCGCCCACTTTGCCTTGGCGACGGCGGACCCCGGCAGGAACGTCCCGATCGGCTTCTGGATGCACCGCGGCTGCGTCCCCTTCATCAGCCCCCGGACCTACGACTCCCATTTCTGGCCGACCCTCAAGCCCATCGTCGAGGAGTTCTGGAAACACGGGCATCAAACCCTCTTCTACGCCGAGGGCAAGTGGCGCCACCACTGGGAGACCTTCCGCGAGCTGCCGGACCGCAGCATCGTCTACCATTGCGACCAGGACGACATCTTCGCCTGCCACGAGGCGCTCCACGACAAGTTCGCCCTCAGCGGCGGCGTGCCCAACATGCTGCTCAGCTACGGGACGCCCGGGGAGGTCCGCGAGTTCTGCCGGCGCGTCATCCGCGAAGTCGCGGCCGAGGGCGGCTATCTCGCCGACGCCGGCGCGATCATGCAGGACGACACGAACATCGAGAACCTGCGGGCCTTCACCGAGGTCTTCCGCGAAGAGGGGGTCTACGCCGCGGGGAGCTACGCCGATCCCACCCCGCTGCCTCCCTGCGAATTGGAGACCTCCCTCGCCTCGCGGCGGGCGGTGGCCGGTCTCGAGGGCCGCCCCGCCCCGCGCATCGCCCCCGGGATCTGCTTCCCGTGGGAGGAGAAGGAGAAGGAGCTGCCCGGGATCTCGGGCGACAAGGAGATGGTCCGCCGGGTCTGGAACGAGATCGAAGGCCTCGCCAACACCTACATCTGGCAGTTGCTGCTGAGCTTCTGATTCACCCCCGCGATCCATGCCAAGCCTCATCCAAGAACTGCTCGCCGAAGGCCCCGTCCTGACCGACGGGGCCTGGGGCACCGAACTGCAGGCCCGCGGTCTGCCGCCGGGGGCCTGCCCCGACCTCTGGAACCTCGAGGCCCCGGACCGGGTCGAGGAGGTCGCCCGCGCCTACGTGGACGCCGGCAGCCGCATCATTCTGACCAACACCTTCGGGGCGAACCGTTTCGTGCTGGAGGGGCGTGGCATGGCCGACGAGGCGGCGGAGATCGCCCGGCGGGGGGCGCGGATCTCCCGCAGCGCCGCCGGAGACCGGGCCTTCGTCTTCGGATCGATCGGCCCGAGCGGCAAGATGCTCCTCGCCGGGGACGTCGAACCGGGGGACTTGCGGGAGGCTTTCGCCGAGCAGGCCCTGGCTCTGGCCGAAGGGGGCGCCGACGCCCTCGTCGTCGAAACCATGGCCGATCTCGACGAGGCGTTGCTCGCCCTCGAGGGCGCCCGCCGCACCGGCTTGCCGGTGGTGGCCTGCCTGGTCTTCGACAGCGGGCGCGACCTCGACCGGACCATGATGGGCACCACGCCCGAGCAGGCGGCCGCCGCC
>JABWBD010000313.1 GCA_013360685.1 Pirellulales bacterium
ATTCTTCCATGGTTTCCAAGTCAGCCGAAAACCCCACGTCAACTGATAGCCTCCCTACTTTAACCGATCGAGGCCGGCGCAGAAACGGGAATGCACCCGCCCCCAACAATGGTCAGATCGAAAATCGAAGTCAACAGGACAATGAGGCAGTGCGCTGGCCAGTGCGACGGAACGGCCCTGCCAGGATCGTTGCCCCGCTTCTCAAGGTTCGTTCGCGGGGCGCCCTCACGTGACGGATGCCAAGTACGTAAGAATATCGTAAAGCCGTTCCACATAACTGACCACCGGATCGTAGCGGATCTCCATCCAGACCCGATGGTCCTTGGCATGCAGCCGCGCCAGGTCAACAAGACACGAATGGCGATCACCCGCGGCACAGCGGTGTTGTTCTCCGGCAAGGACAACGCCCGAAAATCTCCCGGCGGCAGCGCTGGCGAAAACCTCCCCGACTTCGCCGGCACTCGCCTTCCGACCCAGCATTGCCTCCAGCCAGACGGTTGCCTGTGCGGCGTGCGGGTCTTCGATGCGAAATGCGCGGCCTCGTCTCGCCAATTCCGGCATCACGCGCGCGAGCTGTTCGATGTCGGTCGGTCTCGGTCCCACCAACCATTCCCGGTTGCCATAGGGCGGGCGATGGATTGCGAACTGAAAGGTCTCCAGGCCCAATGCCCTGTCCAGCAGGAACAGAACGGGGCAGAGCGATTGCGTCCGATCGCTGCCGGCACACAAGACGACATGCTCCGGGCGGAATTGCTCTTGATTGACGCACGGCACGATCGTGATGTCCGGCAATCCCTCGCGAAGATCGCCGGTCATCAACACCCGGATCCGCCCTCCATCGGTTTGGGCCAGCATCTCCGATCGAGCGAAGAACTGGGCAGCCTCGATCACCACGTCGATCCCCAACTCGGCCCAGGGCAGCTCCTCGGGCCGGTCAATACGGAGCCACGCAACCGAACGGCCGCCCAAGAGCAATTCATCCGGGGCGTTCGCGCTGGCGACCGGGGACGATTCCGAAGGAGCCATCTGCGACAGGAGCCGACGCGACTCCTCGATCGGGAAAGCGACTTCGTTAATGGCTGCCAATTCGATGCCATGCACCCCGTTGACCCTCAGGGCCAGCGCACGCCCGATCGGTCCAAAGCCGTTGACGGCGATTCTCATGGGCGACTCCCTTCCAGCGTAAAGACGAAGAGGGAATCGTCCGCCGCCGCCCAGGTCCGACCGGAGGGATGGACGCAAAGCGACCGCAGGCCCGTCGGCAGCCAGGCCGCCGGCTCCTCGCTCGTCGCGTCCGTCACGGTCGTCTCTTTCCCCACGGACCATGCCGACCAGGGGAACCGTTCCGGCCCGGCAGCCGCCGCCGACACGTCCGCCCCGTGCCTCACCGCCCCAGCGCTGTCCGCGCCGGCTACCTCCCAAACTTGCACCGTGACTCCCTCCCCGCCGACGGCGAACCGCCGGCTGTCCGGCGACCAGGCGGCCTGGTGGCCCCGGTACTGGTCCGTCGTGAAGACGGCCGAGCGGACGCCCTCCTCCGGTTTCCACAGGCCGAAGGCCCGAGCCAATCGCGCCAGCCGCAGCCGCCACCCGGACAGGACGACGGCGGCCGACGTGTCCCAAAGCTGCACGGCCTTGCCCATCTGCTCGACCGTGGCGAGCAGGCGGCCATCGGGCGAAAAGCGGACCGTCTCCATGCCCCATCTGAGCGCCCGCAAGTTCAGGAGCTCGAAGCCATTGGTCACATCCCATACCCGTGCAATGCCATCGGTGCCGGCAACGGCCAGCAGCCGGCTGTCGGGTGAGAAAGCAGCGTCCCAGCCGGCGCCCGACAGGTCGGCCACGCTGAAAAGCTCCGCGCCGGTGTGTGTATTCCAGACTCGGACGGCGTAGAACGAGGGGTAATTCCCATCCTCGTCGCGCACCCGCCTCTCGATGCCGCTCGCCGCCAGCAGACGACCGTCGGGAGAAAAGGCCACACAGCTTCCCTCGTACCGTGATACGCGCAGCCCGCGCAGCAGGGCGCCGCCGGCCGTGTCCCAGACTCGCGCCATTCCATCGTTGCCGACGGCGGCCAGGTATCGGCCATCGGGGCTGAAGACCGCGCAATTCACCGGCCCCTGGTGCCTTCGGAGGCGAACGTTTTCCCATAGGCGGTCTGGATTCCACAGTACAGCCGGCTCAGTGAGAATCCGCTCGCCCGATGGAGAGAACGCCACTTTGCCGCTCCAACCCTGCTTGCAGGCAAACGGCCGGCGCAGGTTCAGGCCGCCCTCGGCGTCCCAGAGGTACACACCCCAGTCGGCAGAACCGGAGGCAATCCGGCGGCCGTCGGGAGAAAATGCCACCCCGTCGACCTTCTTCGATTCGCCGACAGAAAAGCTCCGCAGCTCCGCGCCGGTCCGGGCATCCCAGAGCCTCAGACTGCCCCCGACCGACGCGAGCAGATGCCGGCCGTTCGGCGACCAGGTGAGTTGATAAGGCATCATGAGATTGCCATGTTCGTCGCGAGCGGCCAAACAGAGACTCTCGGTGCCGTGAACGACGTCCCAGATGCGGATGCTCATGTCGAGCGAGCAGGAAGCGAGCAAGCGGCCGTCCGGGGCAAAGGCAACAGAGTGAACGTGGTGCGTATGGCAACCCAGGCAGGCAATCTCCGATCCATCCTCGGTACTCCAGATGTACACCTTCCCGCCTTCCTCCGCCGAGGCGAGGATCCGGCCGTCGGGAGAGAAGGCCACGCACCTGGAGGCCGCCGGCAGCGGTCCATCCCAAATCCGCTGGCCGTCTTGCTCGATCCAGCGGCCAGGCCACTGAGGGTGGTGCGGCAGGCTGCGGATCTGGGCGCCGGTGGCGGCGTCCCAGAGGCGCACATTCTCGTCGCCCGCCTTGTCGTCCGCGCCGGTGGCGATGCGGCGGCCATCGGCGGAGACCGCCATACTTTGAACATAGACGTGGCCTCGCAGGCAGAGAAGTTCGCTGCCGGATTGGGAGTCCCATATCCGTACGGTCCCGTCCGAAGACCCCGAAAGAATGCGGCGGCCGTCCGCGGTGACGGCGACGCTGGTGACAGCACCTTCGTGACCTCGCAAGCATAGCAACTCGGCGCCGCTCTGGGCATCCCAGACACGCACCGTCGTATCCCCGGCCGACACCACGTGCCGGCCGTCCGGAGTGAACGCCACGCTATTCACCTCCCCTTCGTGACCGCGGAAGACCGCTCGCAGCGCCGTCCCCAGGTGGACCTCGGGAGGCTGCATCGCGCGGAGCCAGCGGAAGCCGGGCGTCGTCTCCTCTTTCCGCCGGCGCCACTCCACCAAAAGCGCCGACAACCGTGGCTCCGCATCCTGCTCGCCCTCGCGCGGCGTGTCGTAGAAACGCTCCGCTTCCGGACAATCGTACCACCAGCACGTGTTCCACATGCACTGAAACATCGTTGTCGGATGGCGCTCGATGAAATGGATGTCGCGGCGGACGGCTTCTTCAAGTAGGCAAAGAGTGCGATACTTCGCGTGTTCCGCCGGCATGCCGGCCAGGGCATCTGAGAAATCGCGAGCAAGCTCGAAGATCATGTGCGTGTCGGCTATCCGTCTGGTTCACTTCTTAGAGCACCGCACCGGCGGCAGTGCGATTCTTTTCCGATGGCGGCTGCCGGACCGCCGCACCTGGGACAGGTGATCAACACGAGAATTCTGAAGGCCACCAGCAAATGGACCGACAAAAGCAATACACCAGCCGCCGCGGCGGGCGCCCCGACGAACCAGCCCCATCTCCATAGCCAACAGGAAACGCCCCCCATCGCAATCAGCCCAAGCGGAACGAGCCATTGAAGGGCGAGGCGACGCCAAGTAAGTCGCAATCCGCCCTTCGGCTGCCCCGATGAACCGTTCAGGCTGTGCCACTCTTCTCCGTCCGATACGACACGGCGCCGCAATCTCGGTTCGGGATGCTCCCGGCGTCGTTCCTGGCTGCCGGTAGTCCCAACCAACCAGGTATCTCGGTCCTCAATCCCGGAGGTCGGGATCACGGACTGAACTGGTTTCAGGGGCAGGTCTGCGACGGCCCGCCTGACTGGCTCCGAGCGGTCCAGCCCACCACACTCGCCTTCCAGGACAAAAAGGTACAAGTGGTTCCCCTCGGCCTCGGCCCACGCACGGCCTCCGGGATGCGTTGCCACTTGGAAGACGTAGGATGCGGGGAACCACGCCGCGGCGGCATCCGTCTGACTCGATTCGATCGCCGTATCCACGCTTCTGCAGACGGCACGCCAGGAAAACCGCATGGGCCCTGCCGCCAAGGCGGCCGTGTCCACAATCCCTTCCCTGCTGCCCAGGCAAACGCCGCTGCGAGCCTCCCAGATCCGCAGCGTGCCGTCGAGTGCCTGGGAAACGATGTGTCTTCCATCCGCGGAGAACGCGACACTTCGCACGGGCTCGGCGTGCCCGTGGAGACAGGCCAATTGCCGGCCGCTCTCTGCGTCCCACACGCGCACCGAATAGTCGCTCGAGCCGAGACAGACTCCTCCTCCGGAAACGATCCAGCCGCCATCCGCTGACCAGGCCAAGCTGTCCACCCCAGCCTCATGGCCTTCGAGGCAGGCGATTTCCCGGCCACTCTCCGCGTCCCAAACCACGACACGCTTGTCCTCGGCTCCGGAGAGGACTTGCCGGCCGTCCGGCGAAAAGGTGACCGTTTGCACGAAAGCACGGGCGGGAAGCTCCACCAGCAACCGCCCATTCTCCGCGTCCCAGATCCGCACACATCGGTCCCATGATCCCGATGCAATTCGCCGCCCGTCCGGAGAGTATCCCACGCTCATGACCGCCGCTTGGTGTCCGAGGAAGCAGGCCAGCGCACGACCTGTCTGCGCGTCCCAAATGCGCACGGCGCCGTCCCAGCCTCCCGACGCAACCCGAGACCCATCGGGAGAGAAGGCCACACTATGCACCGAGCCCTCGTGGTCGGCCAAAGAGGCGTTGTGCTGCGCACGCTTCACATCCCACACCCGCACCGACCGGTCCCATGATCCCGACGCGATTCGTCGGCCGTCTGGCGACCAGGCCACCGTGCGGACTTTGTCGACATGGCCTTGCAGGCAGGCAATCTGCATCCCGCTCTGCACATCCCAGATGCGAACAGTCCTGTCATCCCCTGCGGAAACGATTCGCTCACCGTCGGGAGAAAACGCCACGCTCGCGACTTCGTCCACGTGGCCTTCGAAGTGTACCAGTTGCTCGCCTCGTTCCGCGTCCCACAGACGCACGGCCGTATCTCCTGCAACGATATACCGGCCATCCGCAGACCATGCGATGCTGTTCACTCCGCGGCCGGTGTAAGGCCGAAAGCACGATCGGTGTTCCCGTTGATCGATATCCCAAATGCGAATCGTATCGTCCCCCGCCCCGCAGGCGACTCGCCTGCCGTCCGGCGAGAAAACAACGCTCCGAACGGCTCCTACCGGGCCGCGATCGGTGCTGACCACGCCGCCCGGTCCGTGGCCGCTCAGGCAGGCAAGCAGCTTGCCACGCTCCGCGTCCCACACGAGCACACGCATGTCGTCCGCCCCGGAGACGATTCGTCGGCCGTCCGCCGAAAATGCCACGCTCCGAACCCCATACTCTTGCCCCCTCCTCGCACCTGGTTCATGGCCATGCAGGCAAAGCAGTTCCGCGCCGCTTTCAGCATCCCATACCCGTACCGTCATGTCGCTTGCGCCTGACACAATTCGACGACCATCCGGCGAGTAGGCCACACACAGCACGTCCCCATCGTGGCCGAGGTGAAAAGCGACCTGCTGCCCGGTTTCGGCGTCCCAAACACGCACGGCAGGGCCTGCTGCCGACGCGATCCAGCAGCCGTCCGGCGAGAACGCCACACCCAGGACCGCTCCCTCGTGTCCGCGCAGGACGGCACGCTGCGGGGATCCAAGAGGAATTGCGGGCGGGCGCAAGGACCGCAGCCAGTAAAACCCGGGCGTGGTCACTTCCTTCTCAGCACGCCACGACTCCAGCAGGCTGTGAATCCTGCTCCCCGCCTTTTCCCAGGCTGCTCCATCGTTCGGCCATCCACCCTGGGGCGGTTCGTAATGCCGGGCAGCCTCAGGAGAGTCATGCCACCAACAGGTGTTCCACGTGCACTGAAACATCGCCGTCGGATGCCGGTCGATAAAATGGACGTCGCGCCGAACAGCCTCTTCAAGAAGGCAAAGAATGCGATACTTCGGGTGTTCCGCCGGCATGGCGGCGACGGTATCGGAAAAGTCGTGGACGAGTTCGAAGATCACGGCTCCGCCTCCGCTTTGGCTTCGAGAAACTGCCAATCCGTCAATAGATCCGCGACGGCGTCCCAGTGCGGCGATTTCGGATCCTCCTTGCCCGTCTTCTTCGCCACCTGAAGCAATTGCCAAGGCAACTCGTCCACTTTGCGCACGTTGACCGGGCGGGGCGTCGGCGGCAGCCGTCTCGCCCTGGCCCGCTGCTCTTCAAAGCTTTCGGTGAAGTACTCTTGCCCACGGAAATAAGCCGCCAGCCGGGCATGAGCATCGGCCTGGGCTTCCTCGGTATTGAGGTAGTGCTCGCGAACCGCCCGGCCGAAGTTGCGGTGGAAGAAATCCAGGAGTCCGCCCCGAGCCTGGAGGTACGGCCGGATCTGGCGCAAGGCCGCAAAGAGGTTGTCGCCCTGCTCCAAGGATGCGGTCAGCTCGCCCAACTCGCGCTCGGACAAGCCGCGACGAGCGGAGGCGAGAAGTGAGAGGACCGTGCGTGTCAATTCCTCGCCGAAGTCGTCTTCCAGCCGCTGGATGACCTGCGTGAAAATCGCCGTCACCGTGTCGCCCTCGTTCGGAAAGGCGCGGATCCGCGCGTTGAGATGCTCATAGGAACCGAACCCGCGTAGTTCCTCCAGAGCCACCAGCAAGAAGAGCGGGTTCTCCGTGGCGGGGTTGGAGAGCAAGACACCCGCCTGCCCGGCGTCGAGAGTCTTGGCCGAAAGCGACGGCACTGCACGGACGATCTCCAGCCGCTCGTTGGCGTCCAGCGCACCGATCTCGACCCGCCGATGCGGCCGGTGCTCGAAGGCGTCCAGGATCCGATTCTTGCCGACCGGGTCCGCCACACAGCTTACCATCGCCTTCACGTGTGCAGGCCAATCTCGCGGGAGCCAGTAGAGGCTGTGGGCATCATCGCTCTCGTCGAGTTGATCGAGCGCGTCGATGACCAACACCACGCGGCGGCCTTCCGGGACCCGCCCCAGGAAATCGCGGAACCGCGGGATCAGCTCGTGGACCGTCTGCGGCACCCCGGCCGGCACGACCTCCGTCGCTTGGCCTTCCCGCTGGACCGCGTCGGTGAACTGGAACTCCCGCTGCAATTCCAGGCAGAACCGCCGCAGCATCAGCCGCAGGTTCGTCGAAGCCGGGCTCGCCCCGACAAAACGTGGAACCACCAGCGCGCCGGCATGGGTTTCGGCATATTCGGTGGCAAACCGCGCCAGGGCCGCCGACTTGCCCGAGCCAGAGCGGCCGGCGACCAGGCAGGGCATCCTTTCGCCGCCATCGGCATACGCGACGAGTTCCCGCTGGACCGTCTCGCGGCCGACGTACACTCGCAGCCGCGACTCCATAAACCGCTCGTGATAGTCCCGTTCTTCAGCCAATTCGTCGCGTTCGCCCGCGCCCGCCATCGGCGGTTCGTCCGGCAGATTGTGCTGGTCCCTGATGGCATTCCACAGCCGCTCCAGCACCGCTCGGCCGAACTCTTCCAGCCCCGCCAGGTAAACGACCCCGTACTTGCCGACGATCTCGCGAAGGTGATCGTCGAGGTTTGCATAGGCTTCCGGCGTGACCATCCCGCCGCCGGCCACGGCCTCCAATGCCTTCGCGTCGGCCTCTTCCAGATGGAAATTCACCAGCCGCCGGTCGATCCGCAGCCCAGCGAAGCGGCAGGGATAGTGCTCCACCGGCGGAATCGGCAGGCCGGCTTCGCGGATCACCCGTTTCAACACCGCAAGTTTCTCGGCAGACTCGGCGTCTTCCGCGGCCATTTGCCGGCGGAGCGGTTCCGGGACCTCCGAAAGGAAGGCCGGATCGCGGAAGAAGAACATCGCCCGCGCCTGCATTTCGTGCTGGCGGAGCACCCCGTAGAGGATCTCCAGTTCGGTGATGCTCTTGCCGGTCTGGTGCTGGACCCAGCCGTACTTGCTGGCCGCCTCCACGCTGAACTGCTCGGGCACATACCCGTACCGCTCGCCCAGAATGCCGATAAACAGCGGCCGCGCGTTGTCGATCTGTTCCAGGCACACGTCCAGGGCCATATCGCGGTCGGCCTGCTCCCGCGTCACTCCCCACCGCAGGTCGATGTCATCCAGATGGATACGGTGCGGAAGCAGCTTTTCTCGCAGGGCGGGAAAGACCACGCGAACCAAATGGTCTCGCTCCGCGTGCATGTCGCGGAATGTCGAGGAGATGAACACACGGACGGTCTTCCAGATAGTCGGCACGAAGAGACTCCAAGATGAGCGAGACCGGACGACAGCGATCATCGGGAACGGCCCTCACTCTCACAAGCCGGGCCAGACGGGAAACATGCCCGTCCTGCTCCCCCTATGCCGGCTCGTCGGAGGCCGAACGTCGACGTGCCATCGCCTCACACTCCAATATGCCGCCTGAGCCGACGGAAGCACAAGGGCGGAACGCTACCCCAGGTCAAGCCGATCCCCGCCGGCATCGCCAGTCCGGCTCGGTGAGCTCTTTGCTTGCGTTGCGTAGCCTGTTCGGACATGATAGGTAGCGGTGCGCCCATCACACGGGGAATCGCACCGACTCATGATCCGCCCCACCCCCCGCCAGTTGGCTTGCCCGCAACCAGGAAGACAGCCATGCCCAATCAACCACGCGTGACTCGCCGACAGTTCCTGCGCCGCACCACAACAGCCGGCGCCGCCGTTGCCCTGCCGTATTTCGTCCCGTCCGGCGTGCTGGCAGCCGAAGGAAAACCGGGGGCGAACGACAAGATCGGCATCGCCGGCATCGGCATCGGCCGGCAGGGGACCGGCGTGCTTCAGAACGCCATCAGTTTCCCCGAATGCCGCTTCATCGGCATCGCCGACGTCCATCTGCCCCGCGCCGTGCAGATGTGCCAAAAGCTCGCCGGCCAGCCGTATCAGGATTACCGCAAGTTGCTGGAACGTAAGGACGTCGACGCCATCGTCACCGCCACGCCCGACCACTGGCGGGCCCTGGTCTGCATCCACGCCTGCCAGGCCGGCAAGGACATCTACGCCGAAAAAGCCCTCAGCCTCACGATCCGCGAAGGCCGGCTCATGGTCGAGGCCGCGCGCAAGTACGGCCGCGTCTTCCAGGTCGGCAGCCAGCAGCGATCGCAAGCTGTCAACCGGCTCTCGTGCGAGTACCTCCGCGCGGGCAAGCTGGGCCGGATCCACGAGGTCGTCGGCTGCAACTATCCCAGTCCGTGGGAGTGTGCCTTGCCCGAACAGCCGGTGCCCGAAGGGCTCGACTGGGACATGTGGTGCGGCCCGGCCCCGCTCGTGCCGTTCCACCAAGACCTCTACGCGCCGCGAGCCAATCCGGGCTGGCTCTCCTTCCGCCCCTATTCCGGCGGCGAAATGACCGGCTGGGGCGCCCACGGGCTGGACCAGATCCAGTGGGCCCTGGGGATGGACGACAGCGGCCCCGTCGAGGTGTGGACCGAAGGACCGAAGTTCAATCCGCCCACCTACACCCAGCCGGAGTCGCGGGCGCGCGGCGACACGGCCTGCAAAGCGCCGATGATCTTCTATCGCTATGCCAACGGCGTCGTGGTGAAGCTCGACAATGGCAGCGGCGGCGGAGGAATCTTCTACGGCGAGAAAGGAAAAATGGATCTCTCACGTGGCAAGGTCAACACGAATCCGCCCGAGATCGCCGCGGAGATCAACGAGCAAGCCAAGGGCGGCGACCGGAACCACGTCCGCAATTGGATCGATTGCATCAAGACTCGCGAAAAGCCGATTGCGGATGTCGAGATCGGCCACCGCTCCACCACCGTCTGCCATCTGGGCAACATCGCGCGGTGGACC
>JABWBD010000015.1 GCA_013360685.1 Pirellulales bacterium
AACACGGCGACCACCGAAGGATGGCGCACCTTCGCCGCGCCCCGCGCTTCGTGGAGCAGAAAGTCCACGTTCCGCACTCCTGCCCCTCTCGCTCGCGGCACCTTGATGGCCACCCTCCGCTCCAGACGCTCATCGAAGCACCGCAATACGTGCCCGTAACTCCCGGACCCCACCTCCTCCTCGACCACATATCTCCCGATCCGCGCCGGCTGTGGCTCGCCATCGGCGCGCGTACCAGTCGCATTAGCGCTGCCTGCCGGCGAGTTCGCGTAGCTGATTGTGGATTCAACGGGCGCCCTCTCCAGGTCGGCCTGGATGAGCCGAGCACGCAACTCGTCGCCTTTCCACGCAAAACGCCTCATGAATTCCTCGTGCGGCGGCGGATCTCTCCAGCGGCCTCGGGCGAGGTATTCCTCCACGATCAGTTCCGTGGAGATGTCTTCCAGTGGTCCGAGGACAGGATAGATCGCAACATAATCTTCGATCCCGGGCCGAGGCGGAAGATTGCTGCTTGCCTCTCCAGCCTTTTCTTGATCCGATTCGCCCCCGGCAATCTCTCCTCCGGATACGGGTCCGTCCGAGGGACGCCAACGATACTCCAGGTCCGTCAGAACCAATTCCACCAGCAACCGGCCGAACTCCTCGACGTCTGTCCGTGATCCACCGCCCGGTAGATAATCGTCGATTCGTGGCCGGCTGCCCGATTGCCACGCTGCTTCGAAGCGGTCGCAGATCTCGTCGAGCGATCGCCGCTGGGCATCGGCATCCGGTGACACCGCTTCTTTGGCACCTTCGTTCACACGTACGCCCCCACGTCAACGGATTGGAGAGATGGAGTGTTGAAACACCGTCATCCATCCTTCCACCATTCCAGTATTCCGGCTCACTATTCCCCGTCCCCATCCTTCGCGCGACCAGGACTCATATTGGCGCCAATTGACAACCCTGTCAAGCAAACCATTCTGCCCCGAGAGGGGACGCGGTCCGGCTCCACCCACGCGGCTAGAGAACCACTCGCCGCGAATTGCAGTCGCACAGAGACATGTTTCGATACTCCTGCGCTGAGACGATGATGCCGGTGAAACCAAAGCGAACCAGACGGGCCCGTCAGGCCGCGGAACTCTCGCTGCCTGCTTCCGAGAGGCTCGCGAAGAACCGATCGATGGCCGCCAATTTCTGTGCCAGAATCGAATCGCATGCCGATGGGCTCTTCCGATACCCGAAGTAAGCCGCCCAGGTCTCCGCCCAATCCTCGCGGAAACCGGTCATTGCGTACTCGCTGGGGTAGTCCTCGCTCGAAGTCGGGTCCGACGACTCGTGCAGATACCAGAACGCCTCCAGAGCCGCCGCCGACTCGGTGGTCCCCTTCCAGAACATCTCGAAATAACTGTCCCAGTTGTGGGCCAGCTCATGGACGATCACGCTTTCGTACAAGTAGTTCATCCAAGCGATCGATTCGTCCCAATCGAAGATCAAAATCTGGTGCCAGGCGTAGTAGGCGTCGGCCCGGCTGTCGTACCACCAGAACTCCACGTTCTTGCCGAGTGTTACACCGTCTTCCGGCTCGACGTCTGCCGCCTGCTTGATGATCAACAGAGGCCGCGAGCACAGCGTGTCTTTAAGCAATCGCGTGTTGCCGGTCTGCTCGTGCAGTTGGCGCAGCCCGCGGTCCAGCACTTCGATTTCACCATCGGTCCAGGAGACCCGGTCCAGCGTCAGAGGATCCACTCCGTCGACGAACATGAGCTCGGCATCGGCAGCCTGCCAATCGGCGATGATATCGCGGGTCTCCCAGAGGTCCTTTTGCGTGAGGAAGCGGTCCGCGCCGCTGCCTCCGACAAGCAGGTCGGTCGCGCCGCCGTCCCCGCCGAATAGCCCGTCGTTGCCGTCGTGGCCGTACAGCCGATCGCGGCCTTCACCGCCGTAGAGATTGTCGTCGCCCTGGCCGCCGTAGAGCGCATCCGATCCCAACAGACCATAAAGCCAATCGTCACCGGCGCCGCCGATCAGGCAGTCTGCCCCGTCGTCGCCCCAGATCTGGTCGTCGCCGCCGCCCCCACAAAGAAGATCATCGCCCTGGCCCCCCACGACCACGTCGTCGCCCTGCCCGCCGTAGAGTTCGTCGTCGCCCAGACCGCCCAGGAGCCAGTCGTTGCCCTTTCCCCCCAAGGCCCGCGACGCGATCACCGTATTGTTGAAAAATGTGTCGTTCCCGTCCCGGCCGATGAATACGATCTGCTCGATCTTGCCGGCTTGTTCCCGATAGGCGGTCTGACCGTCGATTTCCACGACGATCTCCTCCCCGACCTCATAAACCCGCGCTTGATCGTCCGCTTCGGTCCCCTCGATCTTCAGAACGCCGTCCTCAAGCCCCACGCTGGCCGAAAGCATCTGCCGCGTCTCCAGCGACTCGAACCGCAGCCGTCGTTCCGACTTCTTGCTGCTTGGCTTCTTCCGCCGACCCGTGGTCATTGCTTTGTCGAACTTCTGCAGAAACAAACTGAATCTCATGGCTTTTCCCTCCCGGTTGCTCACCACCTCGCGTGCCCCTTCCGGAGGAGCAACGCCGTATGCCGTTTTCCCGACGCGGACCGGCCCGTTTCCTCGAAGCGAGTCTTCGCGGCCGATCTAATCAGCCAATGGACACAAGCCGTTCCCTGGGGCCACGGAATTTCTCGGGACCGCATTTCTGCGGCCCCCGACGCAACCAAGAGACTGCGGGCGACGCTCGCGAGAACGCTGCGGGGGGCAGCTCGCGGCTCAGCAACTGCCGCAAGAAAAGTAGCAGGCACGCTCCGCCGTGCCGTCCGCAGATTTGTCGGCCCCCGTCACACCCAGCCGGCTCCGAGCCGAACACGGTCAGTTAGCGCCTGGAAACCGTTCACGGGGCGGTCGCGGAGTCGTCCATTTTTCGGCCAGGCTGTCTGGATTAGCGTCGATTAGCGCGAATTAGTGTTCCCCGTCGGCTTTTCGTGCAGATCGGAATCGCATTGACTCCTGGCGTCAACCCCTTGCCATGTCGGCAAGCGGATCGATTACGTCCAGTAATAGACGTTCTCCAGTGGCTTTCAGCATTTCAGCCACGACGTTCATGCCGCTCAACAAGCCAACATCCGTTGTCTTGCGAGCATCCTCAAGGGCATTGTCGTCGTGGAGCAACTCCCTCAATCCGTCTCCCACTCGACCCGCGAGGTTCTTCCATTCTTCCGGGAAGCAATGCTCGAGGGCTTCCAACCATGTCTCCGGCCAGAGTTCTGTCTCCTCTCGCCCCGTCAGTCTCACCAAAGCGATCACCCGGCCCAAGTCCTTGGCAGATCGCAATAGTCCCTGCATCGGCCCGGATTCGATGCGGTCCGAGCCGATCCTTGGATGAGAAAGCAGGTTCGCAAGGGCCATCATGGACGGCGAGGCATATTCGAGACCCACACTCGATGTCAGCCTGTTCAGGGAAGTCACACCAAGAAATCGAAAACTCGGCAGACCATACCAACCATCATCCATCTCAAGCGGAATCCACCGCTTGGGTTCCGTTTGCTCTCGCCGAGGCAGATTGAGGAATTCAATGAAATAGTCATGAGGACCGGGCGGATAGAGCCGAATGGCGCGTAGCTCGTCAGCCGGATCGGGGCTGGGTTTGGGATAGCATTCCGCAGTGCGAGTCCATCCGAGATCAAGCAGCGTTCGTGCCATGTGCCGGCATGCGCCCACGTTGCCTGCTGGGTGAACTACCAGGTCGGCGTCTTTCGTATTGATGGCGCGACCCTCCAGCTTGGCCAGGAAGTAATAAGCGGCCGCGAGACTTCCTGTCACGAAGAGGTAGGGGTGCAACTCTGACGGCACGTCAGTGGCGATGCGTGTGAAAAGAGCATTCGGGTCAAGTCGGTTCACGGCAATCGGGTTTCGGGGCGAAGATGGGTCAGCAGTCGGCCTGCTTGCACCGTCAGACCGAGTTCATACAAGTCCAGCGCAGTCTCCACGGGATCGGCACAAGGAAGGCTGTTGCTGTCCTGGCTTCCAAACAGGGGAGCAGGCCGCAGCAACGGGTGAACAACAACCAGCGCTGGTTGGCTGTCGTTCTCGGTTTGCTTGAGAGCAGGATCAAGCTGTCGCATGAACGTCAGGTCGATGCGGCCCTGCGGAGCGTGCAAGACCAGGTCGAGGCGAGGTGTTCCGTGAAGATCGAAATCCAAGTGCCAGAAACGTGCCGCTTCAACGCCGCTGAGAGCGACGCGCGGCGGCTTCAGCCGGTTGAGCCGTTTGAGCAGTCCTTGTGGATCCGGTCTTTCACCCGACACGTCGACATAACGTAGAGACCGCCTCATACGCCCGGAGAGGGCGACCAACTCGTTCCACGTCTGCTGCGGAAATCGACTCAGCTCGACCGATCGGTTTGAATGCCGGATAATGCTCCGCGCCCGTTCAAGCTGTCTTAGGGTCCGTGATGCCGTCGGATAGGTGCATCCGGCTTGCTCCCCCAATCTGCCAATGGGGATTGCGCCCTCTCTTTTAAGCCATCGACACAGCAAGACCTTTACTAGCTCGAAGTGCTTCTGCCCAACAGCGGGCTTCACGACTGCCTCCGTTGATTCGCCGTGCGATACTCCAAGGACGAGGGGTTCCATCGCTTTGGCGATCCGACGAAGATAGCCATCCTCGGGCTCAATCCAGCTACCTTCCGGGTCGATCGCCACAACCGACAAGCGGTGGGCGATCTCGGGGGTGAACACGCGCGTGACGGCTCGCCACTCTCGACGCAAACGGTCCCGAGAAAGACGTGATTGGATCATCACCAGGCAGGCTCGCTCGATATCAGGCCGGCCGGCCATGGACAGGGCAAGCCGCACGATTCCCGTGTGGAGACCTCGCACCCCCATCGGTTCTCGCTGAATCCCGACGAGCGTCTTCGCGTCTCGGCTAACGTAATCGGCTTTGCGTCCCCCTCTGCGTTGGGGGAACTCGTGTAGCCACCAGGGATCGGCGATCATGTCCTCCATGCATGAAGTCTACTCGATCAATTGAAAATTGCAAGTCGAATTGTAATTGGCAAGTTGAATTGAAAGGCCTGACTTCAATTTCCAGGACAAACGGCGGTTACGATCTTCGATGAGCAGCCGCCCGAGGACCGTTGTCAGGGCTTCCGTAAAGGGGATCGCCGGCCGCTCTCTCCAAGGATGGCTTCCTCGACGCGGCGGCGCTGCCATTTGGGAAGTCTGGTGCCGTTGCGCTCAAGTAGTCCCCGGACGAACTCCGGATTCTCGCAGGCGCGCAGGGCCAACGGCCCGCGCGGAGCGCAACTGGCGGCCGCGTTGGCAAATCACGCGCGGGCCGTTGGCCCTGCGGTTAAACGACCGCGCGGGCCATTTGATGTTTTGGCTGGTGATTGAAAGGAATCGCCCTGCAACGCAACAGCATTGCAGGGCGATCGTGGGCTGACAAAAAAGACCGGGGCTAGGATGATTCAACCACTCAACCAACAGGCGCCCCCTCCCCGCGCGGCCGCCGGTCCTGCCCCGGCGTCCCGGCGGACCTACGCGGGCGGGAATTGTTGTCCGCTGCCGCTCCGCTAACAGCCTCGGCGGCACAGGCGGCCGAAGAGCCGGCGTCCGCATCCGCTGCCACAACTCGACTCGTAGCCGCATCCCGTGGAAACCGGAACGCTGATCGTCTTCGGCACCATCCGGCACACCTGCACCGGCACTTCCTGTTGTTCCTGGTAAGGAACCATCACGGTATACGTCCTCGTTCGCTGCTCGGTTACCGTGCGGCACTCCGTCACCTGGTGCTTCGCCACGCGCTGCTCGGGCACGCAGACCGTGTACTGCACCTCGCGGCTCTGCTGTTCAGGCACGTACTCGCAGAGGGTCACCGTCTGCGTGCGGGTCTCCGGCCGGCACAAGCTCACCGTATACTCGTACGGTACATCTTCATACGTCGGCTTCATCACCGTCACCTGGATCTCCCGCTGGCGGACTTCCGGCACCCAGACCCGGTACGTCCGCTGGCAGGTTGCCGGGGCACACGAGCCGCAGGCAGCCGGCGCGCACGTGGCCCGAGCGCACATCCGCCGAGCACAACAACCACTGCAGCAACGGGTCTGAATCGGGACTTCGCAGACCCGCTCTTCCCAACGGCCGGCGCATTCCTGCACCGTGCGCGTTTCCTGGGTCGACACCATGCGGCAAACGCGGCGAGTGGCAGTTCGCGTTTCCGTATAGGGCACCATCACCGTGTACTGCCGCTCCTCTTGCCTCTGCACTGCCTTCTGCACCGTGCAGGTCACGGTCCGAGTTCGGGTCTGCGGCACCATCACCGTGTACGGTTGCTCAACCGTGCGGGTCTCAGGCACGAGCCGGCAAACCGTATAGGTCTCCTCGCGCGTTTCGGGGCGGCACCGGGTGACGGTGATCTTGCGAGTCTCCGTCACGTATTCCGGCACCATGATCGTCTTTTCCACGTATTGGCAGGTCGGCTGGCAGACCTCGCCGCAGGTCGCCGCACAACCGCCCACCGCACATCCCGCGCCACAGCCTCCACAACCGCCCGCCTGGGCAGTCGCCCCGGTCAGCAATAGACCGGCCACAGAACCAATCAGCAACAATCTTCGCAGCACCATGGCTCCCTCCTTACAATTGGGGCACTTCGAGAAAAAGAACTCGTGATCGGCGGTACGCCCGCCTGCTTTGTCCGAATGGATCGCTCAACTCTTCGCACAGATTGGGTGCAAGTCAAGGGCAGCTCACCATACCCTATGCCCTTGCCAATACCCAATTTGTTCCGCTGCCATGGAACCTGGCGACGGCACCAATCCGCATTACGGGGTCACGAAAATCGCCCTGTTTTTATGCGGACTCCAACCGCGCTGAAATCAGCAATGTCGCAGAAAGGGATCGAGAAGTCCCAAACATTCCAGCACCTGCTGCCGAGGCTGCCAATCGGGAAAAACCCGATTGAGAATGATAACAAATGGCGTGGGAAATGTGCGTTTCTTCGCACACACGGTAAAACGCCCCGTTCCAAGAACACGGCCAATTCCCCTTATAAGCGGAGTACGGCCCGCTGGACACTTCACCCCGATACCGTCCCCGTCCACGAGCCCTCTTGGGAAGAAGACTGGTCGGGCGAGTTGTACGGCTAGCTGCCTTGGGTCATCCGCCGGTTCTCCGGCAACATGGCCAGCCTGCTTCGCTGTCCGGATCGGCGTCCGGCCTGAGCCTTTGCGGCACAAGCCCCGCTTCCTTGCTTATCCCAGCCGCGACGGCCCCCATTTCGCCGAACTGCGCCAGGCCGATGCCGACGGCGGGGCCGCCGGCCGAGACGTCCACGAACCGGTATTCCGGGTCCAGGCCAAAGCGCCGGTAGATCGCACGGTCCATAAAATGCTTGATGTCGGCGGCGGTCACTTTGGCCAGATCGAAGTGGACCTGGAAATAATCGCCCTGACCGGCCGCATTCACCCGCACCGCCACCGCGCTGTCGCCAAACGCCCGCTGGAGCATCGCCTCGACCAGGTCGATCAGCGCCAATCCGCGGTAGAAATTGGAGCCCTCGATCAGGTGGAGCTGCCGGTTCTCCGCTTCGGCCTGGGCCAGGGAAGCATCGTCGAGGCCTTTGTTGTAGTCAAACGGTCTGGCGCCGAACCTCGCCAGCCACGCTTCCATGAGCCCGGGTCCCGAGAGGTCCTCTTCCCACTCCTGCGGGCGCAGCATTTCCTCGCGGTCCGGCAACGCGGTGAAATCGATGTCGAAGCTCCGGTCCCCCAGTTGGGAGCGCGCGATGTACTCGATCCACGACGCCTCCGGGTGAGTCAAGAGGTAGAGGTTCTTTGCTTCCTCGCAGTAGAGATACGCGACCATCGCCCGCAACGGCACGCCGTGCTGGCTCGTCACCTCGCCCTTCTCGTCGGTCCGCATGAACACGGGCTCCTGCCAACCGTCAAACAACGAGGCAAGCGTCCTGTCGGCCTCTGCCTCCGCCTCGGCCTGGCCGAGCCCCTTGTTCTGTTTGAGCTGCTCGACGTACCAGTCCCGATGCGCGTCTACCCGGGCGCGAAGGTCGGCGAACGCGATACCGAGGGGAATCTGCCTGAGATAGCCGTAGACCCGCTTCAGATTCTCGGGATCGAGGACCCCGTCGCCGGCGAGGTCTTCCTCGATCTCCTGGAACAGATCGCGGTCGAGCGGGATTCGCAGCAGGATGGCGGCAATCTCCGCGGCCTTGCCCGTCATCTTGCGGACCGCTCCGCTGGTCAGCTTTCCGCCCGGCGAAGGCTGCGCCGCATACATGCCGTTGGACCAGGCCGCAGTCTCCTTGTCGCGCGCGACGGAGAACGGGAACAGCACTCCGCAATGGCGCGTGCTCACGTCAAACGTCGCCAACGTCCGATACCGTTCCCTCGGGTTGGAGGAAATGAGCATGCTCTCGCCCGCCCGTCCTTTCTGGATCGCGGTGTGGTCGAGCGAGCCGGCCTTGACGCCCGTCCCGTATTCCGCCTGGCAGGCGGCATCGACGATTGTGTCGTGGCACAACCCCAGGCCGTAGAGGGCATCGATGGCGTTGAGCGCGGCAACCGTCACCGCGGAGGAGCTGCTGAAGCCTCCCCTGGGAATGTTCCCATGGATGGCAACTCTCAGTCCGCGGAAACGTTTGCGGCCGAGGGCCTCCTGCACCCGCTCCCCCTCAGGGCCGCTTCGGAACGTCCGCAGCGACGCTATCGCGTTGGCCACCAGGGCCACCGTGCGCCTCATGTTGTCCGCCACCTGGTCGCGCGGATATCCCAGCGAGGTCAATATCTCGCGGGTCATCGCGCAGCCAAAACGCTCGAAATCCGACCAGGCGGTCACATCGGAGCCGGGATACATGGCCGGCAGGTCGGCCGCAATCCAGTTCCTCGACTCCTGGAATTCGGGGTTCTCCGAATCGACGTAGATGCGGTTGTCGTCGGTCGGCTGCACGAGCACGGCGATCTGCTCGCGCGCCGACTCGCCGGCCGCGCCGGTCGGCTCCTGGAGCGCCGGGCCGAAGAAGCGGCCCATGTCCGGGTGCATCATCAATCGCCGCAGCCGTCCGCCGGCAATGCCAACGCCCACCGGCCGCTCGGGGTCGAAGCCCAAGCCGGTTGCCCACGCGGTCATTTCCTTGAGCTGCTCGGCGATGGCGCGGGCCTGGCCGGCCGGGCGCCGGGCGACCACCGCCGCCACGTCGGGACGCGGCGGAGGCTGAATGTCGATGGCTCTCGCATAGAGAGTGTCAATGAACCCCGGACTGGCCACCAGCGGCGACGATTCCACCTCGCCGTCCCTTTCGGGCGCAACATCCGCCACGATCTCCCGTGCCGCGGAGAGCAGTGCAGGCCTGGCGTTGGCCTCGAGGAATACAACGTCCAGCCGCGTATTCCCGTCGCGGTCCGTCTCGGCCTCAAGAACGAAATCGACGCCCGCGATGCCCCGCATCTGCAACGCCTCGGCGATTCGACAAGCGGAGGCCTTGAGTGACGCGACGGCATCGTGGATCAAGGCGCCGAGCGACGCGGGGTCCATGCACGCGCGAAGCGGCTTGCCACGGCATTCCAGCCCCTGGAGGACGAGGTTGATGTCCTCGGTGGCCGCCCCTTTCTCACAAGAGACGATCACCTCATCGGCCGTCGGCGCGACCCGCGCAAAGCCCGTCTCGCCGCGGTATCCGTTGGGCGTCTCGCAGACGTTTACGCGGAGCACCACGCGCTTGCCGCCGTCGCAGGTGACGTTTCCTCGTTCTTCCTCGGCGATCGCATCGAAGCCCGCCTGCCGAATGGCCTCCAGGTGCTGCATCACGGCGGAAAACTCCCGGCCGTCGGCGATCTTCCCGTCCGCCAGCGACAGCCGGAACGCTCGAGCAAGCACCCCTTCGGTCCCCTGGTTGGGCTTGATCACCACTCGGACCGCTTTCCGGCCCTGGACCGCGACGCCTCGCGTCCGGAGCACCCCGCAGAGCCAGGCTTCGATCGACGCTCTCGCGTCTGCCTCCTCGGCCGGCCGCCGCAGATCAATTCGCTCGTAAAGCGGCTGCTCGACGACGCCGGCGCAACGGGCATGCGCAAGCGACTTGGAGTCCATCGCCGCGGCGGCAGCCCCGTAGGGATTGATCACGGGAATCCCGGCCGCTTCGAACAAGTCGGAAAGCTCCCGGTGCGCGGCTTGCTCCCTCGTCCTGTCGAGGCCGAAGATGCCGGCTGCTTGCAGACAGACCGGGGCGGCAAAAGCGACCTTCCGCACCAGGCCGCCGGCCTCCGTCACGAGGGCTTCCCTGGCCGCCCTCCCGTCCGCCGTGAGCCAGTCCTTCCGGATCCCCAGGAAGTTCAGCCCCCGCCTTTCCTGGAAATGGCGGTCGGCGTCCATCTGGAACGCGGCAACCGTATCGGCAAAGACCATTTCGCCCCCCTCGAAAACGAGGCCGCAGTTCTTCCAGTTGCCCAGCACGACGGCCGCCTGGGCGTCGTCGAGCGGTTCCGGGGCGATCCGCAGTCCCGTCGCCTTGTCACCGCTCTTGAGATACTGATCGACCAGAGAGCCAATCGCTTCTCGGTAGGACGAGTTGGATAGAACCGCCGTCAGCGGAACGCCTTCGGCCAGTTTGAGCCTTTCCTGGAGGGTGCTCGCCAATTGCGGCTTTGAGAGGAATTCTCTCACCGCGGCGGTCACCCGCTCCCGGCCCAGCGACTGCGGCGTCTCCCCATTCTTCTTCAACGAGGCAAGGAGACTCTCCGCGGCCGCGTAGCTTAGAACCAGCCCGACGTCGTCGGGACAAAAGGCATACTGCGGGCCCTGGTTCATATCCTCGCGCGCCTTTGCCGCCGCGATTTCGAGAAAGCTCGCCAAGCTGCCGGGGCTGGCCAGGGCTTGCTCGGTGAAGAGGGCGTCGCCGGCCCCGTAGTATGCCGTTCCGCAGGCGCCGGGCGTTTCCGCAGCCGGCAGGGGCCGCGCGGAGCGAGCCGGCCGGCCCGCCTCTTGGAAAAGCCTGGCACGCTCGCCCAACGGCCGGAAGATCCCCAGCACGCCCTCGCCGCCCCTGCGCGGATCCAACCTCTGCAGTTCCAGATCGTACAGCCGCCAGAGGCCCGCTCCGGGGTTGAACTCGATGATCACGCCCAACAGGCACGATACGCGGAACTTGCCGCGGTCAGGCTCGCTCATCTTCGAGACGTCGCGGTCATAGAGTTCCCTCTCTTGCACCTGGCCGTCGAACGTCTCGAAGATCGCCGCCGGCGCCGCCTTGCCGTCCGGTCCGATCCGTGGGATCGCGTTGCCGTCTCGATCGAACAACTCCACCGCCGTCGCCATGCCCTGCGGGTCCGCCAGGGGCAGCAGCATCGGATTGCCCCAGTCGTCCAGCCGGATGTTGCCCTGCTCGTCGCGCGCGACGATATAGCAATAATTTCGCCGGTCGTCGCCCAGGTACATCGGCATGCCGTCGTCCATCGAGTAGTGGATATCCAGGTTCAACTGCCCGCCTTTTTCCAGGGAGGAGCCCAGGAACCGGACCAGCGGCGTCGCCATCTCGCCGAACTGGGCCGTCAAGGCCGCCGTGAAATCCCTGCCGTGGTGGTCCACGCCGAGCAGCCTCTCCGCCCAGCCGCTCAAGAACGCCTTCAACGGCTCCCGCGCCGAGGCCCACTCGCGATAGGCCCCCGTGAACTCATCGGCCAAGGCGCCGCAGCGGTCGCGGAGGAAGGAGGCGAGATGGCACTCAAGCCGGCTCCCGAAGCGCTGGTTGACCACGAGATATTGCCTGAGGATCCGCGGCCAGTGGCTCCGCAAGTAGCGGCGGCGGGCGTCCATCGCTTCATAGAATGCGGTATCCAACGCCCGCTGGAGCGGCTCGCGAAACTCGGGACGGATGATCTCGTCGCGGTAGACGTCCAGGGTGCTTCCGGGACGCGCGGCATTTCCGATCGCCTCGCCGCTGACGACGCAGATGCGGTGGGAGGTGCTCTGCGGATTGCGAAACTCCGCGTCCGTGCCCCGGCTCAGAATATAGCGGAAGTACTCGAAGAGGCGCGTCTGCGGGTCAAGGTCCAGCGAGGTCGACTGCCCGCGCCGCGCCCTTCGCGCGACAATGTGCTCCAGAAAATCGTGCCTGTGGAGCATGCGGACGTGGCAGTGGACCAGCCCCTGCACGACCACGTTGTCCTTTTTGGAAGTCTCATAAATGACGCTTGCCAGGCGCTGCAGGTTGCGCATTCCTTCCGGCGGGTCCACGGGCAGTCTGCCTTCCAGGGCCGCAAGGGTTTCCTTCTCGATCTCCTCCCGCCGGGCCTTCTTGCTGCCGTAGAGCTTGATTTCGCCCTGGTCGCGGCTGGTCCTGCTCAGGATCGGCAGCACCTCCGAGCCGCGGCCCCCCGACTCCTTTTCCGGTTTCTCGATGATCTCGGTCACGAAGGGGTATTTCTCCAGCATGTCCCAGATCCGCCTGCGGATCCGGGCTTCCACCTCGCGGCAGATCTCAAGCTCGGACGGCTGCCGGCCGAATCGCCGGGCCAGCCCCACGCGAGCCATCTCTTCCGCCTGCCTCGTGTCCTCCATGCTCCAGGCAAAACCAACCGAGGCGGCCACCGGTGTCCCCGCGAGGATCTGTGGGATCTCGCTCTTCAAATAGGTCATCGCCTCGGCGGCAATCGGTTGGATCAAGGCGACGGCGGCGCGGTCGATGTCGCCTCGCAAGGGCTGCGTGAAGTGGAAGAAGGCGCCGTGGCCGATCACGGCGTCCGACTGGCCCATTCGCCTGCCGGCGGCCTCCGGCGGTGGAGCTTCCGCGAACCTCAAGGCGACCAGAACGCCCTGCGGCGGAACGCGTGCGGCGATGCGGCGGGCGTTGTCGGCGTCCGCGCCCGCGGCAAGCAGAAGCCGCCGGTAGCGCTCGCCCGAGACGTACATCAGGGCATCTCTTGCCCTCAGAAACGTCTTGCCGCATCGCGAGTCGTAGCGCATCTCCGGAAAGGGACACAGCATGAAATTGTACCCCTCGCGCTCCAAGGCAACACCCTGTTCGAGACCCACGAGCATCGTTGTGTTGCCGTAGGGATAGATGCTGAGGAGATTGGCGCACCGCCCCTCCGCGCCGGCATCCAGCAGGGTGGGCGGCACGTCCAGGAAGATCTCCGGCAGGCCATTCAGCGTCGAAGGGTTGTTGAGGTTCATCAACTCGCGAATCATGGCAACGCAGTCGCGGAGCCTCGCGTAGCTGAACCAGAACCTCTCGGGCCCGGTATCGACGTTGACGCCAAGCCCCATGCGCCACTCCTGGGGATGCTGCCAATCGCCGACGTTCCCCAGCCACGCGGCCTGGTAGTCCGGCGGCCTGTCGGCCATTGCCGTTCGCTCCACGATGTCCTTGCGCACGCGACCGTAGAGCCAGCGGTGCCTCTCGCAGGCCAACTCGAATTTCTCCCCGCGCGCGAGCCACCGGTCGAGAATGCCGTCGCTGAGGCCGGGCTGCAGCAGGAACGGCAGGTAATCGAAGTGGTGGGCGTTCATGGTCTGGTCGAAGAAGGCAAACAGTCCGTTGGCCGCCGCGCCCCTCTCCTGCCCCAGGCCGGCCAGGTCCACGTCGTACTCGATCGAGAGCAGCAGGGCGATGTCCATCAGTTCGCCCGCTTTGGCCAGGGCCACGAACGTCCCGCGATCGGCGTCGCTGATCGTCTCGCGCGTCAGTCCCCGGCCGGCCAGCCGTTCGCCGGCGAGTTCGGCAAGGCGCACCAGGTCTTGTACCACCGTCTCCTTGTGCGTCTTCGCATCGATGGCGCCGCCTCCCAGGTGGGCAAGCAGGCGCTCCCGCATGGCGCGCCGCTCCTGGAGACGCTCCGCTTCGGCCGTGTCGGGGATCACGCCGTCGATGGCCCGCAGGCCGGCCACCTGCGCCCAGTAGAGCAGCCCGCTGAACTGCCGCTGGTTGACCGTCTTCTCATAGGGGCGCGGAATCCCCTCCGACGCGCCGATGGCGGCCAGCGCCCGATCGTAGGCAGCCTCCAGCCCAAGCGGATTGTCGGCCGCTTTGCATTTCTGCTCCGCGATCAGCGCGATCGTGGCCGCGCGGCGCTGGTTGACCATCAGTTCCCGCCGGGTCTTCCGGTCCCGTTCCTGTCGGCGGCCCAACACGGCGCCGCGGGTCTCTTCTTCGGTCTTCCCGACCGTGATCCCCCCGCCCGTCTTCTGGCCGAACTCCTTGTCCGTGTACGGCTCGTACACGGGCCGCAGAAAGACGGCCTGCGCCTTGTCGACATCGATGGTCTGAAAGACAGCCGGCAATTCGACCGCGGGTGTTTCCTGCGAAACCGAGGCGACCCACTGCTCGAAAGACCTTCGGGACTCGGCAAACCGCTCATGGCTCATGCGTCCGCTCAGCAAGTAGCGGCCTCCCAGAGCGAGCCAGGTCGCAAAATCAAGTCGCTCCAGCGGCAGGCCGGCCTTGACATTCGTCAGGCAGAGCGACATAAGTTCCAGAAACGGGTCCAGTTTCTTCGTCTCGCGCCCGCCAAAACGCAGGAGGAGCGAGACTTTTTCGGCTTTCCTCTTCGTCCGTACGTCGGCCGCCATCTCCAGGTAGGCGGCCCGCGCGGCAGTGTCGTCGCCGGTTGTGGCCGCCGCCGAGAGCGCCTCGTGGAGCCGCTGGGCCTGCGACCGCTCGGTTTCCATTTCCTCGCGCCACCGCTGGATGTCTTTTCTCCCCAGGCCGAGGCAGCCGTAGGCGGCGGTCGGTTCCAAGGCAAAGAGCTCCTTGACCTTGTACTCGGCGACGACATTGCGCACCGCGGCCGCGCGGGGCCGGGCGCCCACCTGGCCGTCGCACAAGACGAAGAGGCCGTCGGGGTTGCCACGGCGCGCGCGGCCGACGAACTCGGGCAGGTTGTCGATCAGGTCGAGCAGTTCGGGATCCCCGACCGTCACCACGTGGACATCGCAGCCCTGCACCGCTTCCGCGTAACTGGTGACGACTCCGCCCTGCTCAAGGGCCACGAGATGCAAAAGCCGCGCCAGCTCGTGGTCCTGCCGTATCGCGTCCTTCGTCTCCTCGGGGATCGGCCATCGCCAGAACCTTTCCGCCCACTCGCGGTTGGCGCAATAAGCCGCAAGCTGCTCCTCGGAGATCCCCAGCCGCGCGAGCCGGGCCTTCGCTTCGTGGATGAACTCGCCGACGGGAATCTCCTGGCGCGCCGCGAGCACGTCCTTGGCCGTCACCGTCCCCGCGATCCGCACGCAGCCGGGCAGGACGGCCTGCCTGCGAATCTGCTCCGCAGCCCTGCGGCCCTCGGGATCGAGCTCGTGGAGGATCTGCTTGTCCTTGCCGGAAAGGATCAGGGCGAGATCGGCCGCCGCGGAGAGCCGGGCGTCGGTAATGGGACGGTTCTCGCCCTTCTCGGTCCGGCTCCCCGCCTTGTACGGTCCGCCCATCTGCATCGTCAGGTCGGCGTCGTCCTCTTTGCACGGCCGGCCCGCCCTCCTGCATCGCTGGCGAGCCTCGGCGACGAGATCGGCCATCAGCTTGACCGTACGATAGGGCCCGAAGCGGTTCACCTGTTCCAGGCCGTGCAACTTCTTGTTGACCCACGCGGCCATCGAAAACAGCAACTGGCGGGTCTTGAGTTCCTCCTCCGTCATGGTGATTCCCCACTCCTCCAGCGCCTTGGCGATGCGAGGAGCAGAAGCCAGCACCGCGGCGTTGAGCGCGGGCAGGGCCTCGTCCATCCTGGCGACAAAAGCGGCGTCGCCCAGGGCGGAGAAGAACGCGTGATAGCCCCCCGCGAAGAATTCGGCTGCCTTTTTCTCCCAATCGCACGCGTCGGCGGCCTCCAGCCGAAGGCTCTCACGCAACATGCCGAGGAAGCTGTTGCGTTTCACGGAATAGCCGTCCGGGGAGGCCGCCTCGAAACTCTCGTCAAGAAGCTGCTCGAAGACCGCGTTTTCGCCGGGCGGGGCAAACGCCATCAACATCTTCTTGGCGGCCTGCTTGTTCGTCGGCGCGACCAGCACCGCGTAAATGAGGAAAAACTCCTTGGGCACACAAAACCCGCGGTAACTCATGCCGGTGGGCAGGACGATCCGGTCGCCGCGCAGGTTCGAGTGGCGCAGGTACATCTCCTGGTCGCCCATCATCAGCGCGTCGATGTTCATGCCCTCGCCGAGGCTCAGATAGAAAACACCCCCGCGCGTGAAGAAGTTTTCGCGGGCCTTGAAGAACTCGCCCATCGCCGTTGCCGGGAACTGGACCGTGCCGGGCAGGTTGAAGAGGTCGTACAGGGCGCTGCCCCGGTTCAAGGTCGTTGGATCGTTGGCGGTCACCACCTTGCCGATCGCCTCCACGGAATGGCGCTCGCCTTCCCCAAGGTCGACGCGGCTGGGCGTGTAGAGCATGCCGAACTTTCGGTAGGGGCCGTCTGCCTCGTACCGGTATCGCGGCCGGTTGAGTAGCTGGGCAATGCCGTCGGCGCCGGCCGCGTCCTGCGCGGTGTCGGCCTTGAGGGCCTTGAGGTATTCGGAGACAATCTCCTGCCGCGCCGTGTAGGCAGCCAGCGGCCCGGCGTGCAGGCGGTTGTAGACGAGCGCCCCCATGTGCCCGGCGCCTCCCACCTCGCCTTCCAGGCGGTGCTTCTTCACGACCGCCTTGCGCGCCAGCGACAGGACAACGGCATCCCGTTCGGCCTTGAGCCGGTGCCGCTCGTCGTCGTCAATCCGAGGCGCAAGCCCGCGCCGGTTGCTGTTTCGCGGATCGATGAGATCTCGCAATACGGCTTGTCTTGAGAGACGCCGCGAAGTCGCGAATACTTCGATGGCTTTTGCCAACTCGGTGTGGTTCTGCGCGTCGTAATTGCGGACCACCCAGGCATTCGCCTCCCACTCGAGGCGTTGCCGCTGCTTCTTGTCCCGCAGGTATTCCTCGACGAGGAGGGGCTCTCTTCCGTAGTCCTCGACGTTTCGAGCAATGCCTCTTTCCCTTTCCTCGTATTCCGCGATCGCGCAGATCCTCGCGACCTCAATCGACACGGCCGGGTATTGTGCGGCAAACCGCGGCGACCCCTCGATAATGTCCGTTTCGTTGGCCGGATCGCGGCCCTCGTTGACGAGCATCTCGAACAATTCGCCCTGCAACCCCAGTTCGCGGACCACGCGCCAGGCGGCGCGGCCCATTCGCTGGCCATACTGGCGCACCCGCTGGCCGACGCGGTCTTCCAGGCCGTTGTCCCGGCAGAAAAGGTACAGCGACAGCCCGGTCTCCAGCCAGGTCTTGAGGTAGGTCGTCGTCTCGCCCGGGCCGAGGGTCGTCAGGTTGTGGAAACACGGCAACTCGCGCCGCCGCAAGAAGCCACGGCCCTGCATTTCCGCCCGGAGACGAGAGAGGTCCAGGGCGGGATCGTCGACAAGCGCCGTCGCCTCCGCTCGTGTCCGTTGGCCGGTTGCATCCGCCTCGGCCGCCGGTTCGTAAAACGAGGCCGCCAGGTTGGCCTCGGTCCGGTTGTCGCGCAACACGCTCGCCAGCGCCGTGATCCGCTGGACCCCGTGGGCGACCGAGTAGCGGCCAACGTCCTCCTCCAGGTTCCGGTAGCTTGCGGCAACGAGGGTCGCCAGGGCCTCGACCGCCTCGTCCAGCCCCTTTTGCCTGAGGATCAGCCGGATCGCCTCTTCGCGGCTGGAGTCGGCGTCGTTGCCGCGCCGCTTTAGCCCCTCGACCAGGGCGTCGATTTGCGGCGTCAGGCCCATGCGCGTGGCGAGGATGCCGCGTGCGATTGCCGCGTGCTCCGAATGCATCACGTCTTCGATGTTCGCGCAAATCGCTTCGGTATTCCCCTTGAAGGCGATCTCGAGGATGTCTCTCTGGCAGCCGGCGGCAACTTCATAATTGTCCCCCGGCAAATCGACGATCTCGTACCAGGCGTAGGCGGGCAGGGCCTGGACCCAGTGCGAGACCCGTGCAAGCCAGGGATCCTGTCTTGCCGTCACGTGCAGGCCCGCGCCGCCGGAGTTCAACAGCGCGCGGAAGTCGCTGGTCTCGCCGAGGAACGGGTCCAACAATTCGTTCAACAGATACAGGTTCAACGTCTCGGCCGGCGCCAGCCGCTGCATCTCGACGTTCCATACCGCGTGCGAGGATGGCAGCCGCTGGGCCCGGAGTTCCAGCCGCTTGAAAACTGCCGCCGCAAACGTGTCCACGGCCTCTCGGACGGTCGCCAGATCCCGCTGAAGCGTTTCGTACACGCCGCCGGCCCCGTTTCCCCCGTCGGCCCCGGACGAAGACCCCTGGTGATCGGCCTCGGCGATGAGAAGATCCTTGTTTTTCCGCGCGACAGCCCGCGCGGCCCGCGCCGCGTCGCCCCAGAATGCGTCCAGCGCCTCTTCAAACTCCTGGATGGCGCCCTGCAACTGCGACCGCGAAACTTGCGGATCGGTAACCAGGCCGGCCAGTCGCGAGAGCGGAGCGCCCGCCGCCTGCCAGCGGCTTTCCAACGCGCGGAACTCCGGCGTGCGGAGCTCGCTGAATCGCTGTGCCCGGAACGAGCGGTAGAGATCGCCCAACGGCTCGCGGAGCTCGGCGGTGGGCACGACCTCGGCCGCGGCCATCAGAAGCTGCTCGACAAGCCCCGCCCTGCCGAGAAAACCCATGACCAGCTCAACGCCGCCTTCCTGCATCTCCGCCGCGACCCGCATGGCGGCGAGCTCTTCGACGGCATGGCTGTAGGTCCTTGCGATGGTGCGGTGCGCAGCCTCACGCAGCCCCGCCAGCCCGAGCTCATTCAATCGCGGCCTGCCCTCTTCATCGAGAACTTCTTTCTCCAACTCACGGTGCGCATAGGCTCGCTCCACGCGCTCGAGCTTCGCGATCAGGGCCGCCTGGCGCCTCTTCGCCGGTCCCTCGGCCCCGGCTCCCTTGGTCAGGAAGTGGGCAAAGTCGTCCGCGTTGTCAAGAAGTTTCGCGCCCGCCGCGTCACGCGCCGCCAGCACGGCCAGCAGTGTTTGCTGTCCCTCGCCAAGTCCTTCGTAAAACGTCAGCACGTGCAAGAGCGCCTCCGCCTGCGACAGCCCCGCCAGCAGGTGGAAATGGTGGACCAGCCCGAGTGCATAGAGACCCGTCAGGCCCTCGCGACGATCCGCCGTCCCAATTGCTCGGGGCACGTCCGTGTCCAGCACCAGCTTCCGCCCTTTCAGCTCGATCTCGTCCAAGATGCTGGCGGCGGACAAGTTCATCAGGCGATCGTGGCGGATCCGGTATTCCGTTTCCACCGTGAACTCCTGTTCGCGGCCTGCTAGCCCGCGCAAAGCCTCGGCAACAACAGGCACATCATCCTGCCGCTCCACAAGCCATGCCAAGGCCGCTTCCAGCGCGTCGCTTGCCGCCTGGAAATCCGGGAGAGCTGCCGCGGCCCCGCCAATCGCTTGCGCAGCCTGCGCGGCGACTCCGACGCGGCCCTGGCTGTCGCCGCTGAGCGTGAAAAACCCCCTTGCCGCCAGTTCGCCGACGCCGCGCCGCGGCGCCTCGATGCCTTTCTTCTCGATATCCTCCGCAAGCGCCCGCGCCTGCGGTTGGCCATATCGAGGGGTGAGCATCCGGACCAGATCGTCCCTGGTGGCGGGGATCATCAAGGGCAGCGTGCCCTGGCTGGACATCGTGACGTTCTGCGGGATCACGCCGCTGGCGCGGCCCCGCTTCTCATCACGCTCGGCGCGGTTCTCCTCGTCGAGCCGCGACCGGAGGCGAGAATGGCTTAGCATGGCTTTGTCCTCCCGGGAATGTTACCCCGACGACGCAATGGCGAATCTGGCATCAACCAGTGGCTAACCAGCGAACGTGAGACGGACATGCCGCACCGTCAAGATAGCCGACGCTCCCACGGGGTGCCAGTAGCCCAATCCCCGGTTCTTTGCCCCCCGAGAGCCCGCCAACTAGAACGTCGCAAGTCACAGTGTTACCATGACATGGTTAGGGATTGTTTACGAATAGCTTAGCCGCTGTAGGGATAGGAGTCACGAGCTACGAGCCGGGAGTCAGAATGGCGAAGCCCCGATGACTGGCGCACGACTCACACTCCCATTCTAACCCCTGACCCCTGATTCCTGACCCCTGACCCCTGACTCCTGAACCTCACCGAAAGGCAAATCCCATGACGAACCATTTTGATCGACGACAATTCCTCACCGCCGCCGCGGCGGGTATTGCGTTGACCGGCGTCCCGGGCCGGGCAGCTCCCGCTGGCGACAAGCCGGCGGCGCTGGGCGGCAAACCCGTCCGCACCAGCGGCGGCAGCAAGCCCTGGCCCATCGTCTCCGAGGCCGACGAAAAGGCCGTCGGCGAGGTGGTCCGCGCGGGCCGTTGGTACCGCAGCCAGTCCGTCGAACGTTTCGAGGAGGAATACGCCGGCCTCAACGGCGCCAAGTACTGCGTCGCCGTTTCCAGCGGCACCAGCGCGCTGTTCGCATCGCTGGGTGGGCTGGGGATCGGCCCGGGCGACGAAGTGATCGTGGCTCCCTACACGTTCGTCGCCACGGTCAACGTCGCCCTGCTCCACTACGCCATGCCGGTCTTTGCCGACACCGACCGCGAGACGTTCCTCGTCGATCCCCGCAAGATCGAAGCAGCCATGACGGACCGCACGGCGGCGATCATCCCCGTGCACATCGGCGGGGCCCCTTGCGACATGGACGCCATCCTGGCCGTGGCCAAGAAACGCAACATCCCCGTGATCGAAGACGCCTGCCAGGCGCATCTCGCGCGCTGGCGCGACCGCAACGTCGGCAACTGGGGCACCACCGGCTGTTTCAGCTTTCAGGTGAGCAAGAACCTGAGTTCCGGCGAGGGCGGCGCGATCCTCACGAACGATCAGGGGATCGCCGCCCGGTGCTACGCCTTCCACAACAACTGCCGCAAGCCCAAGGTGGCGGCCTACGACTTCACCTACGAGGGCGGGCGCGCCACCAACCTCCGCATGACGGAGCTCCAAGGCGCCCTCTTGCTCTCGCAAATGAAGGGCCTGGAAGAGCGGGCCAAGACCCGCAGCGACAATGCCGACTACCTCACCAGGCTGCTCCGCGAGATCCCCGGCATCATGCCCGCGAAGGCCTACGAAGGCGCCACGCGCAACGCCTACCATCTTTACATGTTCCGCTACGACCCGGCGCAGTTTGCCAACATGCCGCGCGCCAAGTTCCTGGCGGCGCTGGGCAAGGAAGGCATTCACGGCTCGGGCGGCTACGGGCCGTTGAACAAGGCCGCCTTCATCAAGAACGCACTGAATTCGCGCCCCTACCTGCGGGTCTACGGTGAGAAGGCGGTCCAGGAGTGGGAAGAACGCAACCGTTGCCCCGAGAACGACAAGCTCTGTGAAGAAGCGGTCTGGTTTACCCAGGGCATGTTCCTCGGCCCTCGCAGCGACATGGACCAGATCGCCGAGGCGGTCCGCAAAATCCACGCCTACGCCCCGCAACTCGCAGCGCTGTGATCGGCGGAACAGCCGCTGCAACGTATAGAGCGATGGAACGTCAGCGTCTTACCGCACGCACGGCCTCATCGACGACGAGACATTCCAGAAGCTGCTCAGTGACGATGACGACGAAGACCTATGAGATACGTTCTCGACGCCTCTGTCGCCGTGAGTTCTGTTGTTTCGCGTCCCCTAACGTCCAAAGCGTTGCGTCTGCGTCAGGACTACCAGCGAGGGATTCACGATCTCATCGGCCATGAAATCTCATCTTCGTAGGAGATCGTCAGACATTCATCCACCCATCCATTCATCCCGTCTTTGCCCTTCCGAACAGCGCATCGCTCACGCGCGTTGTGCGCATCTTGATCCGTCCGAGGCTTGACAATGCCCCTGCCGTGAGGTCACAATCAAGGCCGTCTGGAGAGCACAATCGCATCGATCAGCATCACTTCTACGAGAGGCAACCATGAGAAAGTTTCTTGCATCGGCTATGGCGATCGGGCTGTTGGCTTCGTTCGGTCTGACCGCGTCGGCGGCCGGCGGCGAGGAAGGATTCGTCTCCCTGTTCAACGGCCAGGATCTTTCTGGCTGGGTCAAGCGCGGCGGGTCCGCGGAGTACCGGGTCGAAGACGGCGCAATCGTCGGAAAATGCGTTCCCGATACGCCGGGCAACACGTTCCTGTGTTCGGACAAGGAATTCGGCAATTTCATTCTGAGGCTGCAATACAAGTTCCTCGAAGCCGGAAACTCGGGCGTCCAGTTTCGCTCCGCCGCCCGTCCGGAGGGCGACCACCAACGGGTCTACGGCTATCAGTACGAAATAAGTCCCGCCGGCGACACGACCGGCCGCATCTACGACGAAGGGCGTCGCGGCCATCAATTCGGCGTCATTTGGCTCGACGCCTATACCCCCCAGGACCGCCTCGACGCCGCCGCGGCAAGCTGCCGGCAAGGCGACTGGAACGACGTGGAAATTCAGTGCGTCGGACCGTCGATCAAGACCTGGCTGAACGGCAACCTGGTCGTCGATATGTTCGACAGCTTCTCGATGAAGGGCTTCTTCGGCCTCCAGATCCACGCCGGAAAGTCCGGGTCCGTCGCTTGGAGGAATATCCGCGTCAAGGATCTGGGCGAGAGCAAGTGGGAGCCTTTCTTCGTCAAAGGCGACGACGGCAAGTACCGGCTCGCCGACGCCAGGTTCGTTCTCCCCGAGGAATGGTCCTTCACGGAAGACGGCATCTTGTGCGGCGTCCACTCCAAGGACCAGAAGAAGGACGGGCTGGTCATTTCCACCAGGGACTACGGCAACTTCATCGCGCGCGTCACGTACCGCATGCACGGCGGCAACAGCGCGCTGTACTTCCGCGCCGAGGAAACGGCCGCCCCGTGGGTGCTGCGAGGTTTCCAGAACGAAATCGCCAACAGCGGCAAGGACTCCGCCCTCTGGCACACCGCCGGCCTCATCGACGGCAAGATGGTTCCCGGTCGCGGCTGGGTCGTCGCGAACGACCAGTTCGCCGAAAAGGTCCGCAATAAGGACGACCAGTGGAACACGACCTGCACCGCCGCTTACGGCGACCGCCTGGTCCAGATGCTCAACGGATTCTGCACGTCGGACATCGTCGACGAAGCGTGCGAGAAGACGGGCAAGCTCGGCCTGCAAATGCACGGCGGGGCCGACTGCGAGATGTTCTTCAAGGACTTTGAAGTCATCCCCATTACCGAAGACATGATGAAGCTCATCGAGCGGAAGTGAAAGGCGGCCACCGCCCCCTTGCCGGCAACGCGGTGAAGCATTTTAGTGGCCGAATTCGTGAGAATTCGGGTGTTTTGCGACAGACTCCGAAGTCTCACGAGTTCGGTTACGGGTAGATTGGAACCTGCCGCTCGCCTAGACTGATGGTCGTTGCGGAGTGCAGCACTCTTGGAGCCTTGTCATGAAACGATCCCTTGCCTGGACGCGCCGGCGGTTTCTGCATGCGTCGGCCGCGGTGGGGCTGAACGCGGCCTGTCTCTCGTCGCTCGGGGCCGGGAATTCGGACAACTTGCCTTTCGCTGCCGGCACGGGAAAGGCCGACATCACGGCGCCGCTGGAGGTGGGGATCCTGATGTCCTCCGGCCGCAGACTCTGGCAGCCGTTCCAGGGCGTTCGACTTCCGCTTTGGGCCCGTGCGGTGGTGCTCCAGCAGGGCGAGCGGCGTTACGCGATCGTCGCATTGGACTTGATCGGGCTGGCCGACGACGCGGTCGGGGGGATGCGAGGCTTTCGAGACCGCGTGGTGGCCGCGTCGGGCGGCGCGGTAACGGCGGACAGCATGGTTCTGGCGTCAAGCCACACGCACTCCTCCCCGGAAACGATTGCCTTGACCGATTTGAAGAACACGGAGCCGTTCCGGCGCTGGGTCGAGCGGCTTGCCGAGCAGATTGGCAGTGCGATTCGCACGGCGGCAGCCGACCTGCGGCCTTGCCGCCTGGCGGTCGCCGAGCAGGCCGCGCCGGGAATCGGGATCAACCGGAGGATCAAGACGACGCGGGGGATCCTGTCGGCATGGGGGCAGTACGCTCCCGACATCGTGCTTGGCCCCGAAGGCCCCGCCGACGATGCCGTCCGGGTGGCAGCGCTTTTGGACAAGAGCGGCCGGCCGATCGCGGTTCTCGTCAACGCCACGGCGCATCCGGTGCTGGAGATGTGCCTGCCGGACGTCTCGCCCGACTACCCGGGCGAGATGGCGATTGAGTTGGAGAAGCGCCATCCCGGCGCGATGGTCCTTTTCCTGCAAGGGGCGTGCGGCAATATCAATCCGCCGAAGCTGGAGCGTTGTCCGGAAAACGCCCTCGCCCATGGCCGGCGGCTTGCCGGTTTCGTCGATCAGGCGATGGCCGGGCTGGAACCGGCGACGAGTCCCGATGTCCTGGAGCTTTGCTGGAAATCGATCGAACTGCCGGCACGGACGCTGGAAGACAAGCCCGCGGCGGAGCCCATGAAGACGCGAATCGGGGCGTTGCGGATCGGACAGGCCGCTTTCGTGTTCTTGCCGGGTGAACCGTTCCTGGAAATCGCCATCGCCATCCGAGAGAAGTCGCCGAGGAAATTCACGGCGGTCGTCGGATACGCCGACGATTACATCGGCTACATCCCGACGGACCGGGCATTCGACAACGGCGGCTATGAGGTCCATGCCGGTCTGTGGTCCAGGGTCGCGCGCGGGAGCGAGGCGATCGTGCGCGATGCGGCGATCGAACTCGTCCAGCGGTGCGAGCGGAACCGTCCATCTGCCGGCTCCGGGGGGGACTGGTCTTTGCGAAGGCGATCGGTCTGGAGCCGGAGGCAGCGCTGGAGGTGCTGACCGGCACGATGGCCTATTCACGGATCATGGACACCAAGGGCCGGAAGATGGTCGAAGGCGACTTCCGCGTCCAGGCCCAGCTCTCGCAGCATCTCAAAGACATCCGGCTGATCCTTGCGGCCACCGCTGAAGCCGGCCAGGAGTTGCCGCTGAGCCAAGCCCACTGCCGGCTGCGTGATCCGGGCATTCCAAGCCAATACGCGGAAGGATTCCGAATCATGAGCCGATATCAGCAGGGCACGCTCCACCCCGTGAACCTCCACGACGCGTTGGCGAGCTGTTCCTGTGCCTGCCGGTGGCTTGCTGCGCGGCATCGCCCGCGGTGCAGCCGAGCGTGGCCACGCTTGCGTGGCACGGCCATGAATGGCCGTGCCATGCAAGTGTGACGTCATACCCGTCTCGTTGGCCATCTCGCACGGCAGTTCAGCGGGCGGGAATTCAGCGGGCGGCCGCGGCGATCGCGGCATCGGAGAGCACGCCCCAGTGGATGCGCAGGTCCTTCATCTTGCCGTTGAAGTAATCGTGCTCGCCAAAACCGATGCGCAGCGGTTGATCGTTGTCGAGTTGGAAGGTCTCGGGGTCGAATCCGTCGTTCCGGGCCACGCAGCGGCCGTCGACGTAGAGGCGGAGCGAGCCGCCGTCCTTCACCGCTGCAATGTGCCGCCAGCCCGGTTCCAGGGCCCGGTCGTTCGTCACGCTCTTCCCGGCTTCGAAGCGGAGGACGTGTCCCGAAGGCAGTACACCACAGTAAAGCCTGCCGCCGTAGACGGCCATGGACCAGGCGCGACGGTAAACGACGTCGGGTGTGTGATCCAACCTGCCGACCATGGTCAGTTCGTTGGGACCGTCATAGCGGTAGACCTGAGCCAGGGGAAGCGTTCCGAGGTAGAGCTTCCCGTTGTACAGGCTGACCGCCATCGATTCCCTCTCTTCGCCGGGCCGGCCCAACACGGTCCATGTGCCCGGGCCGTCGTTACGAACCAGCAGTGCCTTCGGCCACGTACAGAAGTGCATCTTTCCTTGATAGACCATGAACGAGTACGTCTGAGTCGTCTCCGGAGGGACGCCGAAATCGGTCCATTGGCCGTCGCCGTCGTAGCGAAAGACGTTTCCCCCATCGTAGCTCAACGCGTAGATGTTCCCATTATAGACGCCCAGATGGACCGTCCGCTTCTCCGGGCAACCGAGCGACTCCCAGTTGGTCCCGCCACGGTAGCGGAACAACCCTTTGTTCTTGCCCAGGGGATGATGCGAACCCGTGGTCCCGGTACCGGCGTACAACTCACCGTTGAACTCGACGAGTCCGGAGATGGACGTGACCTCCGCGTCCACTTGCCCGCAGTCGGTCCACGCCTGGTCGCCGTCGTAACACCACACGCGCCCGCCGGGATGGGTATTTTCCGACAAGGGGAGCGAGGAGCCGCCGCCGTCGTACCACTCCGAGCCGGCGTACAGTTTTCCGTTGCAGACACACAGCGAGCTGATCGCGTTGGCCTTGTCGGGAGATCCGACGTGGACCCAGTTGTCTTTGCCCTGGAACCGGTAGATTCCGCCGGCGTCGCCCGTGGCGGGTTCCCAGGTCGAGGCGTAGAGGTTCCCGTCGAAGACGCACAGGGCCCGCACGTGACGGCTGTCACCGGGGCGGCCGAGGTCCTCCCATGTGCCGGCGGGCGTGTTGGCGTCGATTCCGAAGCACAGGTTTCGCAGATTGGACTGCGCGTTGGTTACGCCGGGGTAGTTCATCAGCGACAGGACCACGCCGGTGCGCGTGGCCGGATGGAACTTGCTCAGCACATCGCCCAGAACGTCGGTCAGTTTTTCTTCGGTGTGTACTCGAACGGAGATCGTGAAGTCCCCCGTTCCCGGGCGGAGATGCTCGCTGTCGCCAACCTCAAGATAGGCGTCCTTGCCATTGAAGACGGCGGCGCCTTCGGAGAAGCGCACGCCGTGATTCGTCGCGTGCAAGTCGTTGCCTGAAGAATCGTTCGCATCGCTGGCCAACTTCCAATGAGCCACAAGCAGCGGCTCGTCGGCCAGCGCGCCGCCAGCATTACCGGCGGCTGCGAGCGTCAGGGCAAAGATCCAAGAAAGTCCGCTCGCCGGCGGCCGCCGCAGATTTTCCCGTTTGAACCCGCCTACTGCCGTCTTCATCGGAACCACCTTTCGTTCTCACGATGTTTTGATGTCGCCAATCATCAGCAATCCCGAGGCCCACGCGAGGAATACCAAGAATACACAGCCCGGTTTGCGGCTGCAACCAGACGCTTCGTCCTCGTCGTCGCCCTGGCGGGCAAGCACAGTTCCTGCGACTCGTCGGACGCCGAGAGGCTGCCCGGGTCGCCGGCTGGGCCGTGGACGCGGAAGGCGGCGGTTGGCGGTCCCGGCGCCATGAGGGACGCCACAATCCGCAATCCGCAGTGCTCGGGAATCTTCTACAACAAACCGCACCCGAGCTGCCACCGTGGAGGGGGTGCTGGTTATCGAAATCGCCCGAGAAATCCGTTCTTGTCGCCGGCGCTGGAAAAGACCTGCGATGAACCGTCCATGGCGCCATGGGGTACTCTCTATTTTCTGAGATTGGAGTCGGCGGCCTGTTCGGCAAATGCCTCCAACTGCGAAAAATCGCCCCGCCACGTCGTGTACATCACGCCTCGCAGGCCGTTGAGGTTCCGGCCCGCAGCCAGCCAGTCGCGGATGCGATCCGGCGGACCGTCGTAGTAGCCGGCCAACACCTGGAGGTGGCCTCGCTGGGCGAAAAACGGAAGACTCTGCTCCGGCTTGCCGCTGTTCCAGTTGACGACAATCATGTCCCGGGGTAAGCCTTCCCACGACCCGGCCAGGTCGCCGTTCACAAGATAGAAGTCCTTCACGGCATTGTGCGACGGGTCAAACATGTCGCTCCAGATGCACAGCCGGGCTTTGGGGTTGATCCGGCGGATGATCTCGACACAGCGGCGGACGTTGTCCGCCAACTGTTGTCCGGCCGTGCGCCCCGATTGCCGCTCGGGCTCGCTCCAACCGGCCACTCGAATCTCGTCGTGGCTGAGGAAATAGCTACCCGGCCGAAATAATTCCTCGACGCGGCGGACTTGATCCTCGACGACCTCAAACACTCTTGGTTCGCTGAGCGAGCAGGGCACTTGGCCATCGTAGATCGTCACCGCATGGTAGTAGCTGACGTGCAGATGTTGACCGTCGCGGATCCGAGAGCCGGGCGACAATCGCAGTACCGGAGGCTCGTGATAGACGTCGAACTCGCCTTTCCACGGCGTCGTGCCCAGTTGCGGGTCGCGCAGTTCGGCGAAATCGCGGCCTTCCACGTAGGTGGTTGGGCCGTCCGCGTCCTGGACCAGCAGCGGGCAGCCGGGGCGCCGCACCAGGTTCACCAACGGCTCTTCCACCAGCCGGACATCGTCGATCCACAGCTTGCCGCCGCCGCAATCCCAGACGCCGAGGTAGAACCGCACTTCGCGATGGTCCAGGCTGTTGAAGACGATGTGATGTTCTGTCCATTCCTGGTCCCGCCGCACGCCCAGGTTGCTGTGCGAGAGCACCCGCCCGGCAGGGCTCATGGCGAACATCCGCGTACTGCCGGCCGACTCGAAACCTGCCGTGCGAATCCAGGCCGAAGCGTGATACTGGCCCCAAGGCCGGACCCTGACGAGCTTGCTGACGCGGCGATTGCCCCGAATGCCGGGCGGGTTTTCAATCCGCATCGACGACTGGCCGCCGTGCCGGACGGCGCCGTCCGCAAACGTCCCGGCGCCCGGTTCGTCTTGGAAGTTCCAGCCGGAAAAGGCGTGCCCGTGATGCTCCTCGAAGTCCCCCGTTACCAGCGTACCACCATCTACCAACTTGGCCACGTCGCCATGAACCACAAACGGAATCTGCCGCACAGGCATCGCTTCGGCCAGATTGGGATCGTGGGCCAGAATCCCGGCGCTGTAGCCGAAACTGCACACGGCGGGAATGACTTCCAGCTTCAGTTCGCGGCACAGATCCCGGAACCGGGCGGCGTTCTTGAAGTAGTGGTCGGGTACTCGGTCCAGGATATTGAGCTTGTAGTCTGCCAGTACCACGCCGTTGTATCCTGCCCCGGCCGCGCGCCGCAGCATGGCTTCGATCTTCGGCAGATTCTCCGTCACCTGCAGATTCTGCTGCAAGTACACCCAGCGGAACTCGGGTTCAGCAGCTTGCGCGGCCAGAACGTGCATCGGGATGGAAACGGCAAACGCCAAGCACGCCCAGCGGACGTGTTTCGGGATTGTCATGCGTCGGGACCTTACAAGAATGGGCAGCGGCGGTTTTTTGCGAGCTTTCTTGACTCTTGTTTGCAGCTCGCGTGTGGACGGTTCGGCCAACGGTACAGTATAAAGAACTCCGCCGGCCGGTGCGACCGGACGGCACGCTGACACCTTGCCTCCATCCCTGGGATGAAGCCATGCGCCGAATCCTGCCGCTGCCCGTCGTGGTCCTGGTTTTTCAGATCGGCTTGACGACAGCGTTCGTTTGGGGAGCAGAATCGCCGCCCGAGGCGCAGCTCGCGGAACGCCGTCATGCGTATGTGACGTGGATCATTGACCATTTTGGTGCCATGGAGCCCGAAATGGCGGCCGCCGATGGCCGGCGCTGGGCACTCAACCATGCCCGGCTGGTGTTCAACCGGGACCTCGACGAGGCCAACGCCCATTTCCGTTCGTTCGGCCCACTGCCCGCCGACCGCGACATCTACTTTATCCGCTATCTGAAGACTCTGCTTGATTTTCGAGAATCTTCCCGCCTCTCCAAGGAAGCCGAGGCCCATATGGTCGGTATCCTCAAGGCATGGCCGCAGAACGAACTGACGTCCAAGGCGTTCTGGCCGCCGCGTCACACCGAGAACCACGATCTGATGCAGTTGACCATTGGGATGTTCGCCCAGCATTACCGGGGCCTTGATGTGTCGGAACACGTGCGCGAGATCAAGCAGTTTCTCGCATGGCGGCTGGAGCGTGGATTTGTGGAGTGGAACTCGAAGTGCTACCAGTACCACTTTTCGAATCCGTTGATCGTGCTGGTCGACCACGCGCCCGACGACGACTTGCGGCGTGGCGCACAGACGCTGTTGAACGTGATGCTGGCCGAACGGGCACTCCTGAGCGTAAACGGCTATCTGGGCGGCCCCTCGTTTCGCTGCCGCACGGCCGATGCCTTTGGCTCGCTGACGGACCGAAAAGTCGCGTACCTGACGGACGCCCGCTATGACGGGTTTCTGCCAACCGTGTGGCTGGCGTTCGGCATGGGGGAGCCGCGATTCGATTTCGCTGCCGCTCGCGTTCCCGGCCTGGAGCCGGCCAGCATCCATATTGCCAGCGCCAACGAGCCGCGGCTGAAACAGGATGAAGGCATGTTCTTCGCCACCAGCTCATTTCAGCCCCACCCCATCGTGCGCGCGCTGGCCGAAGAAGCGAAGACTCGCCGGACTCTCATTTATCAGGGGCAGCGTTACCTGGGCTGGCCGAGTGATCCGTTATGGAAAACCCAGCGCTGGCTTCCGGGTGCGATCTATTACTACAACACGCCGCATGTGTCCATGGCGTCGGTGCATTCGGACGGAGGAATCCCTCAATCGCAATACGACGGCGTGTTGTTCGGGGCCGATCCGTCGCAGGGTCTGCGCGTGGTAGTCGTTCTGCCGGACGTGCCTCCGCATAAACGCCGGTACGAGGTGCGCGGACGCGCGGTTCAGCACAAGAACTGGCTGCTCGGGCAAGGCACGCTGTTCGAGGATGGTGGTGCAAGATCCAGACGAGCGGGGCCGTGGAACGTGTACAAGGTCGGAAAGGGACTGTGCGCCCACTATGAGCTGCCCGAGGCGTATCATGTCTTGCAGGTGTCGGATCTCGACACCTACGCAAACGAAGAAGCCTTTGTCCGGGCCCTATCCGTGCCCAAAATGGAACACGGCCGAGTCCAGACAACGGTCGACGGAGATCGAATCGAGGTCGACACAAGCACGATGGGCATCTCCATCAATGGCAGACCACGTCCGCATCCGCCCGCAATGTTGCACGACAGTGAAGCCATGAAGTCCCAGTACGACAGCGGCAAGATCACGATCAACACTCGGGCTGGAACCGTGACTTTCGACTGCGGCCATCTCCTCAGTGATGGATGCTTCAGCGAAGCTGCTTCCACTGGTCCACGACAGCCAGGAAGTTGTCCCACGGCATAATGCTGTGAACGCTGGGGCTGGGCGTGACAATGACCCCCTGGTTGCCCAAAACGCTCAAGAGTTCCCGCAGGGCGCGGCGGGGGACCTCGGCATCGCCGTCCCACATATGATAGACGCTGCTCGGACCCATCCACAGGCTCTTGCTCCCGGCGAGCTTGTCGCGGATCCGGACAGGATCGACGCCGGCTGCGGCCATGTCGATGTGGAGGATGCAGTCGAAATCCAATCCGGCCAGGTAGTCGAGCATGGGCATTACGCCCGTGTTGACCGTGTAGCCGATCCGCCTGCCGGCGGCGTGCACGGCCTCGATCTCCTCGCGCAATAGCGGCCCGAGGAATGATTCCAACATGCGAGGCCCGTAGAAATCGCACGTCTCGTAGAAGCCGTTGCGCCGGATGATGTCCGCGCCGAACTGGCAGGCAAGCTCCATGTGGCGGAGGTTCCGTTGATGGTCTAATTCCAGATAGGCCCGGAGCAAATCCGGTTGCTCCGCCGCCATCATGCAGACGGATTGCGATCCGCAGAGCTGCATCGCCCCGGTCAGTCCCATCCCGACGTGGGCGATGGTGGCCAGCCCGAGCCGGTCGGCCACCGCCTTCATCGCTCGGCATTCAAACCGCGCGCGGTCCAACTCCTCGCGCCGGTCCAGCGGCCGCAGGATACACCGCAGACATTCCAGATCGGCCTCGGACGCGAGCCACGGCCTGGTGAAATGGCCGATGGTGAAGTCGCTGAAGAAGGGGATATCCAGCCCGTGCGGCCATTTCTCGTCGTAGTTCACCGACGCCTGGAGCCGGCCGGCCGGGGTTTCCCACACTTTGTGGATCTGGTCGTCCTCAAACCACGTCTTGCTGGTGCACTCCGGATGCGGGTCGTAATAGAGCGACATGAAGAAATTGGGGTGATAGTCGCCGATGGGCAAGGCCACCGGCGGCGCGACGCCCAGTTGACAAACCGCGTACTCGGCCATCTCCTGTTCCGACGGCCCAAAGGGAAACTCCCACCGCCGGCCCGCTCGCTGCTGCGGCGTGAGCGGGTTGAAGAAGGGCGCGCACGGCACGTAGTCGACCGGCTGCCGGTCGATGGCCGCGAGCAATCGTTCACGAGGCGTCATGCACCCCTCCGTCCCGACATGCCCAGCGCTTCAGCGATGGCTGGATTCGTAGAACCACTTCACGGGGATTCCCTGGAGAAACAGCGAAATTCCCCCCTGGTAATTGAAGTAGGTGAGCAGAGCCCTGTCGCCGGCAAAGGTGACCGACGGATACGCGAAGGCGTCGCCCGCCGCGTCGGCGACGTTTCGGAAATGCTCCCACGTCTTTCCATCGTCGCGCGAAACGGCCGCGGTAAGCGGGTTCCGTGCGCGGGGGCTGCCAAAGTCGTTGTTCCAAATCGCCAGCAAGTCGCCGGTGCCCGGGATCCGCTCGATGGCGATCGGCGCCGCGGTGCCGCGGAGCGGGGCGAGGGTGGCCTCTCCCCACGTCTCCCCGCCGTCCTCGGAGACCGTCTGGTATTGCCCTCCGAGGCCCGTCCTCAGGAACATGAGCACGCGCCCGTCCGTCCGCTCAACCGCCGCGGGCTCCCAGCATCCGCCGCCCGAGGGCTTTACGGGTTTGCCCTCGCGCCACGTCGCGCCGTCGTCGTCCGAGATCAGGCAGAAGGCGCTCTCCATGTTGTCGCATTCCACGAGAATCCGGCCGGTCTTCAGGCGCAAGGCCCGCCCGGACGCCGTCTCCACATACCGTTTCTCGCCGGTAAGCTCTTTGGCCGGACCGAAGGTGCGGCCCTCGTCCCGCGACGTGCGAAGCATGACGCGGCAGTCGGGCGTCTGGGTGCCGCCGACCTCGACATTCTTCTTCAAATGCAGCAGCGCGATGTCGCCGTTTTTCAATCGCAGGAAGTTGACCTCCATCACGTTGCACCGGCCGTCGTTCTCCACGAGCGTATACTTGTCCCCCCAAGTCCGCCCCCCGTCGGCCGAAACGCGCCCGACGATCCGCGCCGCGCCGTCGTCCGCGCCGTTGGCCGCGTAGAACTCCGTCCACCCCAGCAGCAGTCGTCCATCCCGCAGCTCGATGATATCCGACTCGCTGTTGCGAGGGTTTTGCGCCGTGGCCGGCGCGATCGTGAGCCGGAAGACGTCCTCCTCGGCCTTGGCGCCTGCGTCAACGATCCCCATGCTCGCCGCCATGATCGCCAGCATGACTGCCACGGATAAACGGATTGCCCAAGTGTGCGTCACGGTTCCCACTCCTCTTTCTTCTCAGGTCAAGAGACTGGTTGACTTCCATTGGCAATCGCCGCGGGCCCTGGCGAAGGGTAACCGCTCACGGACTGCCAAAGTCGCCTTTCGCTCCGCGAAAATGGCACCACTTTCGCGGAGCGAAAGGCGACTGTGCAGTCCAGATCCACGGTAAACCGACAGCGGTCCGTGAACGGTTACGGCGAAGGTTTCCGGGCGAATCCGCCGAAACCCTCACGATCTCCGCAGCCCAACCGGCGGAAATTTGATTGACGACGGTTCTTGGTGTAAAGTATCGGTCAGAATAGGCGGTGGACCGGTCCGGTGCAAGCGAGGGTCCTTTTCCGCCGCGCCGTCCGCGGAAGTGCAAAGCCCCCGCCCCGGTGAGCTGGAACAGTAATGCCCCTGGCGATTGAAATGGAGGGACACCATGAAGACGCTCTCACTGGTTCTGATCGTCCTGGAGTTTCTCGCGGCGGACATCCTCGCTTCGGAACCGTTGGCGATGCCGCGGGCCTTGGATCTGCCCGGCCTGCACGCCTATGCCGAAAAGGTCGTCACTGCCGGCCAGACCCTCCATTTCCGCACCAGCAGCACCGTGCCGTACGAACTCTCGATTTGCCGCCTGGGTCCCAAGGTCGACGACCCCTCCGGTGACGAAGTGCTGGAAACTCTTGTCAACAGTAAGCCTATCCAGCAGCCGATCCACCCCGGTTCCTTCATCCACGTCGACAAGGGGCTCCCCGCGGACCAGCCGCTGGGCGCCCTGTCGATCCAGTGCTGGGTCCGTCCCTGGCGGCTGAACGCCCCGCAAACGCTCATCTCGCAATACAACGGTCCGGCGGCTTGCGGCTACCGGCTTCACCTCGACGACCGAGGCCGCGTGCAGTTCTATTTGGGCGATGGCGGACCTCGTCGGGCCGATGGCGAACTGGCCGGAACGGCGCTCTCCCACCGGCAGTGGCACCACATCGTCGGCGTCTGGGACGGGAAGTTGCAGTCCCTGTGGATCAACGGCAAGAAGGCCGCCGGTCAGGCATTCCCGGGGCCGGTCCGGGCCGGGTCCGCGCCGCTTCGACTGGGGGCCTGTGCACAAGAAGGATCCGTCGACAGTCTCTTCGACGGCGACCTGGCGATGCCGGTCATGTACGCCAAAGCCCTCTCGCCCGACGAAATCCACGCCCGCTATCAGCAGCGGGGGCTTGAACCGGCCGCCGGCAGCGGCGTTTTGGCCTGCTGGCCGCTGGACGAGGAACGGGGCGATCGCGTGTCGGACTGCTCGCCTCACGGGCGACACGGCCGGATCATCAACGAGGCGACGTGGATGATCGGCGGCCCCAGCTTCGACGGCGGCAAAGTGCCCCGCTTCAGCGATTACGATCCGGCCCAAGATCCCAAGCGGGGCCACGGCCTGCGTCTGGCCTCCGACGATCTGTACGATTGCCGCTGGCAGGTGACCGAAGAATTTCGGATCCCGGAAACGGCGAAGCCCGGTTTCTACGTGGGCCGCTTCCGCTACGATCTCGACGGCTCGCCGCGGCTTTACCATGCGACGTTCGTTGTGAGAAAGCCGAAAGACCGCCCCAAAGCGCCGATCCTGGTCCTGGCAGCGACCGGGACCTGGGGCGCCTACAGCGCCACGTCCTTTCCCCTGACTCCGCCGGGACTGCATCACAATTGGGGTACGGGTGGGATCGCCAACTGCCCCGGAAATCCGCCGGCGTACTGCATGTATCGCGACCACCACGCCGGACAGCCTGCCTACAAGATCGGGCTCCGCAAGCCCTGGCCAAACGCCGGACCCTACGTGCTCTATAGCGAGGAGAGCGTCGGCTACAGTCATCTCATGCGCGCCGAGCGTTTCCTTCTCGTCTGGCTTGAACAAAGCGGCTGCGACTACGATATGATCGACGATCTTGACCTGCATCGCGACCCGGGCCTGCTGGACGGGTATCCAGCAGTCGTGATCAACGGCCACAGCGAGTACTGGTCGGCCGAAGCCTTCGACGCGGTGGACCGCTACCTCTGCCGTGGCGGCAACGTGATCGTGCTCTCGGGCAATACGATCTTCTGGCGCGTCAGCTACAACGAGGAAGGCACGATCATGGAATGCCGCAAACAGGGCGGGCTCCCCGGCGGGCGGCCGGGCTGCACGGTGGGCGAACTCTGGCACAGTCAGGACCGCCGCCGCGGCAGCCTCGCTCGCGAGTGCGGCCTTCCGGCGTGGAAACTGGTCGGGCTCGAAACCCTGGGCTTCTGGGGCGCCACCGCCAACACGGTGTACGAGGTCCAAGAGCCGGACCACTTCCTCTTCCAGAAGCCGGAGCCCGTCGGCTTGGCCAAGGGTGATGCCTTTGGCGGCGCCCAGGGCGGGGGCTTCCCCAAGGCCGTCGGCCACGAACCAGACGTGCGACTCTCGCTCTTGCGGCAATTGACCGACGACGTACCGCCCGGCGCCGGGCTGCCCGAGGAACCTTCGGGCATCCTCACACTGGCCGCAGGCCGTCAGCCACAGGCAACCGCGCTGGATTACTTCGTCCGTCCAGCGCGCCTCGCCGACGGAGTCGCCTGCCACATGATCTACTGGGAGCGCCCGCAGGGCGGTCGCGTCTTTCACGCCGGATCCGTGGGCGCCGGCTGGGGACTCTCGGCCGACCCGAAATTCCAAACACTCCTGCGAAACGTACTGTTCCATTTCGGTGTTAAACCGGCAAAGCCATAGGAACCCGACCGGTCGAGCCTGGTTGCCTGGCGCAACGGGCGCCGGCGACTTGCGAAACCGAAGGAGATGCCAACGATGAGAGCGATGCCACTTGCCGCCGTGCCGCTGGTGCTGCTGTCGCAGATCATGGTTCGACCGCCCACCCGCGGCGACGAACTGCCGAAGCTCCTCTTTCTGGGCACGGAATTGCACGAGGCACGGCCCCCGCGGACGGCGCCGGCCTACGTCAAGAAAGACACCTGGCACGACAGCATGCGAGCTTCGCTGGAGGCTGCGTTCGGCCCCGCGGACGGAAGAGATCGCGCCGGTCGCGACGAATTCCGGCCGGCGATCATCCGGCTCACGGCCGACGGGCAGCCGGTGCGGCTGGAGTTCCGCGTCCGGGGGTTGGAGCGGCTGTATCTTGCCGCGCTGGGACGGCCGCCGGAAGACGGCTCGGCCCACTTCCTCAGCCCGCGGCTGTTCGACAAAGACGGCAATTCCATCGACCTGGAACTCGGCGGCACGCTGACGGAAGGAAAAGCCGACGCGCGTGCAGCCAGGGCGGCCGAACTGGAGATCGGCGGCACGAAGCGTCGCGGCTTCGCGCTCTCGCCGGGCGAAATCGGCTTCAAGCTCGACGGCAAGTACGAGCGTCTGGAGGTGTTCGTCTGCTACAGCCCCGAAAAAGGACTGCCGCCCTATGCGGCTGTCGACTGCCGGCCGATCTTCGCCCTCGCGTCGGAATGCCGCGAAATCCGGCAGTCGCTGTGGGACCAAGTGGCACGGGACTTCCGCGACCGGCAATCGCAGATCGAGATGGAGATGGAGCGCCGCGATGGGCTTTGGAACGAGTATACACGCGTCGGAACCGAGGCCTCGCATGCCTACTATCTCGCCCGTGCCGAGCAGCGGCTGGATTTGGCCCGCAAGACTCTCGAATTCGTGGAACGGGCCGCACCCCGTCCCGATATGGCCGCGGAACTCAAGGCGCTTCAGGAGCGGATCGAACGGGCCGCCAAAGATCCGGCTTTTTCGGCCGGAAGAGATCTGTTCGCCCGGGCCGTCGACCTCCGGCGCCGCATCCTGTTTTCGCATCCCGCGCTTGACTTCGATCGCCTCCTGGTAAGCAAGCGGCCCCCGCCGGTCCTCAGCGCGCCGGGCGACAACTACTTCGCCATGCACAACGGCACGGGTCCGGGGCTGGTCATCCTCGACGATTGGAAGAGCGGCCGGCCCAAGGAAACGGTTCTGCTCGAAGGCAAGCTGCCCGCGGGCTGCGCGATGCACGCCGATGTGTCGTTCGACGGGCGGCGGATCGTGTTTGCCTACGCCGATCATCGGCCCCCGCGCGACCAGCGGCAGTTCTTCCTTTACGAGATCGGCGCCGACGGCGCCGGCCTGCGGCAGATCACCGGCGGGGACAGCGACACATTGGCCGGGGCCGACGGCCGGAAGACCGTGCTCTGCGAGGACTATGATCCCTGCTACTTGCCCGACGGCGGATTTGCTTTTATCTCCACACGCAACCAGGGCGGTGTGCGTTGCCACACGGGCGGGCGCTATTGCCCCACGTATGTCCTCTACCGCTGCGATGCCCAAGGCTCCAACATCCGCCAGATCTCGTTCAACGAAGCCAGCGAGTGGGATCCGGCGGTCATGCCCGACGGGCGGCTCCTCTGGATGCGCTGGGACTACATCAACCGGCCGGTGATCCCGACCTTCGGCTTCTGGACCGCCGCGCCCGACGGCACGGCCGCCGCCCACTACTTCGGCAACTACACCCCCAACCCCTGCCGGATCTGCCAGCCGAGGCCCATTCCCGGCTCGCCCAAGATCGTTGCCACGGCGGCCGGACACCACACGATCCATGCCGGTTCGCTGATTCTCATCGACCGCCGCCTGGCCGAAGACGGCCTGGAAGCCATCACGCGGCTGACGCCGGAAGCTCCCTTTCCCGAGTCGGAAGACCATTCGCCGGTCAGTTTCGGCAGCCCCTACCCGCTCAGCGAAGACCTCTTCCTGGCCGAGTTCTGCCCCGATCCCTACCCCGCGTCCATGGCGCGGTACCCGCGGCACAACGCCTACGGGATCTACCTGATCGACACGCTGGGCGGACGCGAATTGATCTACCGCGATCCGGAGGTCTCCTGCTTCGAGCCCATGCCGGTTCGCCCGCGGCCGGCGCCGCCGGTGCTCCCCTCACTGGCTTCCCATCACGAGACCTCGCCGAAAGGGGTCTTTTACCTTCAAGACGTCTATCGCAGCACGCAGGACATCCCCCGCGGCACGATCCGGCGGCTCCGTGTCAATGAACTGATCCCGCAACCCGCGCAGCGGGTGCCGTTCTCCAGCCGCGTGAACTATGAAGTGCTCAAGCGGGTCCTGGGCACCGTGCCCGTCGACGAAAACGGTTCAGCGGTGTTCGAGGCCCCGTCCGGCGTGCCCCTGCAGTTCCAGGCACTCGATGAAAACGGCATGGCGGTGATGACCATGCGCTCGAGCGTCTATCTGCAGCCGGGCGAGCAGGCGGGCTGTGTCGGCTGTCACGAGCGGCGCACGTGCAGCCCCGTGATTCGACCGTCGCCGACCGCTGCGCAGCCGGTCCTCCAATTGGAGCCGCCCGCCGGCCCGCACGATCCCGGCGGCTTCAGCTTCGCCAAAACCGTGCAGCCGGTGCTCGACCGCTACTGCCTCGACTGCCACGGCTTGAAGGAGACCGCCGGAAAGACCGATCTGCTCGGCACGATCGACGCCGGCGAGGAGAACGTTGCCAACTCCTACCAGCAACTGCTCCCCAGCGCCGCCTACGCATCGTTGACCCAGGATGGCCGCCTCGTGAAGATCGCCCAATATGGGCAGGAAACCTGGTACAGCCGGCCCGGCGACTACTTCGCTCACGGCGGCGAACTTGCCGCGCTGCTCTTGAAGGGGCACGAAGGCGTCGAACTCGACCCTGACAGCCGCCGGCGGATCATCGACTGGCTCGATCTGAACGCACCCCTGTACGGCACATACTCCTGGAACAAGGACGAATGGCGCAGACCGGATCCCCAAGGCGAACAGGCTCTGCGATCGCACATTCGCCGCAGCTTCGGCGACGCGTTGGCCGGGCAGCCGTTTGCAGCGCTGGTGAACGTGGCATTGCCCGACGAGAGCCGCATCTTGAAAGCGCCCCTGGCCCGCGGTGCCGGCGGCTGGGGGCAGATCGAGCCGGGCGGGTGGAAAAGCACCGACGAGCCGGAGTACCGCAAGATGCGCGGACTTGTGGAGGCCGCCATCCAGCCGCTCCCCTACCGCGACATTGCCGGTACCTGCGGTCGCGACGAGAAGTGCGCCTGTCTAAGCTGCTGGGTCCGCAAACTGCACGAACAGCGGCAAACGCGCATCGCTCGCAACCACCGATCTTGACCTCGGCGCTCTCATCCCGGCGAACCACGTCAGCGCCGTGGTTCGTCGGATGGATCAGGAGATTCAGCAAGTGGATGGTCGATCAATCGTTACGACGCAGACACGGATCGCCGTGGCGGTCGCAGTCGCATTGCGCCTCCTCCCCGGAGTCGTCGACGGAAGTGATGGCATCCATGAGAAGGCCAATCCGCCTCCGGCCTGCGACATGAACTCCAAGATCGATGCCCGCGACACCCCATGGACTCGCGGCGGGTGGCAGCAGCACGCTGTGATTCGGCTCAACGGCTCCCAGGCAGCACAAACACTGGCCGCACAACTGCGCTTCATCGGCGGCGAGTGGACGTACAACAATTCGCAGATGCCGTACCTGGTGTATATGCCGGAGCGCAAGCGACTGATGCTGGCCGCATCGGTCGACAAGCCGGCGATCAAAGCCGCGGCCGTGTTCAGCGACGATTTCGGCGCCACCTGGACCAAACCGAGGTGGATGCATACCGACGCGGCGGGCCTTCCCGACCTCGGGGCCGCTACGCAGCTTACGTACTTGGGTGACGGCAAGCTCCTGATCGGAATCGAGAGCCGGTATTGGAGAAGCACGGACTATGGGCAGACTTGGAGTGATGATGCTCCGGTTCCTTACGGCTCCGAAGGCCAGGCCATGTATCCGTGGGACCCGATGCTGGTCGACCGCGACCCCACGACGGGCAAGGTGGCCCGCCTGGTCGAAACCCGGTACAAGCAAAACGGCACGTTCGGCACGGGCGAGTACTTCTCTCAAGGCTGCGTGCGATTCAGCACGGATGAAGGCAAGACCTGGAGCAAGGAAATCAACGTGCCCCAATGGAAACGGCTCAATGAAATCGTCCTGTGCCGAGCGAAGAACGGCGATCTGGTTGCCGCCTGCCGCACCGATAACCCGAAACAGTTCCTGGTGGGATTCGACGACCAGTATAGTGGACTCGCCACCTCGGTATCCAAGGACAATGGATACACCTGGTCTGAACTGAACCACGTTTACTTTTGGGGCCGCCACCACCCGCACATGATGGTCATGCCTGACGGCCGGATCGTGATGACCTACGTGGTCCGCAACGGCTATGTTGCCGACAAGACCGGCCGTCTCAGGTTCGGCATCGAGGCAGTCGTCAGCAACGACAACGGCGAAACCTGGGACCTCGATCACAAGTACATCCTGGCC
>JABWBD010000016.1 GCA_013360685.1 Pirellulales bacterium
AAGCCGTGCAGGTCGCGATAGAAGCTCGCGGCAGCGATGCGGCGAGGCACGTCCAAGTTGGGCAGGATTCCTTTTTCCGGGCTGTCGGGCCGGGCGAAAGCGGCCATCTTCGCGGCAGGCTTGCCGTCGGTGGTCGCGGAGAACGAGAGCATGCTGCCCTCGACCTTCCCTGCCACCGCCAGCCAGTTCGATTCTCGCAACGCGTCCAGAACGCCGGAGAACAACAGCGACGCCAGCGGGTTCTCGCCCCCCTTCAGCGCCTTCTCGACCTTCGGGACCTGCTTGAGCACCTCGAGGTTGACGTAGGCAACGGCATTCACCGGGCCTGCCGCCTTCTTGGCTGCCTGGTAGGAGGCCACGGACGCCAGGTTCGATCCGCTTTTCTCCTCGCGGATGTCGATCACGGCCTTTAGCGCCTTGGAGTTGTTGGCCAGGATGAATCGCGTGCCCAGGATGGTGTGGGCCTCTTCGCTGTTGAACGTCCACCCCGTCACGCCCCGGTACTCCGCCGAAGCGACGCGGCCGGGATTGCCCGCCTTCTCGGCCTCGCTCTTGGCAATGCTCACCAGGATCTCGTGAAGCCGCTTCAGCAGTTCGGCATCCTCGCCGTCGATGATGATCGCGGTCTTATTGTCGGGCCACAAGGCGAAGGTGGCTCCTTTTCCCGCCAGCTTCCGCACCGCTTCCTGCCACGAAGTGCCCAGGCTCGCCTCCAGAAAGCCGACGCCGCCCAGGAACTCTTTCATGCCTTGCTTCTCCGCCTGCTGCCGATAGGCGGGCGATTCCTCGATGGCCTTCAAGACCGCCGGGTCCATCAGCCGGTCGAACAGCGGCTTGGGATCGGTCAGTTCGATCGAGATCACAGTCTCCTTCGGCAGCCACTCGGCGGCCAGCGGCAGCGGATCGGCGGCCTGCACCAGTCGAGGCAAGACGAGCAAGGCCGTCAGCAGCATCAGGGTACGCTTGCGAAGCATGTCGTTTTCTCCAGGGGATCGGGGTTCGATGGTGATCAAAAATCACGCACATTGAAACACACGGTTGCCAGCGCAATGCTCAACAAGGTTGGAATACCATAGCCCATCAACACGCTCAGCAGAGAAAAGTCCTCGTACTCGGCTTGTTCGAAGAAACCTGGTTTGGCCGGGGGCTTGGAGGGCGCGCCGAAACTGCTGATCCACTCGATCGTCTTCTGCATCGCCTCCAGGTCTCCGACCTTGGCGGTCTCGGCCGCGGGATCCTCTTGCCACGGTTGCCGCAACAGTGTCGGCAGCGACTGGCTCAGGCTGATCGGCGAGAACTCTTCCAGGGAAAACGCGTGCAGCACCAGATTGAGCGGATACCAGGCCAGCAGCAACACTGCGACCGCCAACAGCGATCGCCGCAGGAGCGTGCCCATGAGGAACCCGAGGGATACTTGCAGTGCCAAAACCAGCCCGACCACGCCCATCGCCGCGATCACGCCGTAGAACGTCACGCCGTCGTCCGGCACCGGCCGCTTCGCGAAAACGATGATCGCCGCGGCGGGCACCGCCACCACAAGGTACACTCCCCAGACCAAGACCAGCCTTGCCAGCCAGGTTCCCAGCAGGCACTCGTACCGCGTGACCGGTCGGCAGAGAAAGCCGTCGGCCATCGCGTCCGCGCGCGACCCGGAGGTCGGGTTGACCCCCAACATCATCACCACCAGGAACCAGGGAAAGACCAGGTACGGGAACAGCACGATGGCGATCAGCGGCGCCGAGGGCACCTTGACCCAGTTCGTCATCATCAACAGCGCGGCCAGCAGCGCGGTGGCAGCCAGCCAGACGCGGACCATGCGGCTCTGGTAGAGCCCCCACAGGTCATGCTGGAGGATTGCCCTCAGCGGCAACGACCTTTCGTTGAGTCTGGAAATCAAATCGCTGGAAGCCATGCGCTTCGTCCTCTTGGAGCAATTGCAGGTATGCGTTTTCCGTTTCGTTCTGGCCGCTGTGGACCGCCTGGAGCGTCAGGTGGTTGGGCTCGACCAACTGAAGCAGTTCGGCCAGCGCCGAGGCCCGCGGACGGCCGTCGCAGACCTCCACCGTCAGTGTCCGTTCGTCCTGGATGCGGACGGCGATCCCCTCCACCTGGCCCGCCTGATCGGCCAATCGCCGCAAGTCGTCGCCGTTGCCTTCCAGTTCCAGGCTGAAGTCGTCGCGCCGCAGCCGCCGCTTCATGTCGCGAACCGGGCCGCAGAAGATCATCTGCCCCTCGTGCACCACGCCGACATGGTCGCAGATGTGATCGATGTCGCCAAGGATGTGGGTGGCGACGACGACCGTGCGGCTCTTGCCCATCTCGCGGATCAGATCCAGGGTGAACCGGCGCGCGGCCGGGTCGAGGCCGGCGGTCGGCTCGTCCCAGATCAACAGCGGAGGGTCGGCCACCAGCGAAGCGGCGATCCCCAGCCGGGTGGTCTCGCCGGTGGAAAGGTTCTCGATCCGCTGGTCGGTCAGCCCCAAGAGCCCTACCGCACGGAGCAGGGAAGCGATCCGGGGCTTCCGCTCCTCGCGGGGCAGCCGGCAGAGTTTGCCCAAGAGGTCAAGGTATTCGACCGGGCGGAGGTTCCCGGGGAGGTTGGGATGCGTGGGCAGATAGCCAATCAGTCGCCGAACGGCGACGGCATTGGGTCCGCTGGGTCTGCCAAATACCTCCGCCCGGCCTGCGGTCGGTCGCTGCAGCCCGAGCAGCAGCCGCAGGGTGGTCGTTTTTCCTGCCCCGTTCGGGCCCAAGAGTCCGAAGATGGCCCCCTCGGGAACGGTCAGGTTCATGTCGTTGACCGCGATCAACCGGTTGCCGTAGATCTTGGTCAAGTGTTCGGTGCGAATTGCGGCGGTCACGTCGGGGATTCCTGCCGGTCGGTGGATGGAGGGCGAGTTGGTTCCGCTGGGACACTATCGTGGCGGTTCATAGGCGTATTCGTTCTGTTTTGGCCTTTCTTGGGCCCCCGCGTCAAGAAATCTTTCACGACGGAGATCCCCGCAGACGGAAGGTGGCTCGGAGCCGCGTTGAGGTTTCACCCGCGAACCGATTTCACGACCGAAAAGCCAATACACGTCACTGCACCACCCTCGCGGCGGGGCAACCGTGTCCATCATTACGACGCTTCCATTTCCATTTCCATTGTTACGACGCTTCGCGTCGTAACACAGTCCTGGACGCTTCGCGTCCCCAGCCCTGCTCATCGAGCCCGGGGCTCGTTGCCAGGCTCTTGCGATCAGCGCCCTATCCTGCACGGAAGCACGGGGATTCGACGGTCGAACCAAGCGAGTGCGAACGGAATTCGAGTCGGCACGATCCCGACCGGCTGGCACAGATCCGCAGCCGGCGCATTGACATTTCGTGGTGGGCGACTGCGTCTCGGTCCCACGTGCCGCCCCCGCTGCAACGCTGCGGGGGCGGCACGTGGGATCGAACGACGCGGTATGGCAAGATTCTGCCTAGCCGTCAATGGCGCGGTGATCGCGATCGACCAATGGGAAGGCGGCCCGGAGCACAAGACGGATCCCGAGCCGGCGGAATTCCTGCCGCAGCCTTCTCACGGATCGCGGGACAAGAAGGCGGCATGGAAAACGCCAAGTCAAGAGCAAGCGGCCCCTGCGAACCGAGAATTCGCAGGGGCCGCAGCTTGGATCGTCGGGTCGCGGCCGATCAGGCCGGAGCCAGGGCCTCCAGCTCTTTGGCCAGCCGCTTTCGCGCCACGTGGAGCCGGCGCTTGATCGTGCCGACCGGCGACTGGAACTCGTCGCTCATTTCGACAAGCGACTGGCCCCGGAAATAAAATGCCTCCAGGGTGTTGCGGTCGAGATCCGTGAGCCGCTTCAGGCCGAGGTGCAACTGGTCTTCCCGCTCCTGGGCCAGCATCCGTCCCAGCGGCGTCTCGCTCTCGACGCAGCGGGCTTCGAACTGGTCCGCCTCCGCGGCGACGACAGGCCCGCGCCGCACGGCGCGGTTGATCGCCATCCGGCCGGCGATCGCGCGGAGCCAGGCCCCGAAGCAAAGCGGGTTCTCGAGCTGGTCGATCTTCCGCATCGCCTGGATCAGCACTTCCTGGCAGACTTCCTGCGCCTCGGCATGGTTGCCCAGCCGCTGGAAGACCGCGGCGTAAACGACCCGCTGGTACCGGGTGAACAGTTGCTCGAATGCCTCGCGGTCGCCGCTCTGGGCGGCCCGCACAAGCTCGGCCAGTTGCTGCTTCTGAGTTTCTTTGGTTGGTTCGAGGTTCATGGCTTGTTTCTTCCTGCACGCACCAACGGAAACGATCCGCAAAGCCAGGAGCTGCGCGATGCGGAGGCAAATGGTCTTGCACTCCGTCAACCGCCGGCTCAGCCGCGGGCTCGGTGCTAGCGTCGTGTTGGGGGATGCGAGCGATCGGCGCTCAGAATATCCCGCTTGACGCTGCCGGCCCCGGCCTGCTCTGGCGCCGATAACGCGGCTGCAATCCGCGCAAACTTTCCGGATTGCGCGAATGCGCCGCGCAGGGAACGGACACCGCGTGACATCGTTCAACGGTCACGTGGCCGGCTCCCAGGCGCCATGCAAGGCGTGCAAATAGAAACCGCGCAGCTTCCCACACGCGCAGAGCATGCGTAGGCATACCGGCCACGACGTCCGTCTTGCGGCTAATGCCGAACACGTCGTTTTTCGTACCGGTGATGAGATTCATGAGCCTACCCATGGTAAACCTCTGCGCGCCAAGCGCGGTTGAACAGAAACTCGAAAACACCCGGCGGGGCAAACTCTGCACCGCCAAAATACAGCATCCCACATCCATTCGTCCGAGTCAATCCTGCGGCGCGGGCAACGCCGGGGCCGCTCGGAATTTGGGTAATAGCATTTTAGACAACCCAATCGTCAGAAAGTTCGCGCCGTTTGAAAAAATCCGATCGCGGCCGCCGAATCCGCGACTGGGCAGCAGCGCACCCGCCCGAAATGGGCAGATCAGGTGCCGTAAAGCGGGTGGCAGCGGGTGGAAAAAGAGGGAGTGGAGTGATGGAGTGGTGGGGAGGCGGGGTGGTGCGGAGTTACAGCGGTGGCGAGTCGGTCGATGCTTTTTCCGTACTCAGTACCCATGACTCCAATGCCCCAGCCCTCCATCACTCCATCTTCCCACCCCGTCACCCCGAGTCGCCATCCGGTCCGGGCCCGGCCATCCCGGGAAGGTCGAATCCGAAATACCCGGCTGCATTGTAGTAGCAGATGTCCTGGACCATTGTCCCAACCAGATCGAGATCCCTTGGGAGCAAGCCCCGTTCGATCTCCGTGCCCAGCAAATTCGAGAGGATGCGGCGGAAGTATTCGTGCCGGGTGTAGGAGAGAAACGAGCGGCTGTCGGTCAGCATGCCCACAAAGCGGCTCAGCAATCCCTGGTTGGACAGCGAGTTGAGCTGGCTTTCCATGCCGTGCTTCTGGTCCAAGAACCACCACCCGCTCCCGAATTGCATCTTGCCGGGCATGCTTCCGTCCTGGAAGTTTCCGACCATGGTGGCAACTACGTCGTTGTCCGACGGATTGAGGTTGTAGAGGATGGTTCTTGTTAACCGCTGGTCGCGGTCCAAACGGTCGAGAAAACGGGAGAGCGGCGCGGCGAGCGGCCAATCGCCGATCGAGTCGAAGCCGGTATCGGGCCCGATTGCCCGGAAATAGCGAGTATTGTTGTTGCGCATCGCCCCGATGTGGAACTGCTGGGTCCAGCCTTTGTCGAAATCCAGCAGCGCCAGTTCGTAGAGCATGGCCGACTTGAACCGGGCCGCCTGGGACCGATCGGCCCGCTCTCCGCGGATGGCTTGTCGAAAGATCGCGTCGATTTCCGAGTCGGTGTAGTCTTCCGCGTAAAGGGTTTCGACGCCGTGGTCCGACAGCCGGCAGCCCATGCGATGGAAAAAGTCGTGTCGCCGTCGGATGGCCTCCAGATAGCCGCGGAAATCCTTGATTTCAAGATTGCTTGCCACCGCCAGGCGGTCGACCCAGGCGCGAAACGCCTCCGGGTTTTCGATGGCCATGCCCTTGTCGGGACGGAAGGTCGGAAGCACGCGGACCGGGAAGCCGCGGTCGGCGGCAAGGGCGGCGTGATGGTCGAGGTGGTCGGTCGGGTCGTCCGTGGTGCAGACGAGCACGACCTTCATCTGCCGCAGGATGCCGCGGCAGGAGAACTGGTCCTGCGCCAGTTTTTCGTTGCACTCGTTCCAGATGCCTTCGGCCGTCTCGGGATTCAGGAGGCGGTCGCTGATGCCGAAGGGCCGCTTGAGTTCCAGGTGGGTCCAATGGTAAAGCGGGTTGCGGAGGGTCTGGGGGACCGTCTCGGCCCATTTCTGGAACTTCTCCCGGTCCGTGGCATTGCCGGTGCAGTATCGTTCGGCAACACCGGCGGCACGCATCGCGCGCCACTTGTAATGGTCGCCGTAAAGCCAGATCTGAGTGAGGTTCTGAAAACGGTGGTCTTCGGCGATCTGTTGTGGCGGCAGGTGGCAGTGGTAATCGATGATCGGCAGTTCTTTGGCGTACTCGTGGTACAACCGCACCGCCGTGTCGCTTTGCAGCAAGAAATTCTCGGTGATGAATACGTCGCCCACGGTGGCTTTTCTCCAGTCAGGCTGACACGGTCTCGCCCGGCCTCACGCTCCCAGCGGAGGATCCGCGGCGGCAAATGCCCAATAGGCGTCGGCAGCGAGGCGGCAATCGGCGTCGCGCGGCAGCACGACGCCGCGGATGCGCGCACGCAGGACCACCCCCTTCTCCAACGATTCGACGAACAGGCGATGCGAGATCTTCGCCGTGCACGATTCATTGCTCTTCAGGGTGAGGACTTCGTCATGATGGAAGTCCGCGGGATGCACCATTTCGGCGTAACTGAATTGGCCCTTCGGGAACCGGAACAGCACGCATCCCGGTCCGCCGGCCGGGCCGATGACCGCCGTTTGCTCCGTTGGGAGGTCAAGTTCCGCAAAGCGGCCGGCGGCATCCAACAGCCGTAGCCCTGCGGAGCATCCCAGAGTGCTGACGACGCCAAGTTCCGGCCGGCTGTCGAGCAGATCCGTGTGCACCGAGACGATCAGATCCCATGTCGCAACCGGTTCCCCGGCCAGGCCGGTCCTGGCAATCCAGCGCGCGTCGAGTTGAATCGGCCACGCCTCGGAGGCCGAATACGCCAGCACCAGTTGGTTCGCGCGGACATAGGCTTCGATGGGCAACCGCGATTCGGTCGGCTGCCCGGTTGGAGAACGGATCCCCAGGACTTGAGCACTCTCGAACGACGGCAACCCGCCTTGAAAGTCAAAGATGCCACGGGACGGGAGCGAAAGATCCAATCTGGCCTGGAGCGGACCGAGTTGAAATCTCGCTTGATGCCGTTCGAGTTGCCACAGCGGAACGTTCATGGTGCGGAGAAATCGGCAAAACGCACAGCAGGGACTTCCCACTCCATCAAAAAAAACCCCGCCGCTCGCAGCCGAGGCGAAACGGCGGGGCCGGAACAGAGAAGAGGCCGATCGTGTGGGTCAGGTCTCCCGTATGAAGATCGAAGGATGAAAGCTTGCCTCTAAAATGGCGGGAATGCCACCTTTCCTTGAACGACCGCGCACGGGCTTCACTTTCCGCCTCCATGATATCAGGTTTCATTGGGATGTCTATAGTGCCGCCAAAGAAATCCAAAATTCTAGTGGGGTGCGGCTATGATCCAAAGGAGCGGTGATTCGCTTTCAACTCGACCCGCGAATTCGTATAATCCGGGTGCAGCAGGTTCCACTTGAGGTGATCCTATGTCTTCCCAATACCTCAAAGTCTGCCGAGAAGCCGTTTCGGAGGCGGGCGAGGTTCTCATGGATCGGTTGGGGCAGGTCCGGGTGCAGGCAAAGGGGCGAGCGGATCTGGTCACCGAAGCCGACTTTGCCGCGCAAGAAGTGGTCCGTCAGAAGTTGTTCGCGGCGTTTCCAGAGCATACGGTGCTCGGGGAGGAGGATCCGCCGGAGGCAAACGAGCGATACCCGCGGAGCGACTACCGCTGGATCCTCGACCCTTTGGACGGAACAACGAACTACGTTCACCAAGTGCCCCACTTCAGCGTTTCTCTCGCCCTGGAGCACCGCGGAGAACTGCTGGTTGGAGCAGTCTATAACCCTGCAGCAGGCGAGTTTTTTACTGCTGCTGCCGGTGAAGGGGCATTCTTGAACGATCGTCCGATCCGGACCAGTCGAGTGATCTCGCTGTCGGAAGGACTGGCAGCCGTGGGTTTTCCGGCCGTGGTCACACGCGACTCACCGGATCTGCGGCTTTTTCTGGCCGCCCTGGAGACTTGTCAGGCGATCCGTCGCACCGGTTCTGCCGCATTAAATCTCTGCTATGTTGCTGCCGGGCGATTTGACGTCTCCTGGTCCTATTGCACGAAAGTCTGGGATGTAGCCGCCGGGATCCTCATGGTTCGAGAAGCTGGCGGCGTAACAGGCTCCACCCAAGGAGGGGTATTTTCGTTGGACGTGCCGCAGTATTTCGTTGCAGCCACCCCAGAACTGTACACCGAGTTGCGCGAACTTGCCGCCACTGCTGGACTGCTGTGAAGGGGGGCGTGAGTCGAGAAACGAGAATTGGCTCCGAGCCAAACCATGGTGCGTGCCCGGAGAAACCTGGATGGGCATGCTGCCTCTTCCGTCTATTGACCCGCGATTGAGGGTGGTGGGAGTCCAATTTCCTGGTTTCCTGCTTCAAGGGAAAGAGAAGTTCAGATAGACTGGAGGGGAACTCCTTCTCTATGCTCTTATTCTGAGCGAGACGACCGCGAACCGCCGTCGGGGCGTGCTCTCGACCGATGGCGACCATGCTGAGGGACACGAAGATTGTCGGGTCGCGTGCATTGGCTGATTCTGGGCGTGGCTGGCCACACTGGCCTGTGGTGGTCCTTGGCTATGTGCCAGGAGACTACCCCACCTCCGGCTGGGCCGTCTGCCAAAGCGGAAACCGAGCAGGCAGCTCCGCCACCGACTGGTGGTGTTCGCGAGGTGCAGCCTCCGTTGTGGTATCTGCGAGGGGAGGACGGAGAGCTCAAGCCCGCAATCGGCTGGACGCCGGAAGAGCTTGAGGAATTGGCCCAAATCAAGCTCGGGTTGAAACAGCGGGACCAACTGCCGCGGTTCAACCTTCAATGGATGTCGGCCGTCGGCGGCGTGAAGGGCGGCCACGCCGAACTGAAGATCGACGTGAAGGTCCTGGTCCGCGACGACAACGGCGTCCGCATTCCTTTGCGGCTCAACGAGGCGGTCCTCCGCGAGGGTATCCAATACGAGGGCAAAGGGCAACAGTCTCTTGCCTATGAGGAAAAAGGCGATGGCTACGTCAGCTTCCTGCGCGGCGGTTCCGGCGAAGTCCATCGCCTGACCCTGAACGTCCTCGTTCCCTTGTCGCAGGTGGGAAACGAGACCCGACTGAAGCTTTCCATGCCGCGGACCACGAGTTGGGAGATGAAGCTCAAGGTTCCCGTGGCGAAAGCGGTTGCGGCCGTTTCCGAGGGCGCAACGCTCCTGCCGCCGTCAAGCACCCCGGAAGGCGAGACGGAGTTTGCGGTTCTCGGCAACGGCTCGGATCTCGAGCTGTCGTGGCGGAAACAGGAGGATGCTGCTGCCGAAACGCCGACTGTGCTCGAGGCGGTGGGCGAGGTCCTGGCGAGGGCCGACGGCCGCAGCATCGATCTGGAGGCAAAGATCACAGTCCGCGGATACGGTGCCCCGTGGGACCGGTTCCGCATCCGCCTCCCCAAGGGCGCCGAGTTGACGCCCGCGAGCACGGCCGGCTATTCACTGGTTCCAGTGCCCGCCGAAGCCTCGGCAGCCGAATCGGGGCGGCTGGTCGAAGTGCAATTGCCCAAGAAGGCGTCCGCGGCCGAAGAGATCCGGCTGGCCGCGAGGATCGCCTACGAGGCCGGCACTTCAGCGGCCCCCGTGGAACTGTCGGGATTCGAAGTCCTGGGCGCTGCGCGGCAGTGGGGGCATATAGCGGTCAGCGCCGTCGGCGATTGGCACGTGCGGTTCGAAGCAGACCCGCACGTGCGGCAGGTGGATACCCTGCCCGAATGGCTGCGGTCGGAGGGGCTGGTGGCCGGCTTTGAGTATTTCCGCCAGCCGTACTCGCTCGTGGCAAGGGTCGTTCCCAGGGAAACGCGGACCAGCGTGGAGCCGGAGTATCTCGTGCTCGTCGAGGCAAACCAGGTCCGCTTGGAAGCGAAATTGAAATACACGGTTCGCGGCGCAAAGGCGTTCCGCCTGAACCTCGAACTGCCGCAATGGCAACTCGAGGAGGTCGGGCCCGACAACCTCGTGAATGCCGATGGCGTCGGAATGGACAAGAAAACCGGGCTGCTCACCGTTCCACTCGCACAGCCGTCGGTGGGACAAATGGAGGTTGCCGTCCGAGCGAGCATTCCGATTGCCGCCGGACAGTCATCGCTACTCGTGGAACTTCCCAGACCTCAAGCCGGCTCGGTCGGTCCTGCCGCAGTCGTGGTGCTGCCGGCCGACAACGTCGAATTGACGCCCAACGCCGAATCGACGCTCGGCTTGCTGCGGCAGCAGGTCGCCCCGGAGATCCGTCGTCCGCAATGGCAACAATCGCCGTTATTCTATCGCGTCGAGGGGTCGAAGGCAGTCTTCGCGGCCGATTTCCGGGTCCGCTCGCAAGAGATCTCGGCCGCCGTTTCCAGCCGGATCATCGTGGACCGGCAGCAAGCCCAGGTCGAGCAGAGCCTGGCCTACACGATTTCCTACGAGCCGGCGGACCGGCTTACCCTCGAGATGGCGCCGGCCCTGGCGGCAAGCGGCCGACTACAGGTGTTCTTGAAAGACCAGCCTTTAACACTCGCCGATACCGCTCCGCAAAGCGATGCGGAGAACCGAGTCCCGCGCGTACGCAAGGACGTGAAACTACCGCCGGGGTGCATTGGGCCTTGCGAGCTCACCGTCCGTTACAAGGCGGATGTTCCCAAGCCTTCGCCCGACGCCGGCGCAATCGCCCATATCCCTTTGGTCATGCCGGCAGACGGCAAGATTTCAGCCAATACCCTCTGGGTGACGGCGGCCGGCGGCATCCGGTTCCAGCACCGTGAAGGCCCGTGGCGCCTATGGGAAAACGGCGGTATGCAGGCGTCGCGCGGCGAGGGGCTGCGTCTGTCGGCTGCCGATCGCGCGGACGAGGTCGTGCTCGCAATGCAGTTCGAAGACGCCGGTCGGTCCGGCTCCACGGTTGTCAACCGCGCGTGGGTCGAGACCTGGTTGGTGGGCGGTTCGCGGCAGGACAGGGCCGTCTTTCGCTTCACCAGCACGCAGAAGACGCTGGAGATGCTTTTTCCCGCCGGCGTCCATCCCCTCGACGTGGAAGTTCTTCTCGACGGCAAGCCCGTCTCGCACCGCTGGACGCCGGACGGGAAGCTTCTGGTCGGGTTGTCGCCACGATCCGATTCGGAGCCCCGGCAGTTGGAGGTTTTGTACCATTTTCGCGATCCGCGTCCTGGGCCGGGAGGACTCTCCGTGGAGTTGCCGCGGTTGGGCCAGGATGTCTGGGTGCGGCGAATGTACTGGCAGATCCTCCTGCCCGGAAATGAGCATCTGATTGTGGCGCCTGCGGGGTTTACCCCCGAGTACCGCTGGACGCTCGACGGCGGGCTGTTTCGCCGTGAGCCGGTCCTGGACCAGGCGGCTTTGGAGGCGTGGTCGGGGGCTCAGCCGGCGGCGCCGTTGCCAGCCGGCGCCAACCGTTATCTCTTCAGCAGCCTCGGGCAGGAAGCTCGCTGCAAAATCCGGACCACGACGCGTTCTCTCATGGTTCTCACGGCGTCGGGGGTCGCCCTGGTCGTCGGGCTGCTGTTGCTCTACGTGCCGGCAACGCGGCATCCGTGGGCACTGCTGTCGATCGCGCTGACCCTGGCCGGCGCGGCATTGGTCTATCCCGGGCCGGCTCTGTTGGCCGCCCAGGCCGCCAGCCTGGGAGTGGTTCTCACGCTGTTGGCCGGCCTCCTCCAACGAAGCATGGGCCGAAAGCGCAGGCCGCTTGCAGCGTTGGACCGCGGCAGCTCCATGCTCTTTGAGAAGGAATCGACACAGGTCCAACATCGGGCGATGCCCGCCGGCGATCACCTTTCCACCGAATCCGCACCGGCGCCGGTCCATGCGCAGGTTTCCGACTCGCACGCATGATTTCCCGCTTCGTTCCAGTCCTGACCTGGCTCCTGGCCTTCGCGGCGTGCTGCAGTGCGGGCGGCAGATTGACGGCGACGGACGCCGAGGGCCCTGCTGCCGAATTCCGGCGGGTCTTCACGCCGGCGGACCGACTCGAGGAGATGCCCCGGGACCACGCCCGCTACGTGCCGATGAAGGCCGACGACTTCGAGCGACTACTTGCGGCAGGCAGCCCATCGGAGGATGGCGGTCCGGCACGCAGGGCTTGCATCGCTTCCGCTCAGTACGTCGCCAGGCTCGCTCCGGAAGGCGTGATCCAGGGCGACGCGACCCTCAACATCGTTCATCAGGCCCCCGGCCACGTCATGCTGCCGCTCGAACCCTGCACGATGGCGATCTCCGAGGCGGCCTGGGCGGAACAGCCGCCTCGGCCGGCGAAGATCGGCCTGGGGCCCGAAGGAGGCCTCGAGGTGCTTGTGGAGCGCGCGGAGGTGTTGCGGTTCCGGTGGTCGCTCCGCGGCAGTCGTGATCCCAGCGGCGTCCTCCTGTTCCCTTTGGAACTTCCCGTCAGTCCGAGCCGTTGCCTGCTCATCGATCTCCCCGTCGGCCTCGAGCCATCGGTGAAGCCGGGCATCGTGCTGCGGGAATCCGCCACAGGGACGGATCCCGTGCGGTGGCGGATCCAGTTGGGAGGGCATCCGCGCGCAGACCTCCGGCTTCTGGCGGAACAAGAAACGGACGAACGTTGCGGGCTCATCCTGGCGCGCCATTTCCTCGTGTATGACCTGTCTCTTCGGGGGATTGAACTGTCCGCCGAAGTGCGGCTGGATGTCCATCACGAGCCGGTCCGGGACCTCACTCTGGCCTTGGATCGCGGGCTCGAATTGGTCGCGGCCCGGTACGGGGAATCCGCCGTAGCGTGGTCGGTTCTTACTCGACCGGCCGAGGGTAAGGGCAGTCGCGTCCTGCTCGAACTTCCCGAACCGGTCCAGGGCGCCGCGCGCGTCGTCAAGTTGCGAGCCGTCGGGGCTGTCGTTCGCGACCGCCGTTGGCGACTGCCGGGACTACGCGTCGAAGGGACCTCTTGGCAGGAAGGAAACGCAACCGTTGCCGTGAGGGCGCCGCTGACATTCCAACAGCTCACTCCCATCCGCGGGCGTCAGTCGAAGACCGGAGTGTTGTCGTCCCCTCGGCCCGGCGAAACGGTCGATGTCCAGTATTTCGGCGAAGACGCCGGCATCGACGTGGCCGTCGCGCGGGCGAAATCGCCGGTCCGTGCCGCGGCTGGCACCGCCGTGGAACTCGGCAGCGGGGAGATCACCGGAAAGGTCGTCGTCGAGCTTTCCGTCGCGGACGGGGAGGTGTTTCAACTCGAGGCCGACGTCGGCCGGCAGTGGCTGATCGATTCCGTACGTTCCGATCCTCCCGAGGCGCTCGGGGACGGGTGGACGGTCCGGCGCGAATCCGCCGGCGCCAAGAAGCTTGCGGTCCGTTTCGATCAGGCGTTGTCGCCCGACCGGCCCATCCGGTTGATCGTGTCCAGCCGCCGCTTGAATTCGCCCGTGGGGCGCCCGCTGGGCATCCAGGATCTCGCGCCCACTCGGCTGGTCGACGTCGCCTACCAGCGGAACCTGATTTCCTTGCGCACGGTCGAACCCTATCGTCTCAACCTGGAAGGGGCAGAACGCCTGGCCCGCATCGATCCCGGCTCATTGAAAGCCGCCGAGCAGAGACTGTTCGTCCAGCCGCCCCGAGAGGTCCTCTTCGAGAACAACGCGGACGCTGCGCGTCTGAAGGTCTCGCTTGTCACTCCCAAGCCCAGCTATTCTGCCGCTTCGGCCGTGGATGCCGTCGTCACCGATGCAAGCTTGATGGAATCGTATCGTTTCCGGATCACACCCGCCGACGCGCAGGTGGACCGCCTCCTCGTCCATTTCTCCTGTCCCCGGCAGTTGCCGCCGCGTTGGAACATCGAAGGCAGCACGGAGGAGCACTATTCCGCGCGCCGCCTCTCGGCCGAGGAACAGGCCGCGGCCGGATTGGACGCAGGAGGAGAGACCTGGGAGATTGTTCTCGACAAGCCGAGAGCCGGAGTTTTCGAGATCGGGGCTAGCCGCTTTTCGGAAATGGCCGGCTCGCAGCCAGTCAGTCTCGCGGGCCTGCCCCAGGCAGACCAGCAGCAGGGAATTCTGGTCATTCGTTCCCTGGGGACCCAAATCCGCGCGAGGAGTGCCAGCCTGGATCCGCTGCCGGTTCCGGTGGAACCCGACGACCGGCTGAACAACGCCCGCGCGGCGTATTTCTATGATCCCGCCGCCGATACGGCCGACTCGAGTGAGCCGGCGGTGACGGTCGCCGTCGCTGCGTCGCCCCTGCCGGCGGCCTGGATCTGGAATAGCCGGCTCGAATCCCGGCGCCAGATCAACGGCGTCGCCAGGCACACGGCGATTCTCCATGTGGAGAATGCCGGCAAGCAGGAATTGATGCTTCAATTGCCCCGCACAGCCGCGCTGGACCAGGTGATTTCGGTTTCCGCCGACGGCGCTTCTGCAACGTGGCGGCGCGACACGACCGCCGGCGCCGCCCGCATCCTCGTCGTTCTTCCTCCCGGCCGGCGGTACCCGTTGCTCACCGTGCAGTTCGCAACGCAAGGCGACGGCGCGAAGGCGCTTGGCTGGGTCCGCCCGCCGCACTTGACCGCAGACGTCCCGATCTTTTCACAGGAGTGGACCGTCTGGCTTCCGCCCGGTTACGAGATTGCCGACAGCCGGAACGTCCGGTTGGATCGCCCCCGCGCACGGCCCACTTGGAGCCAACGGCTCATGGGTCCGTTGGGCCGGCCGGCCGGCCACGCGCCATTTGTCTTGACCGATCCGGAACATTGGACCAGGCTCCTGCCTCGCAACGTTCAATTCGCTTTGTCTCACTGGCTGCCTGCGATGAGACCCGGGGTCGCAAACCGGGCCGGTCTGGAGTCGCTCGCCGCGGAATTGCCAACGAGTCCGAGACCGCCGGCCGGCCCTTGGATCGCGTTACCCGACGCCGACAACGATCCTCGGGAAAGTCTCGGTTGGACCGTTCAGGCGATGGGGATTTTGCCTGGAGGCGATTCCCGGATCCTGGTGGTCCCGGCCGATTCGTACCGCGCGGCGATCTGGCTGATGATGTTGACGGTTCTGGCGCTGGTGTGGTGGATCGCCGCAGGACGGCCCGCGGTAGTCCTTGCCATGCTGGGCGTTGCCGGAGCCACGGCACTCGTCCTCCCCGACGTGTACGTGCCTGCGGCTTCGGGGGCCGTCTTGGGACTGCTTGCCTGCCTTGGATTCTTCCTGCTCAAGCGGTGGAACGGGCATGCCGCGTCCACCAGCGAGTTGCACCGGACGGAAGGTTCGACCACCGGCCGCGCGCAACCGCGTCCCACCGGATCGGTTCTGATTGCAGTCGCGGCAGTCGGCCTCGCCGGCGCCGCGCAAGGCCAGGAACCGGCCGCGCCGGCCAAAGCTCCTTCGCGAGTCGTTCACCATGTGTTGGTCCCGGTCGACGCGCAGGAGAAGCCGACCGGCGGCAGTTATTACGTGCCCGACGTCCTCTACCAGGAACTTCGTCGCCGCTCGGACCGTCTCGAGAAAGGGCCCCACGGATGGCTCCTTCGCAACGCGGCCTACCGCGGCGCCGTCGCGCGCCAATCCGGTCCCGAGCAATTCGTGGTGCCGGAGTTGCGCGCCGTTTTCGAACTCGAAGTGCTCGAACGCGCTACGACGGTTCGGATCCCCTTGGCTCGTGACGGCCTGAACCTCCTTCCCGAAGGCGCCACGCTCGACGGCCGCCCAGTGCAACCCGATTGGCAAAACGATGACAGGGCCCTGGCGGTTGAGATCGGCGAACCCGGGGTGTATCGGCTGGAACTTGCCGTTCGGCCGCTGGTCCGGAGTCTCGGGGGTCACAAGGGGATCAGCCTGCAAATCCCACGGTTGGCCACATCCCGCCTCGAACTCGACCTGCCCTCCAATGCCCCCTTGATCGAAGTTCCCACGGCACGAGGGTCCGTGACAAGACTGCAACAGCCCGACCGCGTGTTGGCCGAACTCGGGGCCGCCGACCGGCTCGAGATCCGGTGGCCCGATGCAGCCGGTCCCGGCGGGACCGGGCCGGACATGGATGTTGAACAGTTGCTGTGGCTGAAGATCCATCCAGGCTCCGTGGTCCTTGCCGCCAGGTGGAAAGTCAAGGTGATCGAGGGTGTGGTCCGCCGGCTCCGCGTGGCTGCGGACCCGCGGCTTCGGCCTCTCCCGCCTCGCGAGGCGGAAAACCCTCTCGGCCAGGTGCAGACGGTCCCGGGCCGGCCGCAGACGATTCAAATCGACCTGGCCGTGCCCGTCAAGGACCAGGTGGTCGTCGAACTGGACTTCCTGCTGACCGGTGCGTCGGGGATCGGAAATGTTCGCCTGCCGCAATTGGAACTCGAACAGGCGCACGTCGTGAAGCGATGGATGGCTGTCTCCGTGGATCCGGCGCTGGTCTACGAACCGCAGGCTTCCGTCGCTCTCGAGCCGGTCGCACCACCGGAGTTCGGAGTGGCCTGGGGGAAGGCCGAGTCCCAGCCCGTGCTGGCCTACAACCTGCTGTCCGCACAGCCCGACTGGTCCCTCGCCACGCGGCCCGACGAGCCGCACGTGCTTGTCGACCAGGCGCTCGCCCTGAACTTTGCGCCGGGCTCGGCCCGCGTCCGCTTCGACGCCCAGTTGGGGATCAGCGGTTACGGGTTCCAGTATCGCCTTTCGGCCCCCAAGGAATTGCAGGTTGAGGAAGTCTCGGTTCGCGAGCAGTCGGCCCAGCGCGCTGCGCGCTGGTCTCGCGACGAAGACGGATCGGTGGTCGTATTCCTCAGCGGTCCCGCCGCGGAGAAGCAGAATCTCCGGCTCACGGGTTCCTTGCCGATGCCGTCCAGCGGCAACGCCCCCTTGCCCCATCTCCGGGTCCTCGGCGCCGAGATGCGATCCTGCGAGATCCAGGTGTACCGCGATCCATCGGTGCTCGTCGACGTTGTGAAAAGCAATGGACTCGTGGACGTGGAGCTTCCCATCGCTGCCGAGGACAAGACGGACTTCGGCCGCCTGGTGAAGTGGTTTACCGTGGCCGATTGCTCCCAAGAGGCAACTGCCGAGTTGGCGATCTCCCCCAACCAGCCCCAGGTCACCGCAGATCAGACGATCTCGTTGCGCAGCGAAGCGGGATCCTGGGAAACCGACGTCGAATACCGCATCGCCGTGCGCCGCGGCGTGGTCGACGAGTTCCGCTTGCGGGTTCCGGCGCAGTGGGCGGGGCCGTACCGGGTGGAGCCCAATGCGGCGGTCGCAACGGTCGGATCGTCGGAAAGCCAGTACCGCGAACTCGTGGTCCGGCCGCGTCTGGCCGTTCACGGCGAGTACCGCCTCCGGATCTCAGCACCACTCACGTCGGCGGACGGGCAACGCGTGGGTGTCCCCGGCATCCGGCTGCTCGACGCGCGTCTGGCGAAGTCGATCGTCGTGTTGCCGGCGTCGGTCGAAGGAAGCCCGGTGAGCTGGGAGACGCGCGGTCTCACGCCGGCGCCGGTTCCGGACGGGACGGAGCGAAGACCGTCGGCGGGGCCGCTTGTTGCGTTCAAGGCGGAAGGGGAGTCCTTTCAAGCGATTCTGAATCCCACACAGACAACCGGGCGGTCCACCGCGGTATTGCTGGCAGATGTCTTCGTCGCCTGGCAAGCCAACGGGACCTATCGCGCATTGGGCATCCTCGATGTTGACCCGGCAGGGGAGTTGCACCTTCCGCTCACCTTGCCGGAAGGGTCGGAGCTGATCCAACTGCGCGTGGGAGGCGTGCCGATCGTGCCGGAGGCAGGCCGTGACTCTTCATGGCAGTTTCGCCTCGCGTCCCCCACCATTCCACAGCAAGTCGAAGTGCTGTATTCCGGCAAGGCGTCGGAAGCGCCGCCGGGCGGTTCTTTGCGCCTCCACGCGCCCGTACTGGGCCGAGTGCCCGCCGGACCAATCCTCTGGACGATTCAGGGACCGGCGGATTATGCGCTGGGGCAGGTCCAAGGCGGCGACGCGATGGTCGCGGCGCAACTCGATTTCCTCCGCCTGAAATCGGCCGTTTCCGTGTTGGACCGCTTTTCCAAGACGGGTATCCGCAAGGTCGAGGGAAGGCGGAGCTGGGATGCCGTGTGGCTGGCCGGCGGGATGGCTTGCCGCGACCGTCTCCGTTCAGGCGAGAACACACACGCCCGGCAACCACGGAGCGAGGAGCGGGACGCACAGGTCCGCCTCCTGAGTGATCAACTCGATGCGTTTGCCGGTCGCAGCGGCGAGTCGGCCGCGGGCCTGCGGCCGTCCGCTCTTGATTCATTGCATTCGTGGCTGGGGGCCGTTCCCGCGTCGGAGACGACGGCCTGCTACGTCTCCCCGCCCGGCTCGGACTCGCTTTCGATCGGATACCAGCCTGTCGAGCCGCGCGGCGTGTGGCAGCGTCTGGCCCTGGTGGCAGCTTGTGTTGTCCTCGTCCCCTTGAGTCTGGCGACCCGCGTCCGGCGGACCGCCGCCCGGATCCTCTGCCGCTGGCCTGCGGCGATTGGCGTTCTGGTCGGTCTGGCCTGGTGGGCGTGGCTGGAACCGAGCGCCCTGGGCTGGGTGATCGTTCTGCTCACCCTGGCCCTGGCGGCCATTCCGGGCTGGAAAAGACGCCGATCCGTGCCCTCGATCGTCCCGTTGGACTGACCTGTTGCAGGCAGCTCTGCCAACGCGCCGTGGTTGACACCCCCTGAATCGACGCCGTAGAATCACCCCACCGGACGAGCACAGAATTCTGCGGCAACGGACAACGTAGAGCAACGGTCGGAGGGAGCAACGATGGCGCCGGTTCGGTTCGGACTGATCGGCTATGGGGCATGGGGAAGCCACCACGCACGAGCGATCTCCGCCATTTCCGGAGCAACCCTGGCGGCAATTGCCGAGTGTCGGCCGGATGGCCGCCGACAGGCCGCCGCCGACCATCCTCAAACCGCCATCGATGAAGACTTCCGGGAGCTGCTCCGACGCGAGGCGTTGGATGTCGTGGCCGTCGTGCTTCCGACGCATCTTCACTACGAGGTCGCAAAGGAAGTGCTGGAGGCGGGACATCACCTCCTGCTGGAAAAGCCGATGGCACTGACCATCGACCAATGCGACAAGCTCAATGCCCTGGCCCGGTCGCGCGGCAGGCTCCTGGCCGTCGGGCATGAGTTCCGGGTGTCGGCGCTGTGGGGCAGGGTGAAGGAGCTCGTCGAAAACGGCTCGATCGGCGAACCGCTCTACGGGATCATCGAGCTATGGCGCAACCCGTACCGGCTCGGCTCCGACGGTTGGCGCTACGACATCCACCGCGTGGGGAACTGGATCCTCGAGGAACCGATCCATTTCTTCGATCTGGCGCGGTGGTACTTCGCCGGCGCGGGCGAACCGGTTTCCGTCTTCGCGCAGGCGAACGGCAAGCAGGCCGAACATCCCGAGCTGCAAGACAATTTCACCGCCATGCTGACTTTTCCGAACGGCCGCTACGCGGTGGTGTCGCAGACGCTCGCCGGTTGGGAGCACCACCAGGTCGTCAAGATCACCGGGACGGAGGGAGCGCTGTGGGCGAACTGGAGCGGCGCCATGGACCGGACTTTCCACCCCACCTTTTCGCTGAGGCGGATGGGGGGCGGCGCCGTCGAGGAAATCCCCATCGCGAAGATGACGGGCGAGGTCTACGAACTGGTGGACCAGGCCGAAATGCTGGTACGCGCGATTCGCGAAGGAGCGGCGCCGGCGGTCACCGGCGAGGACGGACGCTGGTCGGTTGCCATGTGTTTGAAGGCGCAAGAGTCGGTGGAAACGGGGCGGCCCGTGGCCTTTTGATGGAGGTCGAGGATGAACGAGGTCAAAAGTGGTCACTTCATCGGGGCGGAGACCAGCGGGTTTCGCTACGTCGAGAAGGCCAGCCCGCTTTCCACCCATCTCCAGTGGCTGACCTACGGCGTCCATGAATTGTCCGGACCGATCGCGACGGCGCCAATTTCCCATCCCGGCGAAGAGGCCCTCTTGTTTTGCTGGGAAGGGCGGACTCGCGTGACGCTGTGCGGAACGAAATACGAACTGGGGCGCTACGACGTGCTGTATGTACCGCGCTCGGAGGCGTACTCGCTCTCCCACGGCGGCGACCACTGCCGGCTGGTGGTGTGCCGGGCGCCGGCGGAAAAGGCGTATCCGGCGTATTACGCCGGCTGGAGCGAAATCCTGCACGACGAACGCAGGCTCCGGCGGCTGAAGGGCAAAGACGTCTTCCTTATGTTCGACGTCAGCGAGCAGGCCGATAAGCTGATGGCCGGATACACGTTCTTCCAGCCGTTCCAGCGGTCCTGGCCGCCCCACAACCACACCGACCAGGAGGAAATCTATATCTTCCTGAGCGGCCATGGCGCCATGGAGGTCTACGCGGAAGAGGAAACGAAGCACCTCGTCCGATCGGTTGGGCCGGGCGACGCGGTGACGATCCCGGTCCTCAACTACCATCCGGTCTTCAGCCAGGAAGAACCGCTGGAGTTCATCTGGTGTATCGCCGGTGCGCGGTATTGGGTGGGCGACAAGAACAAGAACTTCATGACCGGCAGTGTTGCCCAACTCACCACGTAGGGCAATCGCCGGCATCCGAATCGCGGGCCGGCTTCTTCGGAACGTAGATCAATTCGGAACCGAGGGTCCGGCGCGGGAGCAATTCGTCGCAAAGCTCCTCCCGCAGGCACACCGCCGTGCCTTCCTTGCGTGTGACCACCTCCGCCGCCGCTGAAGCGATCCGTGACGCCGTCGACGGATCCGCTCCGGCCGCAAGCGCAAGTCCAAGTGCGGCCACGTACGTGTCGCCGGCCCCAATGGCACGCAAGCCCGACGACGGCCGAGCGGTTGTGCGGCACGGCGAACCGCCCCGCTGGAAAACGATCGCGCCGTCCGAATCGAGCGTGACTGCGACGATCGAGGCCCCCGTTGCCCCATAGAGATCCGCTTCGCGGGAGAGCAGCGTATCGGCGTTCACGGCCGCCGCATCATCGCCGTTCATGCCCAGCAGCCGGGCTGCCTGAAACCGATTTGGCTTGACGGCGGCAACTCCGACGCCGCGATAGGCGCCGAGGTTCTTGGAGTCGACGACCACAAACCGCGGCGACTGCGACTGCAGGGCCGCCAGCGCCGCGATCACGCGCGGCGTCAGGATTCCGTAGCCGTAGTCGGACACGATCACCAGCTCGCACTCGGCGAATGCTCTGTTCAGCCGTTCCACCAGGGCCTGCTGGCTGTCGGTTCTTGGCGGGTCAACATCGCCCTGGTCGAAACGAACGAGCATCTGGCCGGCGGCTACCACGCGGTGCTTGGTCAAGGTCCGCCGACCGGGTTCGCACACCAGATGGCCGGTTTCGACCCCGGCGCGATCAAGCGACTCGCGGAGCAGTCTGCCTTCCGAATCGTCGCCGACGACCGACAAGCACGACGCATGGGCACCGAGGGCGGCCACGTTGGCCGCCACGTTGGCCGCGCCGCCAGGTCCTTCCGCGCGCCGGGCGACCGCCACCACGGGAACCGGGGCCTCCTGGCAGAGCCGCCGGCCGGCGCCCTCGACATAGACGTCCAGCATCGCTTCGCCGACGACGACCGTGCGGATGCCTGAAATGGCGTCGAGGACGGCTGCGACTTCCACGGGCTCGCTCCATCGAGGAAAGTACGCGGACTCCACCGCGGGCTGGGCAGTATAGCAGGACCGGCCCAGTAGGGGAAGCCGGATCGGGCGGGCTCTTCCGTTTGTCCGTTTGCCGTTTGTCCGTTTGTCGGTGCGAGCTTCGGCGTTTTCTGTAGGACGGCCTTCCCAGGCGCCTTCCCAGGCCGTCAAGATCGCGGGAAATAGACAGCCTGGGAAGACCGTCCTGCACCGAAAAACGGAGAAGCCATCGGGCGGGCGATATCGGCGTGGAGCCACTTGACGGCCGGCGGAGGTGGGGTTATGCCTATGTTCAAGGGGCCGGTCCGCTACCGCGATCACTTCTACGAGATGATGTGACGGACCAAGATCGTGGCGTCGGTCGACGCCCGGAAAGTGCTGCCGCACATTGATCCCGACAAGTACGGCATACACCGCTGTGCCACCTTCGGCGACTTCCGTGAGCGGTTGAAGGACCTGGCCGGACTGGTTGGTTTCCATGTGATCGAGGAGGACCGGTGAAAGGCCCCAACAGAACTCCAACTGCCCTCATCCTCTACCCCTCTCCCGAAGCGGGAGAGGGGAGTTGGGTCAGGGCCTCTAAGGCAGTGCCATGAGAGCTACGGTTGTCACGATCTTAGGATTTCTACTGATTGCCCTCCCTGCGCGCGCCGAGCTGACACCGGACGAAGTGGCGATCGTCGCCATGTCCAGCAGCCACGAGTCACGGAGGGTGGCCGACTACTACGCGGCGGCTCGCGGCGTGCCGAAGTCGCAGATCTTCCTCCTGGAGTGTGACCCGGGCGAGGTCATTTCCCGGACCCAGTGGGACCAAAAGGCCCAGCCCGCCATCCGGGCCTGGCTTGCCAAGAACGGGCTGGAGGGGAAGATCCGGTGCATGGTGACGACGAGCGACGTGCCCCTGAAGATCGGCCCGCGCAGCAATGATGTGCCGGAGGTCTCGCAGCGCAAGGCGCATTTGAAGCAAAACCGTGCGGCACGAGTGAAACAGATTGCGAAGCTGGTCGGCCTGCTCAACGGCCTGGCCGGCGGGGAAGCCAAGGAGCCGGAGTTTGCGGCCGATGCACCGTTGAACCAGATGGTGGCCGCTTTCGATGCCGCGATGAAGGAGGAACAAGCCAGACGAGCCAAGTTGCCCGAGGCGGAACGGAAAGAGACCGATGCCAGGTTCGAGCGCGTTTTCCTGGCCGCGGGCGGGGTCAACGCCGTCCTGGAAATGGTGGCCCGCCAGTCAGACAAAGCAAAGCTGCCCGACGAAGCGACCCGGCGCCTGGAGATGACAAAGGCGCAGCTCCTCGGGCTGCAACAGGGACTCCAAGCGCTCGCCAACCTTCCCGACACCGTGGCGCGCGACTCGCAAATGCTCAATCTGCTTTACCAGGCCACCGGTGCCATGGGGTGCGTGCGATGGATCGATGAGCAAATGGAACTACTGGAGCGAAACGAGACCTACGCGAGCTTCGACAGCGAGCTCTCGCTCCTGGACTGGCCCGAGTATCCGCTCTTCCGCTGGCAGCCGAATCCGTTGCACTACGCCTTCGACGCGGTGCCCAACAAGCGGCCGGCAATGATGGTCGCGAGGCTCTCCGCACCGTCGTCCGATCTGGTCATGAAGCTGATCGACGCCTCGATCGCCACGGAGAAAGTGGGGTTGGACGGGACGGTCTATCTCGACGCGCGCGGCATGAGCTACGACGCGAAAAAAGACCAGCCGGGCAGCTACGGGCAATACGATCAGTCGCTCCGCGACCTGGCCGAGCGGCTCAAGAACCACACGAAGCTCAAGGTGGTCCTCGACAACGAATCGACGCTGTTCCAGCCGGGGGCATGCCCGGACGCGGCCCTGTACTGCGGCTGGTACTCGCTGGGCAAGTACGTCGACGCGTTTGATTGGAAGCCCGGCTCGGTCGGCTGTCATCTGGCCAGCATGGAAGCGGAAACGCTCCAGAATCCCAAGAGCGAAGTCTGGTGCAACGCCATGCTCCGCGATGGCGTGGCCGCCACGCTCGGGCCGACCTACGAGCCGTATCTAGGGGCCTTTCCACTCCCCGACGATTTCTTCTCGCTCTTGTTGACCGGGCGGTACACGTTGGCCGAGGTCTACTACCGCACGACCCCATTCAGTTCGTGGGTAATGGTGCTGGTCGGCGATCCCCTCTACAACCCGTTCAAGACCCGTCCGGCCCTGGCGGAGGACGCGCTCCCGGATCGGCTGCGTGTGAAGCCGGCAGAGGCGGACATGGTGCGGTAGAAGGGGGAAGGCGGAAGCGAGTGATGGGCAAGGCAGGAAGCGTCGCGTTGCTGCAGTATTCGAGCCCTCGCGTCCTCCGCCGCGCCGGTGCGTGCGGGGTCATGCCCACCGGATCGGATCGCGCTCGTCCTGGCTGGGCCAGACCTCCAGGCCGGGGAACTGCAATCCGATGACGGCGGCAAGGTGCTCCATCGCAAATCGTTCGCTGGCAAAATGGCCCGGAAGAACCAGGGCGATGTCGGAAGCTTCCGCTTCCAGGCAGGTATGGAAACGGGCTTCGCCCAGCAGCATGGCATCGCAGCCTTGCTGGCGCGCAGCGTCGAGGAGTTCGTCCGCGGCGCCGCAGCCCACCGCGACGCTGCGGACCGATTTGTCGGGGTCGCCGACGGTTTGCAGCCGGTCGATCGAGAGCAAATCCTTGATGTTGGCCGCCAGGTCGGCCAGCCGGGTTGCTCCCTCCAGCCAGCCCCAGCGGCCGGGGCCGAGGCCGTCGGCGATGCCGACCAGCGGGACGATCCCTCGAAGCCCAATGCCTTCCGCCAAGCGCTGGTTGATGCCGCTCTCCGCGGAATCGTAGGCCGTGTGAAAACTGCAGACGGCCACTCTCGCGGCAATCAGGTCCAAGAGCAAGCGGCCCACCGTAGTTTCGGCGGTGAGTCGCTTGAGAGGCCGGAAGGGAAGGGGGTGGTGGGCAACAACAAGGTCGGCGCGGCGGCGCACCGCCTCGGCCGCCGCGGCACGCGTGACCGTGAGGCAGGTCATTACCCGGCGGACTTCGGCGTTTGCGTCGCCCACCAGCAGCCCCACGTTGTCCCAATCCTCGGCCAGACGCACCGGGGCGTAGCCTTCCAGAAAACCGACGATCTCCGATACCGTGGTCATGATGTCCGTGCCTCGCAAGCGTGTTCAATGTCGTCACCGGTCAGTATATCCCAGCCGTGCAGTCGCGAAGATCCCGGCTGCCCGCCTGCTCACGTCGGCTGCCCTCCCGAGTCGTCCCACCAAGATCGGCAATGAATGACTGCCGCAAGAGTAGCAGGCACGCTCCGCGGTGCGGTCCGCGAACGGCACGGCGGAGCGTGCCTGCTACTTTGGGTCCGCAAACCGCGGTGGCCCCGCGTGCGATCGGGGGGCAGGAAAGCTGGACCGGGCAATAGCCTGTCAACACAACCCGTTGCTGCAAAAAGGTTTACTGGATGCATCTGCGTGAGCGGGGACTCATGCCGCGGGCATGGGGGCTGGAAAGCTAGCACGAGGCCGGATAGAATTTGATCCCACCACAGGTAGGGAAGCCGATCGTGGTCTATAAGCTCCTGCCGGATGCAGTCAGGCATCGGCGCGGCAGCAGATTCCGGACAGCAAGGCCCGTTTTCCGCAGCAATCCCCGGGACCAAGGTCTCCCATTATCCTTATCCGTCCCCCCGTCCTCATAAGGAGGGAAGGGGAGACATTGTCCGGCGAAAAAAGGCTCAAACCGCGGGTTTCTTCATTGACGCCCCGCGGTCGGGTTAAAGATTGCGCAATTAGGGAGGAGCGACGATGACGAGCAGCGTGGAAGTCTCTCAAGTGACCAGCGAGCTTCCCGAGGCCCTGAGGCCGTTGCGGGAGCGGCTGCTGGCAAACCTCGTGATGATCGCGCAGATCCCGGCGCCGACCGGGATGGAAGGCCACCGCGCCCGGTTTCTCCTTGAGCGGTTTGCCGAGGCGGGGCTGAGCGATGCGGCGGCCGATGAGGCGGGAAATGCCGTGGGCCGCATCAACGGCCGCCGCGGCGATCGCACGATTCTCTTGGCCTCGCACCTGGACACGATCTTTCCGGCCAGCCAGAGCCACGATGTGGTTGTGGAAGCCGACCGGGTGATCGGCGCCGGGGTGGGCGACAACGCGTTGGGCTCCGCCGTCATTTCGCTCATGCCCACCGTGCTCGAGCACCTCGACATCCAACTGCAGAGCGACCTGATCCTGCTGGGCACCACGAAATCGCTGGGACGGGGCAACCACGCGGGAATTCGCTTCTTTCTCGATCATGCGCCGGGCCGGATCGATTTCGGGATCTGCGTGGAGGGGATTCAATTGGGGCGGGTCAATTTCTTCTCCATCGGCACCGCCCGGGCCGACGTGATCTGCGACATCCGGCCCATGACCGAACCGTCGCGGAGCTACGGCTCGGAGAGCGCGCTGGTGGTGCTGAACCACGTGATCAATCGGATCCTGGCGATCGCCCTTCCCAGCCGGCCGTACACGCGGATCCTGCTGGGCAAGATGCGGGCCGGCGTGAGCTACGACACGGACCCCGACCGCGCCGAACTCGGGCTGGAGATCGTCAGCCATTCCGACGAGATGATCGAACAGATCTCCCGGCAGATCAACGACATTGCCTTGGAGATGTCGGCACGGCACGCGGTCGACGTGGCCCTGGACGTCTTCTCGACTACCAAGGCCGGCGGAATCGCCTTCGCCCATCCGATGGTCAAGAGCGTGCTCGACGTGATGAACCAGTTGGGGATCGAGCCGGACCAGGGCCACAGCCCTTCCGAACTGTCGGAGTTGATCACCCGGAGGATCCCGGCAGTCACCCTGGGAATCACGCGCGGCAAGAGCCGCAAGAGAGAACCGGATTATATATTGATCGACCCGATCCTCCGCGGAGTGGCGCAACTGGTGGGAGTGGTCCTGGCAATCGATCGAGGAGTGTGCGATGAATCTTGAAAAATGGCTCGCGGAGCGGACGTTTCACCACTCGAACTTCTGGGACATCAAGTGGCTCGTGGAGGAGAAGCAGCGGCAGGGATTGAGCATTTCGCTCTGCCTGCCGACGCTCAACGAGGAAAAGACGATCGGGCAGGAGATCGTGATCCTGAAGGCGGAACTCCGCGACCGCTACCCGCTGATCGACGAGATCGCCGTGGTCGATTCCGGCAGCGTGGACCGCACCTGCGAGATCGCCGCGAGCTTCGGGGCCGACGTCTACGTGGCGTCGGAACACCTCGTGGAAGCGGGCTGTTATCGGGGCAAGGGCGAAAACCTCTGGAAGGCCCTCTACCTGCTCAAGGGCGACATCATCGTCTACATCGACGCCGACATCAAGAACATCCACCCGCGGTTCGTCTACGGCCTCGTCGGGCCGCTCATCCAAACGCCGGAGATCCACTACTGCAAGGCTTTTTATGACCGGCCCATCGCGTTCTCCGGCGAATTGCGCCCGACCGGCGGCGGCCGGGTCACCGAGATCCTCATCCGGCCGCTCTTCAGCCTCTTCTACCCGCAATTGGCAGCGATCCTGCAACCGCTCTCCGGCGAATACGCGGGCCGGCGATCGATCCTCGAGCAGATCCCGTTTCCGGTGGGCTACGGCGTGGAAACCGCCATGCTGATCGATATCTACCGCCGGCTGGGAATGGACGCGATTGCCCAAACCGACCTGGACCGCCGCATCCATCGCAACCAGGAGACCACCGCCCTGGGACGAATGGCGTTCGGCATTCTGCGGACCTTCCTCTCGCGGCTCGAGCGCGAGGACCGTATCCGGTTGGAGCGGGAACTCCCCACGATCATGCGGCAGTTCGAGATCAGCGACGGCCGATACCGCCAGCTTGAGTATGCCATTGAGGAGATCGAGCGGCAGCCCATCATCGAGGTGGAATCCTATCGTCAGAAGTTCCATCCGCAAGAGGAACCCCAGGAACAGGCCGTCGGTTTGCGATGAATCTTGCGATTCTCCACCACCACTTGAACCGGGGCGGGGTGGCCCGGGTCATCGAGAACCAGCTTCGCGCCTTGGACACGGCGGCGACTGCCGGCGAAACCTGGCGAGCGGCCATTCTCTACGGAGGGCGCCGCGAGGGCTGGAACGAGGATTTGCCCCGGCAACTCCGGAGGATCCGCCTGAGTCTTCACGAGGTCCCCGCGCTGGACTACGACTCCGTCCGCGAAACCAACGCATGTGGGGCCGGCTCTCTGGCGGACCAGGTAACCGCCGCCCTTTCCCGGCTGGGGCTGTCGCCGAAGAGCACCGTGGTCCATGCCCATAACCACTCCGTGGGCAAGAACGTCGCGCTTCCCGCCGCGCTCGGCTTGCTTGCGGAGCGAGGTTACCGGCTTCTGCTTGAAATCCACGATTTCGCCGAGGATCTTCGCCCCGACAACTTCCGGCAGTTCTCCGAGCGCATGGCCGGCGGGGCGCCGCCGGCCGCCTGGCATGGTTCGCTGTACCCTCAGGCACGGCACATCCATTACGCCGTGTTGAACACCCGCGACCTCAAGATCCTGCGCGACGCCGGGACCGACACCGACCGGATCCATTTCTTGCCCAATCCGGTGACGAAGACCGGCAGCCTCCCTCCGCGAGAGCTTGCCAGGAGAAAGCTGGCGGAACAATTCGGGATCGATCCGGATCAACGGTTCATCCTCTATCCGGTCCGCTGCATTCGGAGAAAAAACGTCGGCGAGGCGCTGCTCTACAGCCGGTTGGCGCCGGCCGGCACGTTCGTGGGGCTGACGTTGCCGCCGCTGAATCCAGCCGAAATCCCCGTCTATTCGGCTTGGAAGCGGGCGGCTGAGGAATTGGGCTTGCCCGCCTGTTTTGAGGTGGGCGCCCCCGGGGCATTGAGTTTTGCCGAGAACCTCAGCGCGGCCGATCTGATGCTGACCACGAGCGTCGCCGAAGGCTTCGGCATGGTGTTTCTCGAGGCATGGCTCACCGGCAACGCCCTGGTCGGCCGCGACCTGCCGGAGATCACGATCGACTTCGTCCAGGCGGGAGTGCAACTCGGTCTGTTAGAGCCGCGGCTGCTGGTCCCGATGGACTGGGTCGGTCGCGAGCGGTTCCGCGCCGGCTTGGCGGAGGCTTACGGACGTGCGCTGGCGGCCTACGGGCGTCCGGCGCCGGCGGACTTGACGCGCTGGATCCGCGAGAAAGCCCAAGAGGATCTCGTCGATTTCGGCGATCTCGATGAACCGCTTCAGCGGCGCGTATTGGAGACGGCCTGCGAATCGGAGCACAACCGCCTGCGGCTGTTTGGATCCAATCCCAGGGTCGAATCGGCCCTTTCGATCGTTCCCGTCGGAGCGGCAAAACGAATCGAGTGGAACCGCGACCGGATTGAGGAGCGGTTTTCGCTGGCGTCCAGCGGAAAGCGACTGCTTGCGATCTATCGGCGTCTTTTTGCCACGGTCCCGCAAGAAGAGCGGCCTGCTCCGCTGGAATCGCCGGAACGAATTCTGGATCGGTTCCTCGACTTCAATCGGTTCCGAATGATCCGCGCTTGAAGCATCAGCCCGGGTTTCTTGAACCGCGCCACGAAATATACGGTACAATACGGACATGTCCTACCTTTACAGCGAGATCCTCAAGCGGCAGTCAAAGCCGATTTCTCCAACACCTACCGCTGAGAAGCCGCGTCTGCCCCTCCTGGAGGGCGTTCGAGCGGTCTTGTTCGATGTTTACGGCACGTTGTTTACCAGCGGCAGCGGTGAGGTCGGGACTGCGCGCCCGGCGACCTGCGAGACGGCTTTCGCCGGGGCGCTGGCCGCAGTGCGGATCTCCACAACGTTGTCCCCGGCCGATGGGCTCGAGTTGCTGGTCGGGCGGATTGAGCAGTTGCACATGGAGGCCCGACGCAAAGGGATCGAGCACCCGGAGGTCGATATCATTGAGGTCTGGCGATTTGTTGTCGGGCAACTGGCCGGCAAGGGCACGGACGAGCATGAGACGGCTGCACGGGTAGACCTTCGGCAACTGGCGGTCGAGTTCGAAGCGAGGGCGAATCCCGTCTGGCCGATGCCGGGGCTGACCGACTGTCTCCGGCAACTTCGCTCACGCCGGCTTGCCATGGGGATCATCAGCAACGCCCAGTTCTATACACGAGAGCTGTTTCCAGCCCTGCTCGGGCACCGTGCCGAAGCATGGGGATTCAATCCGGCGCTTCAGTACTATTCCTACGAGTATGGGCTGGCCAAGCCAGGAACGGAGATGTTCCGCATGGCTGCCGATACCCTTGCCGCTCGCGGCATCGAGCCGGCGGAGGTGCTCTACATTGGCAACGATATGCTGCACGACGTCGTGCCGGCCGTTCGGCTCGGATTCCGGCCGGGACTGTTCGCCGGCGACGCGCGCAGCTTGCGCCGGCGCGACGGCGATCCGCGCGTGGACGGGATCGAACCCGAGGTGGTCTTGACGGCGCTGTCCGATTTGAAAGTCTGCTTTCCTCGGTAATACTTGCGCGTCACGGTCGGCTCCGTCCGGTCCGCCGGTACTGCTCAAGAAGTTCCGTCAGACGGCCCACGACTTCAGGCTGCTCGGAGTAGACGTTTTTCGTCTCTGCCACGTCTTCCGACAGGTTGTACAGTTCGGCGGTCGCCGGTTCGTTGCGGCGGCCCGCGCCGGCATTTTGGACGGCGGGCGGCAGAATGAGCTTCCAAGACCCCTGGCGGATCGCCAATTGCCCGGACGCGGATTGATGCACGGTCGCTTCGCGAACCGGGCCTTTCCTCTCCTGTCCGAGCAATACCGGCAAAACATTGTAGCTGTCTTCTCCCGCGTCGTCCGGCAGGGTTGTTCCAACGATGGCTGCGGCGGTGGCGACCATGTCGGTCAGGCAGATCGTCTCCTGGGACGAGCTCCCCGGCGCGATCTTTCCCGGCCATCTCGCGAAGAAAGGCACCCGATGACCGCCCTCGTAGATGCTGGCCTTGAAGCCGCGAAACTCTGCGCTGGGCTCGTGGCCTTTGCGGCGGAGTTCCTCGCCGCCCGTATACATTGACGAGCCGTTGTCCGCCGTGAAGATCACCAGCGTGTTGCCGGCGGCGCCGACGGCATCGATGGCCTCGAGCACCCGGCCGACGACCGCATCCGTTTCAAGAAGGAAGTCGGCCAGGCCGTTCAGGCCGCTTTTGCCGCGGAAGGGTTTCGAAGGTGCGATCGGCTCGTGGGGCGACGTGAGCGGGAAGTAGAGGAAGAAAGGCTGCTTTGCCTTGGAACGTTCGGAGATGTATGCCGCCGCGCGTTCAGCCAATTGCGGCAGGATCTCGTCGAATTTCCAGCCGGGCAACATGGGGCCGGGGCGGCCGTCGAGGTTCTGCTCGGTTTTGCGGCTGGTCGGGTCGCCGATCGTGCAATCGTTTTCGAGGAAGCAGTAGGGCGGGTAGTTGGGCACGTCGGTCCCGAAATAGGCGTCGAAGCCGCGCGTCGTGGGGCCGCCGGCGATCGGCTGCGTGAAGTCCGGATCGCCCTTGCCCTCGCGCGGCCAATCCCAGCCCAAGTGCCACTTCCCCACGCAAGCCGTGTGATAGCCGCGGCGCCGCAAGAGCTCCGGGAGGGTGAGCCGGTCCTTTTCAATCAGCGGCGGATCGTAGGGACCGAGCACGCCGCGCACCAGCCGCGTCCGCCAGGCGTAGCGCCCCGTGAGCAGCCCGTAGCGCGTGGGCGAGCAGACAGCGGACCCGCTGTGGGCGTCGGTCAGGGTGATCCCTTCGCGGGCGAGGCGGTCGGTATTTGGCGTGGAGACCTTCGACCGTGGATTCAGACAGCTCACGTGGCCGTGGCCCATGTCGTCCGCCAGCACGAGGACGATGTTGGGCTTCGGCGGATCCGCGGCGTGCGAGACCGCGGAGAAGAGCGAGACGCAGGCTATCGCGGCAAGAACAGTCGGCTTCATAACGACACCTCGATACTCGGTAACGAGAAAACACCACCCCTGGGAAGCACACCAATGTCATCGCCCCAGCCCAAGAAACTGCCGAACCATCTCCGGGCCGTTCTCCCAGAAGATCAGTGCCACGCCCATGAGCGAACCGCCGGCAATAATGCCCGAGGCGACCGGGAACGTGTACTGCTCGGCCCATTTCGGCCGTTTCTTCTCCACGGCGTATCCGATCACCGCGCCGGCGAAGAACAGCAGGCTGTAGTACCAGTGGAAAGTCCAAGAAAGACCAAGACCGGCCGCGGACGGGATCCATTGCTCGTGCTTGGGAAACATCTTTGCCAACAGCGGCAGCACGATTCCCACAAGCCCGCCGATCGCGATCGACCACGTCTTCACCGGGCCCAGCGATTCCAGCCCTCGGCTCAGCGCCACGGCCACGGCCTTCCACGTCTGCGCGGCCGGGGCGGGAAACTGGTCCGACCCGAGGACCGAAGCGTCGGGCACGATGACGCTGAAGGAGAATACCGTCACCACGGTCCCCACAAAGATCCCCGCAAACTGGGCCAGAAACTGCTGGCGCGGGTTGGCCCCCAGCAGGTAGCCGCTCTTGAGATCCGTCAGCAGGTCGGCCGAGGAAGTGGCGGCGCCGGCCGTGATGTTCGCGCTCATCAGGTTCACGTTCATGTTGCCCGGATGGAGCACGCCGAAAATGAGCTGGGTGACCTTGCCCATGGCGCCGACCGGCGTGGTATCCGTCTCGCCGGTTACACGGCACGCCACCAGCGCCAGGAAGAACGAGAGCAGCACCGCCACGGCGCTCTGCCAATACGGCATGGCAAATGTCGCGTGCGCCAGCCAGCCCAAGGCCACCAGGGAAACAATCTGGCCCGCAAGGAACCAGGAGATTGGGGTTTCGATGGCCTCGATTTCCCCTTGGGTCTGGCTGCCGGCCCGCGAGAACATCGCGGAGAGGTTGCTCATCGCCCGGACCATCGCTCTCCATTGCATGCCGAAGGAGAGCAATCCGGAGGTGACCATGCAGGCGACGCCGCCCCACAGGGTCCACTGCACCACGTCGCGAAACCCGGAGGCGTTGGTGATGCCCTGCTGCAGGACGGGAACAAACACCATCCAGCAGAGCGTCCCGCCCAGCAACATGCTCGCGGCCACGCGGAGGCCGGTCAGGGCGCCCGCCGCCAGAAAGATCGGATCCCAGGTGAGCATCACCGTTCGGCCGATCCACGCCTCGCCCAGAATCGCCTCGTTCAGTTTTCCCATCAGGTTGCCGATCGAATAGGGCTCCAGCCGCGCGCTGACGAGCCTCAGCCCATCGGTCAGGAATTGGCTGAGCGCCGCCAGGATCCCGGCGATCCCCAAGGCCCGGGCCGATCGGACGCCTTTCTCGCCATGCGCGTGGAGCGCCCGCAGGGTCTCCGCGGCGGCGATCCCGCTGGGAAAACGAAGCTGTTCGATGTTGATCATCTGGCGTTTCATGGGAATCGCCATGGTCACGCCCATCACGGCCAAGAAAAACACCCAGCCCAGCAGGATCGGCACCGGCAGGGACTGGCCGTTGAGCAGGATGTAGGCGGCGAAGGCCGACACGAGCGTGCCGCCGGTCGAATAACCGGCGGAGCTGGCCGTGGACTGCATGCAGTTGTTTTCCAGGATCGTCATCTCGGTCCTGGCCAGCCCGAGTTTGTAGAGCGTGGTCCAGATCGCGTAGGAGAGGATGCATGCGGTGATGGCCACTCCGAAGCCCCAGCCGGCCTTCAGCCCGATGTAGAGATTGGTGGTCGAAAGCACCCCGCCCAGGACCGAGCCCATCAGGACCGCGCGCCAGGTCAGTTGGGCCATGCTGTCGCCTCGGCCCCGGTACACCTGCTCATACCACTGCCGTTCGATTTCTTCCGGCGTCCCGCGGAATCCGGCGATCGGCAGTTCGGAATCCTCACGGTTCACGGAGACAACCGGCTGGGCAGCTTCGCCGCGATCGGGGTCGTGGGTCGTGTCAGACATAGGCCCGCTTTCTCAATATGGTTTTCAGACCGCAATCAACGGATCGGCTCGGTGAAGAAGGTTTCGGAAAGCTCCCGAGTTGAGACAGCCTGGCGGTCTTTGAGAACCTTTTCAGCGTTTCGCCGAACCAACGCCAGTTCCGCCTCGAACTCCGGAAGCACGTCGCTCCAGACGAGGTACTTCGGCGCCGGATAGGGATAGCGGCGGCCCGGATCGTGCCGTCCGGCACAATCGAGATACGCGCGGCCGCAAAGCGCCGCCAGCTCGCGGTAGACCTCCACCGATCGGGCGAGTTCCGCCACGCACCGCTCGAGCCGCGCTAGGTCGCGAGTACGCACGAACGTCAATCCGTCGGCCGCGGCCGAGACCTTGTGGCGGTAGAAGTGGGCCACCAGCCGGACGGCCTCCGTGTCGGACAACACGCGTTCGAATTCCGCTTGATTTCGGGTCACCAGCGGTTGTGCCTTACGGGCCGCGGCCAGGGCGGCTTCGCCGTCGCGGACCAGGCTTTCCGCCGCCGCGAGCGGGTTCTCCGGCAGGTGCGTCCGGCCGGCAGCCTCGTTTTCCGCGTACTGGGCGACCGTTTCGCCGGGCGGCGAGTACCACCGTTTGGACGCAAACAGTTGCGGAAGCGTCTGTCCCAGCGTGCTCGCCAGATAGTTCTCGCTTGTAACCGCAAAGGAGCGGACGACCCGCGGCATCACCTCTCCGCTCCGCTCGTAGGCATCCAGCAGGAACCGACCCGCTTCCGGCGAGCCGTATTTTGCGGCGAACTGGCGGGTCCAGAAAGCCTCTTCGGCCGCCTGGTCGCGGTCGCAATTCCACGCATAGCGAGCCCAACCGGCAAACCAGATCCAGTCGCGCTCGAGTTGCAGCAGCCGAGGCTCGGCCCGATCGGCGGAATAGGGCCATTCCCAGTAGCGCAAGGGATACAGGTGCAATCCCTTCACGCCGGTTCCGACACAACTGCGGACCGCGCGACGCACGAAGTCGGGCGAGCCCCAGCGGAACGGTTCGAGATTGGCCACGCAGTGGATGTTGGTGACCAGAAACGCCTCTTGGGCGAGGCGCCGGTGCCCGTCCCCGTCTTTCTCGAATGCATAGTGCCGCGTGGTGACCGGATCGGTTCCGCCGCCGACCTCGTCCGAGGCCAGCGTCTCGTTGTTGTATTTCGATTCGACGTACAGATTGGGATAAAGCGGCTTGGCCGCGCCGAGCAGCTCAAAAATCGGCGTCGAATGGCTCCGCACAACCAGCGGCGGCAAAGGCTGCCCATCCTGCAGCGAGCCTCGGACCGCCGGGATGACGACGCGCGTGTACCAGTCGACATCGTAGCGGTCGTCGAGATCCTCACCCAGGCACATCATCAATCCCACGTGAGGGTACTCTCGCACGAACTGCCCGATGCAATACGCCATGTACTCGTCCACCAGCGGGCTGGGCTTTCGATGTGCGAAAGGAAGTTTGCGGCTCCGGGCCATGGCGTGCGAAATATGGATATTGTAGCAGTTCTGGATGATCCAAATATTGCGGCGGTCCGCTTCGGCCGTCAGCCATCGAAACAGCTCGATGTTCGCCTCCAACTGCGGCGTGGCGACCTCTTGAGCGTCCGGGTACTTGGGCAGCTTCAGGATCGACGTGAATGGGTGCCCATTCCAGAGATAGACGGCGTTGAACCGGTGCTGGGCCAGGAGATCGAGGTACTTGATCCAGACGGCACGGTCATAGAACCACGGAAATGTCTCGGGAAGATAGCAATAGTCATAACGCGAACCGTCCATGCCGGGCTCGGGCCGTTGCAGGCCGAGGCACGGCCCTCGCAGCCGCAACTTGGGAGCATCGCGAAATTCCGCCGGTTCGGGGAATTGCCCGGCCGCAGCCTCCAACCGCTCGGCCAGTTCCAGGCAGCCGTACAGCGCGCCGGCATCGCCGGCGCCGGCGACGACCGCAGAGCGGTCCGGCCGAATCGCCAAAGCAAATCCTTCCTCGGTTTCGGTCTGGCCGCCCAGCATTTTGCGAAAGCCCTCGCTCTGGGAGGCTGTGCCGACGCGAATGGCGCCGGCGGGCGTTTCCAATCCCGCCGCTCGCTCGACATCGACCCGGTATCCCAACCGCTGCAAAGCCGCTTGGAGCTGCTCGACCCCGTACGTCGCGCGTGCGCCGATCGCTGGAGACACCACAATCTTCATCGTTCGGTCTTCACCGACCGCGGCAGCCGCCTGCTGCAACGCAAGCAGAATGATCGCCCAATGGACAGCGGGATTACCCGTGCTTCGTTGTCTCATGTTGACCTTATTCTCCACCGGCAGTCTTCAAAGTAGCAGGCACGCTCCGCCGTGCCGTCCGCCGCGGGACGGCGGAGGGTGCCTGATGCCATATGTTGCGAACGGCAGGGCGGAGCATGCCTGCTACGGTTCTTGCGACACCCACGGCCTGCCGACCGCCAGCTATTCTACGGCGACGGTCCTCGGGCGAGCAACCGCTTGACGGGGCCGCCCCGGCGAGCTAGCCTGACTCCCGCAGTCCGCGGCCGGAACCACCTCGGGCGCTCTATTCACCAAACGAGGAGCGAAAGATGAGTCGCACCAGCAATCGTCGCGAGTTTCTCAAGTCGTCCGCTCTCGCCGGGACCGGCTATTGGATCGCCGGCTCCTTCGCCGTAGCCCGGGGCCGCTCGGCCAACGACAAGCTGAACATCGGCATGCTCGGCGTCCACAGCCGCGGTGCGGCCAATATGGATGCGGTGGCAAGCGAGAACATCGTCGCCCTCTGCGACGTGGACGAGAACTTCCTGGCTGAAGCTTCCAAGAAGCATCCCAAGGCCAAGACCTACATCGACTGGCGCAAGATGCTCGACCAGAAGGAGATCGATGCCGTTGTTGTCAGCACGACCGAACACACCCACGCGCCGGCCAGCCTCGCGGCCATGAGACGAGGCATGCACGTCTACTGCGAGAAGCCCCTGGCCCACACCGTCCACGAGGCCCGCCTGATGCGGGAAACCTCGAAGCAGATGAAAGTGGCGACCCAGATGGGCACCCAGATCCATGCCGGCGAGAATTATCGCCGCGTCGTGGAATTGATCCGGTCCGGCGCGATCGGGCCCGTGCGCGAGGCGCACTCCTGGGTGGAGCAGGGGATCGAGGGGCCTCGCAGTCGGCCGCAGGAAATTCCGCCGGTTCCCACCAGTCTGCGCTGGGACCTCTGGCTGGGCCCCGCGCCCTCGCGACCTTATCACCCCTGCTACTTCGAGAAACGCTCGATCTCGTGGCAAAACTGGTGGGACTTCGGCAACGGCGCGTTGGGCGACATGGGGAGCCACATCATCGATCTGCCGTTCTGGGCCCTCGAGTTGCAGCATCCCACGACGGTCGAAGCCGAAGGGCCGCTGCCGGTCCGGCCCGAGACTTACCCCGATTACCTGACCGTGCGATGGGAGCATCCGGCCCGCGGCAGCCGCGCGCCGGTGAAACTCACCTGGTACGACGGCAAGCAATGGCCCAAGTCGCCCGAAGGCGTCGATCTCACGAAATGGCACCTGGGGACGATGTTTGTCGGCGACAAGGGGATCCTGGTGGCCGACTACCGCAGGTACCTCTTGCTGCCCGAGGCTGACTTCAAGGACTTCAAGGCGCCGCCGCCTTCCATTGCTCCATCGCCGGGACACCACCAGGAGTGGCTAAACGCCTGCAAGACCGGCGAACCGACGCTCTGCAACTTCGACTACTCCGGCGCACTGGTCGAGCACAACCTGCTGGGCACGGTCGCTTTCCGGGCCGGCAAGAAGCTCCAGTGGGACCCCGAAAACCTCAAAGCCACCAATTGCCCCGAGGCCGATCGGTTCATCCGAAAGACCTACCGCCAGGGCTGGGAATGCGAATGAGCTCTGATGAGATCGCTCAAATCAGGGAAACTACCAGAGTCGATGACGATGCTGAAGCCGTCAGCAAGGCCGCCCGGGAGTATTTGCGAATCGCAGGCTTGCGGGAATTGAAAACCGCCAGTGGGAAAATCGATTTCGAGGACAACTGGAGAGAATTGGAGTCGTTGGAGTTGAGCGAGACAGAACCTCCACAGTAACGGACGCGTCATGCAAGACTGGGTGTTGGTCGGCACATGCATTTGGGCCTCGTTCTTCACCAAGCCGAACTCGGCCGAAGAGCTGGCCGTCGATGACTTGATCGATGCAGAGCGTGTCGCCCTCCTCGGTCCACTGGTTGCCGAGGTCCTGCTGGGATGCCGGCGAAAGACGGCGCAGCAATGCGGGCCACTTGGCGTTATTGAGGGTCCGCGGCGAGGCGCATTTGCCAACGACTTTTCATAGAACAGGGCAGATTGTTTGTGATCGGGGCCGAGGGATGCCCCTTAATGACATAGGGAGAGGCGGTGGCGTCAGGACGAGATTCGGTCTGGTGAGGCGAGCAATCGTGCGATGAGCGCCTGATGCCGGCCATCGGCGGCTCGCCTTCCAGTTGGCGGCACCCCTGATTGGTGGTCGGGTCGTCCATACAAAAGATGAGGAGGGCATTGCAATGGCAATCGCTGTCCAGTGTTCCGGCTGCGGAGGGAAGTTCAGTGCGCCCGATGCAGCGGTGGGCAAGCCGGTGAAATGCCCGAAGTGTGGCACCTTGTTTCAAGTGGGCAGCCTTCTCCCAGAGCCACCGGTAGAACAGCCGAGGTCTCCTCCCAAAGCCTCGCAAACGTCTCCCGCCCCTCCACTATCGCGGCCAGCACTACTCCAACAAGAGCCAATAGTCGCAGAGGCTGTTCCCGAGACACTGGCGGCACCGCGACCCGCAAAGCCAGGAATGCCGCCCTGCCCATCCACGCCGCAGACGCCACCACCAGCCGTCTACAAGGGAAGATGTGACGTGTGTGGGAGGGAGTTCGCTGGCGGTGCATTCTTACTCACCACAAAACAGGTAGTCGGGTCGGATGCGTATTGGGCGGGAGCATTCAGTGCTGCCGGATTACGATTCGATGCTGGCTACCGAAGCCCGGAGCAGAATGCAAACATCGCACACCAGAAGGCCGACCTCGTATTCCAGTCTATCGCATCGCCAACGCCCTGGATGATTTGTGACAAGTGCATCGACCTATTCACTGTCGATCGAGAGGATGCCTGTGAATACGCTAAGCGTTGGTATGAAACCAACGGAGGCTTCGCTCCCCCCGGTTCCGGTCCAGCATCGTTCGAGGATGCCAACATTGGATTTGCTGATCCCGTGGAGCGATTCCTAATTGCGACCGATCTCCGAATGGGGAACCGACAGCTCATTTCCAGGAAACCATCTGGTGTCACAGCGCGTGGTGGTGCGGATGCAGGCTGCTTTATTGCTACCGCCGTCTACCCTACACACGCGCCGGAACTCGATCTGCTGCGCCGCTACAGAGACCGAGTTCTCATGGGCAATTCGCTAGGCAGGCGGTTCGTGACTTCGTATTGCCGAGTGTCCCCTGCGGTGGCGGCTTGGCTGTCGCGATCGTCGATGCGAAAGAAGGCCGCCCGGTTGCTCCTGGGACCCATTGTCGCGATGGTTCGCACGGCGATGGCGGTCGAAAAATCGAAAGACTCCGAAAGACCTCGGTCGGGCTGATACTATAGGAGAGACTCATGCTGGATGCCCAAGGTTTCCAGCGGTGCGCGCAGGCTTTCGCGAACCGCGACTACGCGGGCAGTGCTCAACAAGCCCTCGGTCTGATGCCATCGGGGGCGACGCACGAGTTGTTGCAGGTGCTTCTAATCAGTCTTCAGCGGTCTGGGCAGATGGACCTTCTTCATCACCTTACACCGAAGGTGCTGGAAGCAACGGCGGGTTATCCGTGGGAGGACCTCCTCCTTCGCCTCACGCTCGGCCGCGCGAAGCCTGCTGATGCCGCCGAGGCGGCCCAGGACGACGTGCAGCGATGCCAGGCCCACTACTACACTTATTGGCGGCTACTCAGTTTGCAGCAGCCCGAAGCAGCACGGAGGCAACTCGATGCCTGCCTGGCAAAGCGAGCCGATTGTCTGGAACACCAACTGGCCGAGATCGAGCAGCGTTTTTGTCGCCTGGCCCCAGTCGGCAGTGGCAGCAGCAAGTACCACGAACAGGTCGCACAGCTAAACGGTCGAGTGATGCAGTTGAGTCAGCAAGGCCGTTACCAGGAGGCAATGGTCCTTGTCGTTCAAGCGCGAGACTTGGCTCAGGAGCACCTTGGCGACGATCACCCTGAGTTCGCCACCAGCTTACACAACCTAGCAGCATTGTATCAGTCGAGGGGCGACTACGCAGCAGCCGAACCGCTTTATCAGCAAGCCCTCGACATCTGCCGTAAAGCCCTTGGCGAAGACCACCCGGAGTTCGCCATGAGCTTGAACAACCTCGCTGAGTTGTACCGTGAGATGGGTGACTACGGGGCGGCTGAACCGCTTTATCGGCAGGCCATGCGAATCCAACGCGAGGCGTTAGGCGATGACCACCCCGAGTTTGCTCGAATCGTGAACAACCTGGCGCTGTTGTACCGGCAAACGGGTAACTAGTGTCTGTCTGGAAAAGGCTGATTTTTCCGGATTTCCCGGCGCGAAGGGGGACGCGATGCCTGCGAAGATTATATCGCGACGGCTGTCGGACA
>JABWBD010000563.1 GCA_013360685.1 Pirellulales bacterium
TCGCCAATTCGGAAAACGCCTCCCGCTGAACCACCTTCTCTGCAACCGCCGGCCCTCCTAGGCCGCGATAATGGCCCCCGTTCAAACCGCGTTCGATAGGCTGGAGGAGGGGGATTTTTCCGACCGTTGCTTGCGGAACCGTCGTCAGCGACAAGGAATTCGGCTAGCATAAGGGTATGGAGGAGCAAGAACTTGAACTCAATCGGATGCCACCACCTGCGGCTCCTGCCCTGCAGTGGACGCGGTTAGTTGTTTGGCTGCCCGCGTGCGCGGTTTTGGGGGGTGTCGTCGCCTGGGGAGCGGTCATCGGGGCAGATTACTTCGCTCCGATCATTCTCTTTCCGCTCTTGGTGGGGGTGGCGCTGGGAGCGCTGACCGTCGGGATGATACGCGTGGGACAGGTAGGCAATCGTCCCACCATCATCGCGGGCCTGGTGCTGGCGATCACGGTGGCGGCCGCCGGTCAGCACTACGTCGCCTATTGGAGCCAGGTCCGGCAAATGCGCGAAGAAGCCAAGACGTTTCGCCGGGCGCAGGCCCTCTTTCCCGAACTGACCCAGGGACGGCTGCCGGTCCCGCCTTCGGACTTCGTGGAATACCTGCGATGGCAGGCCGCTCGCGGACGCGAGTTGAACCTTGGAGGGTATGTGGCCCGCGGTCCAATCGCCTGGCTGACCTGGATCGTCGACGCTCTGTTGCTGGCCGTCGCGGCCGTTGCCATGGTCGTCCCGGCGATTCGCCAGCCGTACTGCGGCCGATGCCGGAGTTGGTATCGCACGACCCGCAGCGGCCGATTGCCCTCCGGCGCCGGGCAGGCTTTGGCGTCGTTGGCCGGCGTGGAAATGCCTGAAGAGCCGGCCTGGGTCCGCTACCGTTTGATCCACTGCGAGAGTGCCTGCGGTCCCACCGGCTTGCTCTTGTTCTGGGAGAACTCCCGCGGCGATCCTGCAGAGGGCAAGACCTGGCTTTCGCCACAGGTTCGCGACCGGGTTACCCGGTTTCTCGACCAGAGCCGGCAGGAGAGCCCGGCGCCGCAACAGGACGACGAGGACGCAAAACCGTAGACTGGCGACGGCCATGCGAATCATCGGAATCGGGACCGACATCACCGAATGCTTGCGGATCGCCAGGATGATCGAGCGATACGGCGAGCTGTTCATCAACCGCGTCTACACGTCGGAAGAGGTCCGCTATTGTCAGAATCGCAAGCAGTCCACGCAGCACTATGCGGGCCGATGGGCTGCCAAGGAAGCGATTCTGAAGGCTTTGGGAACCGGTTGGGTGCAGGGGATAAGCTGGCGCGATATCGAAATCCAGAACGAGCCCGGCGGCAAACCCACGGTCGCTTTTCGCGGCGGGGCCCGCGACGTCGTCGAGAAGCTCGGACTTGCCCAGTTGCTGGTCTCGATTTCCCATTGCCGCACCCACGCCACCGCCTACGCCTTGGCGATCGGGCAGGACAAGGGCGAGTAGCGGCTGCGGTGATTTCTGCCGATGATCCTGAATAGCCTTTAGGCGAGCGGCAGAAAATGACTTACCCGTAGCCGAAGTCGCCGGTAGATTTGAACCTGCCGCTCGCCTTACCATTCCAGCCCCGCCGGCTCCTGCCCTTGTCATTACCCACAACTTGTATAACGTCACGCCTGCGTGGTACGGCCATTCATGGCCGTTTTTCCGCCGCAGGCGGTGGAGGCCCGCCGTTTACGGCGGG
>JABWBD010000314.1 GCA_013360685.1 Pirellulales bacterium
TTGAGCGATCTATGGCGGGCCAGGATCTGCGCACGATTGTCGGCCGGGTCGATCGTGAATACGGCATCATCGCCGAGACCAACCAGCAGACCGCGCCGACCCACCGGCTCGTCGTGCAGTTCGGGAAAATGCACATCCTTGACCGGCACGCCGGTCCTATCCCTGTGAGAAAGCGTCCCAAGTGTCCCAATTCAATTGGCCCAGCGAAGTCCGTCGACGTACCATCGCCCGCCCCCACCTCGCTGAGCCCCAATTGGAGAGCTTGACAACGTCTTCAGCCGCCCTTGCTCCGGCGGCAAGCTGCCTCCCAGTGATCGCCACTTCTGCTCGCCCCATCCTCCGCTTGTTCCAACCGGCCATGGGCGCTGAACCTCATCCGGCCCGCCGATTGTACACGCCGCAGACCACAAGTAAGCTACAGGTAAAGTCTATCTCGTGCTTTCCATCGGGCCGCCGACATCGTAGGTCCATGGAAAGAGTTCAAGGAGGCAGCAGCGATGCTCGATGATCTGACCGGCAAGGTTGCCCTGGAGACCGGCGCCAGCCGCGGTATCGGCAAAGCCGTGGCCGTAGCGCTGGCGAAGGCGGGAGCCGACGTGGCGGTCGACTACCGATCGCGGGAAGCTGATGCAGGACAGACGTGTGCCGAGATTGAGCGTCTCGGCCGCAGGGCCGCGGCGATCAGGGCCGACGCCGCTTCCAAGGCCGGTATTCTTGGCCTGACGCACTCCTACGCGAAGCTTTTGGCCAGAGAAGGCATCACGGTGGATGCCATCGCTCCGGCCTTGATCGAGACCGAGATGGTCACGAGCAACCCGAAGGCGCGGGCCGATCTCATTCCAGCCGGGCGATTCGGCTCGGTCGAGGAGATAGCCGACGTGGTGGTGATGCTCGCCCCGCAACGGATTCATCACGGGCCAAACGATCAACGTCAACGGCGGCTGGTACATGAGCAAAGCGAGGCGGGAGCCGAAAAAAGTACGCTCGGATCGGGTGGGAGAAATCAATATGAGACGGCTGTCCCCGGAAACCTACCGACTGCTCGGCCAGCTTCGGGCGTCGCCCAGTCTGTGGCAGCGCCTTCGAGCTGACCGGGGGCCGATTTGTGAGGCGATGGCCCGGCTTGCGGAGACAGGAGACTGCGCGGCAGTGCCGTACCTGCTCCCCTCCCACCGAGGTGTGGCCGTTGCAGCGTCAGAAGCGATCCACCGACTTGTTGGGGTTACTCCCGACGAGGATCTGCCGTGGCTTGATCAGGAGATCCGCCGCCAGGGAAGTTGGTTGGGACATGATGACTGGAGCCGCTTGCGGCCGCAGGATGTGCCAAGGATTGCACGCGATTATATCTCGCAGCAACGCTTGGCGAGAATCCGCGTGGACTCCAAGCATCAACGCGCTCCTCCCACGGTTTTGGCGCGATACCGCATGGGTGAGAATATTCTTCAGTTGTGCGGCGGAAATGCTCAGCACGCAGAGAAAATTCTCTATTTCCTCGACGACATCGACCGTGCGGAGTTGTGGCGGGCGCTGGTCCGTCAATCCCCGCCTCGGCCTGGAGTTCGGCGGAAGCTGGCCGAGGTCCACTGTCCGATACTCGCCGGCCACGGGCTCCGCTGCCCGCTTGTTTCACCAGGGTTTCCCGGCTATGCTCGTCTCCTGTCGTCGGAAACAAATCTCATGATCGGCCCCGGGAGGGCAACCACGCCGGGTTTCACTGCATCTTCAAGGATGACGGCGTCTACCGCATGTACTACAATGGTTGGCATCCGCGCAAGTCTCTGGCAGCGTTGGGGTTCTGGTCTTTGAAAACTGCCCGACTGGAATCCCGACGAAAAGGTATGGAATCACCTCAAACATCAAGAACGAAAAGGACACCAAGCCAAGACGACGAGCGAGATCTCACATTTTCGCCTCGACGATCGACAAGGAGAACGGTGTGGCGAACGTTCTCCATCACGCTTTGAGGGCGGCATAACCATGACCCAGAAGGCGTCGGAAATGATCGTTTTCGCGCCCCAGCCACCGAACGATTTCGCGCGCTTCTACACGCTCTACTACGAGGAGTGCCGCCAGCGAGTGCCGCGCATCGCCGCCATTGCTGCCAAGTGGCGGTTCGAGGACCTCATCCCGGGGCTGAGCGACTACGATACGCGTTTCATCCTCGACGACGGCATGACTGTCCAGGACTGGTGCGACATGTCCGTCGCCGTCGGTGAGGTGCATCTGGACCTTTGCCGCCGCTACCCGCACTGGGCGCGCAACCTCGAACACCTGCCCGGCATCAACCTGACCTGGACCGAACTCACGGACCCGGCGATGTACTATGCCGAGTACCCGCAGTGGACCTTCTACCGGACCGAGGCCCCGGCGCGCCTGACCGCCGCCGAGCAATACCTCGCTGGCCGGCCGTGGGACATCCAGGACCAGTACTTCCACCTCAAGAAGTTCTGCCTCTACTACGGCCGCTACGACCGCCAGATCGACCCGCCGGTGAATCTGCGTGAGTTCGAGAGCAAGTACCCGCTGCACAGCCGCTTCATGCACTACTTTTGCCCGCCGCTGCAGTCGGCCTTGTGCCTTCTGCTCCAGCGCCCCGTCGCCGGCAAGATGGAATCCGTGCGTCTGGCCTGCGAGATGTTCCCGGACCCGGTCTTCCGCGAGATGCGCGACGCCGTGGAGCGGCATTACGAGGTGCCGGAACTCTACGGGGAACCGGAGCTGACGCATCTCGAGGACCGGCTCGAAGCGGCTCTCGAGACCCTGCGCCGCCGCCTGGCGCCGGTGGTGGCCGACGTCGTGCCCGAAGCGGGGACGAAGAGCCTGGTACAGTGGAAGGCGGATTTGAGCCGAGCGCCGGTCAGCCAGGCAGTGCGCGTCTTCGAGTCGGCACGCTTTTCGCGCCTGATGAAAGGGCGTCTGCAGTTCTACGCGCACGCCCCGGCCCACTTCGACAGCACCTGGCCCATCGAGAACGAACTGCGGCGGCTCAAGCGCAGCTTCTTCGACGTCCCCTTCGGCACGTTCTGGGAGATGACGACGGGCGAAACGGTAAGAGACCCCGTGGCCGTCGTGCCGCAGCTTGTCCCGGCGCTGCTGACGGCCGAGGAAGCTCGCTGTACCCTCGAATTTGCGCGCCTGACCCCAGGGCACTGGGCTCCCGGGACGCAGCGCCAGATCGCCCTCGACATCGCCGCCGTGTTCGACGGTTTCTTCCACGCACTGAACAAGGTCGCACAAGCCGTCTCCGCTTCGGAGGCAGGCCAGCAGATGTCCTCGCGCTGAAGCTGAGGGACCGCGAAAGAAAAAGTTGGTCAAATCACACATCGACGTAACGCATGACGGGATCTAATCGTGAGCACGCTGTTCTTCAACTACTCCTTGGACTGCGAACTACCCAAGAATACGCCCTACACCGAGGGCACGGAGCGGCAGCCGTTCTTCCACGGCCCGAAGACTTGGGAGGCCGGCGAGGCGTCCGTGCGCGGCTTCGTCCGCCAGATGGAGGGCCTCGGCGTGCGGGCCGGCGCCAGCCTGTTCGTCTACCCCGACGTGGCCCGGCATCAGCGTTCCCTGTATTGCGGACTCGCCGACGCCGGAATCGAGCTGGCCCTGCATCTGAACGGCCTGCGCTACAGCCGGCTCGCCGGCGACAAGGCCACGTGGCTCGGTGCCATGGCCCGCGCCGAGCAGCGCGAAGCCCTGCGGGTCGCAAAAGAGGACCTCGAACAGGCCCTGGGCCGCGCCGTGACCGGCTACCGCGCCTGCTACGGCAGCGCCAACGCCGACACCCCGGCCGTCTGTGAGGAGCTGGGCTTCACCTGGGCCAGCAACGCCAGCGGCCGCTGCCGTCCCGAGTTCGCCGCCAACTGGTCCGGGAGCTGGCCGTTCGCGCATCACGCCAGCCGCCACACCAACCTCATCTGCGGCGACCTGAACCTGTTCGAGGTGCCCGTGACCTCGGGACTGCACGTGTACTACGACCAAGCCGTCCGCCAGCCGCTCGACCTGCGAGTCGAGACGCCGCCGGACCGGCTCGGGCCGGATCGCCAGAAGCTGCGGGCCGTGATCTCCGAGCATGTCGCCGAGATGGGCATCCGCCAGGTGCCGGTTCGGACGATCGTCGGCGCCAGTCACAACACGAACCCGTTTGGCCAGCCCGAGACGTACCAGGCGCAGAACCTAGACTGGGTCGTACGTCACACCCGCGATCTGGCCGCCGAGAACGGCCTGGAGTTCACGCCCGCTTCGTTCGCCGCGATCCGCGCCGAGGCCGGCCGGGTCGGCTCGTACTGACAACGGCCTCCCGCTAGATCCGTCCTTGCTCGCGCAACGCTTGCCGCGCCCCCGCACACGGCCGGCAGCCGGCGTTGGTGCATAGCAGCACATCGGGCTTTTCGGCGAGGGTCTCGGCGACGCGGCGGATTACGTCCTGCCCCGCCATGAGCTGCAACTTGCACGAACCCAGGCGGAAGTCGCGGATCTCGCCATGCCGGCGCAGGGCGTACTCGGCCCCGCCAAAGGCGGAACTGCACGACGGCGACGTATCCGGCAGATGCGAGATCACGCGACCGTCCGGCAAGAGCAGCTTGATGTACGGCAACGGGTCATACCAGGACGCCTTGGGGATGCCGGCGTACTCTTCGGCAAGGTGAACCAGGCTATTGCTCGTATGGCCTACGCCCAGCAGGAGCACCTTACCGCCCCGCCGCGTCAGACGGTCAATCGGACTGCCCACACCGAAGGCCCGGACCATCAGGTGATCCCGGGTGAGGGCCTCGGCATCCGGACCAATCACCGTCACGGAGTGAGTGGGATGCAGGCTCCGCACGGCGCCGGGGCGCCTGCGGCCTGTCTCCGGCAGGATGCCAGTCCGGCCGGGAGTCCGGGCCGGATCGAAGTACGGCTCCGGCAGCGGGCGGGTGTAGTTGAACGTGGGCAGCATCAGGTTGCCCTCGGGTCCGAGGATCGCCAGCAACGCGTCCAGAATCGTCTCCGCCCCGCCCTCGACCGGATCGAGCGTGCTGCAGGCACTGTGCACAATGACGCTGTCGCCGACGGCGAGGCCGACGGCGCGGAACGCCGTGCAGAGCTGTTCCCGGGTGAGCGCAGAAACCGTCGTTGCAGTGCTCATGAGGGTGTCTCCTCCCGCCGGTCTTCAAAACCTTCTCGCCGTCCTTCGCCCACCCTGTCACCATATCCCAATGATCCCGTCCTGCCCGACCGGCTGTCGCCGTTCCGGGGTGAAGTCGAGTCCAACGTTCGTCCAGGACTTTCTCCGTCTTGTCGCGGATTTGCTCGATCTCCAATGCGGAGATCCGTGCGGTCAATATGGCCTTCGGCGGTTTTCGTAGTTGCTCACTGTCCGAGACTGAAGATCCATTTTGCCAAGACGATCAGCAGCACGACCAACAAGCTGACTCCCGTGAAGCCGATCACCGAAACGGCCGAAGGGATGGGGACCTCAAAATCGCGATGCGGAATGAGGACCCGGCGAGGCGCCGGCTCGACTCCGAGCGGCAGACGGAAGGGCGTGGTTTCCGGCTCGTCGGCGGAGACAGGGGTGCGCAGGCAGGCGTAGAAGCGGTCGAGCCGCTGCGGGTCGGTCTGCTTCGTGAACAAACTGACCACGACCAGCACGAGAAAGCTGACGCCCAGATACAACAACATCTGCCAGGGCAGGGACAGCTTGCTTTCCAAAACCATGAAGGAAGGGAGGTACCGGGCGAAGTGGGCGTTGAAGTCCCAGCCGTAGCCGGCAAACAACGGCTCGGTGAACAACCACACGACCGTACCGGCCAGGGTGCCGGCCAAGGCCCCGGCCGCCGTCGCCCGGCGCCAGAACATTCCCACCCACAGCGCCACGCCCATCATCGCAGCCGTCTTCCAGAACACCTCCAGGCCGGTCAGGATGCTCTCCATCTTGTAGGCGAACAGAACGGATGCGACGACGACCAGGACCGAGGCGACCCGGCCCGCGGTCTTGTAGTGGTAGTCGCTTCCGTTCTTGACCAAGAAAGGGCGGTAGACGTTTTCCACGCACAACGCCGAACTGGAGACCATCAAGGCATTGCACGCACCCATCATCGACGCCAGGATCGACGCGATGAACAACCCGAGCAAACCGGGGAGGACGTCGGGCAACAGGTCGCGGGCCATTAGCCCGTAGACCTGATCGACGTTGATCTCCTGGCCCGCGTACATGGCCATCGCACAGATGCCGGTGAGCGTCCAAGCGATCGTGCAGATCCGTTTCACCACGCCGCCGCTGAGGGCCCCCAGGCGGACCTGAAACTCCGTCTTGCCCGCGCCCATGAGCATGCAAGAAGGCTGCGTCAGGGCGCCGATAAACGCATTGAAGGCAACCACCACAATGTAGAAGGTGGTGATTTCGCCCGGCGTCACCATCATGAACATGGCCGGGTCGTCGATCGTTTGGCGCAATCCGGCCATCCCGCCGAGCTTCACCAGCGCGAAGGGGAAAATCAAGAACGACAACACCACGGTCAACGTCCCCTGGATGACGTCGGTGTAGACCGACGAGGTGAGCCCTCCTGCTACGCCGTACGCAACGAACAGCACCGTCATCACCGCGATGGCCACGCTGAAACCAATCTGGCCGCTGGAGACCGCCTCGACCATCGCGCCCGTCGTCCGCAGCATGAGGGCGATGGCCACGATCAACTGCAAGATGCCAAGGGCGGCGTAGAGCAGACTGACGCCGTGACTGTAGCGCTGCTCGAAGAAATCGGACACGGTCACCGCGCGCATGCGGCGGACCAGCGCCATGGTCAGCCAGTAGAAAGGCGAGAGGAACAGGTAGATCCACTGATACCAAATGCCGGATACCCCGACTAGAAACGTCTTGGAGGCCACGGTGGCCGCCTGGTCGGCATGCGTCCCGGATCCCAGGCCGAGGAACATCATGAACCAGGTGCCGAACTTGCGGTCGGTGATGAAGAACGAGGTCGCGCTTTGGACCCTCCGCGCGCTCCAGAAACCGATCACCGTAACGCCGACCAAGTAGGCGGCAATCACCAGCCAGTCGATCGCGGCCAAACCTTTCATGGAGCACCTACGGACGGATTTGTCACAGGTAGGAACTGCGCTAGGGGTTGTCGTCTTCGCAGGCGTAGAGGGTGCCGCCGGCGGCGACCGTGATGTCGTGGCATCTGCGGGCCGTACTTCTTCTTGAACATCCTTACGGCGCCTGGTCGAAATAGGTTCGGTGGTCTACGCGATAGGGGAACATGGCCGCCAGGTCCATGCCTGGCGGGCTGTACCAGACAATTTCTGTTTCGCAGTAGCCGATCGAACCGTGGTTGGGCGGGGCCGCGGCCGGGTGCGATACGTACTGGTTGGCCGACCAGACGCCCACGTGCAGGAAGCTCCGCCCGGAAGCGAAATAGTGGCAAAAGGCGTCGAAGAGCCGTGGCGGCCCATCGGGAAAGCCCTTGCCGGCCACGACCCACTTCTCGAACGACCGCCCCTGGTGCGATCGCTCGGCAAGATCGAGGGCCGAAAGCGGCTCGCCGTCGGCGTAATGGACGTCGAAGTTCGGGTCGTGCAGCACCCAGCGACGACGGACCGCATCCCAGACCTCCGCCATGAAGTGCCCGTTGGCCTCATCAAGTCTGTCGGTGATGACGACGCAGCGGGCGCGGTGCCCCAAGGCCGATGCCAGCGCGGTAAACAGCGCGGCGAAGTGTACGCACATGGCAATTGTCTGATCCCTTCCCTGGCCCCGGTTCTGCTTGGCCCAATCGAGAATCGTCCACGGATCCCAGGGCGTGTACACCTGGCCGACGCCGCGATGTTCCCAAGATTGAGCCACCCAAGTTCGCAACGCGAGCAACTGATTCCAGGGGTCGCCGATGCTGCGAATGGCGGCGGGCACCAGTTCGATCGACTCGCGGACGCGAGGATGATCCGGATTCTCGTAGACGATCTGCGGAGGCTTTGGATCGCGGAGCTTCTCGCTCCGGCTGCGCAGCCGGACCAGGTACTCGCCACGCAGGACGCTGGGAACGCCCATGTGCTCGTTTTGCCACGCGCGGCCCCTGTCCAAGCTGAGAAAGCTCTGCGGATCGCGATGTCCCGGCTCGATGCCCAGCATCCAGGCGTTCATGGCCGGAGCTTCGCAGCGGAACTCGATCTCGTTGACCCCTTCCCGCAAACGCCCGGCTGGCACGTCCAGGCGCGACCAGACGGGAAACGGTTCCCAGGACGCGTCCGGGGCGACCTCACCGAGAACCTGCCCATTGACGCGGACCGCCAGCGGTCGGCGGTTCCCCTGGTACGTCTGGGCGAGAAACCAGATGTCGGCTTGGGCCTCGGCAGCCTCCGAGGGCAGCGTGATTCGCTTTTGCGCCCACCGCCAGCGAGTGATCTCTTCGCTGTGCGACATCAGCGCCCTTCCCCGCTCGGTGAAGAAAAGCCGGCTCATGACCAGTGGCCTCCGATGATTGTGGTGCCGCCGTCCCCCGCTGCAAATCGGCCGGCGGAACGCCTATGGCGTACTCAGCATAGTCCGGCTCTCCGAAAACCCCTTGCCGAACCGGGCACCTCCTTGATCAACGGCAGATAGCGAAGGATTTCCTCCTTGGGAGGTTCGTCACAGGGATAGAAGAGGATCGGCGGCCAGCCGATCTCCTGGCCATGCGCGATGAGTGCTGCAACGACTGCCTTGTACCGCCGGCGGCCTTCGTCCGTATCGAGACTCCGTCCCAGCATCGATGGAATGCGGGAATCTCCGTTCCACGGAATGGGCGCTGTGAGCCCCTCGGACGCCGCCATCTTGATGATCTCGTCCATCTCCGAGAAGTCCAGGGAGAGACGTCCTTCGGCATCGAAACCGCCTTTCGGGGCAAGGTCCAGCGTGATACCGTTGCAGCCGTGTTCACGGAGATCGGCAAACTGTTGGCGCATCGTTTCGGGGTAAAGCTGGTAGTGACGCCCCCAGTACATCCCAAACACTTCCCCCTCCGGTTGTCTGAGCCGGAAGGGAAGCACGCGCACCGTGAGCGGAAACGTATGGCTTGGCCCGGTCGCCGGGGTGAATTCCACGGTGCCCCGGTAATGACCGGTTTCCTGGCTGTCCGGCACGTGGATAATTAACCACCACCATCGCGTGCGGCCGGGTCCGACCACTTGACGGTTTGCCGGATCGAGAATCTTGGGCTGCCACTGGAACACGGTCGACCGGCTCCCGCCGACCTTCTCCCGGCTGATCCTCGCCAGGTAACAGGACCAAGCTGAGGAAGGGACGGTCTGATTGCCGTCGCGCAGGTCGCTCACCTGGATGCGGCAGGGCCCCAGATCGCTCAGCGGGACAACTCCGACCGTGACGTGGGCATAAGAACCCGGCGTGCACACGATCCGCAATCCGGACCGGCGTTCGTCGGCTGTCGGCAAGGTGGAAGGGAATACGAGTTTCGACGGGTTTCGCGCGAATGGAATGTACCCGCGCCGATGATCGGACTCGGTCGGAGGGGTTGCATGGGGATCCGGCTCCGGTACGTGCTCCTTGTAAGCTTTCAACACGAAAGCCTCTTGAATCTTGCCAGTCTCTTCCAGAGCCGCCGCACTTGCTTGGTCGGCGCTGCCACCGCGGTAGATGATGGCGGCATTGATCAACCAGAAGGAGTATCGTTGATCGGGCACCCGTGAAGAACGGAAGACGAAGTCGGCCTGACCGCCGCGGACCCCGAATTCCGCGGCCCGGTGATCCCATTTCCTCACCCGCCACTGCTCAACCAGAGGTTTACCGCCGACAAGGATATCCATGGGAGTCTCCTGGCGCGAGTACTCGATATCGCCAGCGAAGAACACCACCGAGTATTTGCCGTCCGGCAGATCCACGAGGACGTGGGCGGCAACGTCGCCTTTACCGGCATAGCCGTAGCAGAAATCCCGCTCCAGATCGTTGGTCCGCCTCTTGTCGCTTTCTTGGAGAGTCCTGTCGGCACGCCAGCCGAATCCTCGGACGTGGTTGTAATCCATCGCGGCGTGGACGGCAGTCCAGCCAGGCTGCAGCGGGG
>JABWBD010000315.1 GCA_013360685.1 Pirellulales bacterium
GCCGTCGTCTCCAGCAGGCGGACCACGGGCCTGTCGGCGACCACCGAATTCTTGACGACCTCTTCGGCAAAGGCGGGCATGGAATGGTCCCGCACAACGCGCCGAGGGTGGATGAGCGACAAGAGGTGGCCTTGCGTCAGACGCGAAACGCTCGGCGGCATATGGCAATCGGCACAATGACGTGCCTGGCCGGGTTCGACTGCCGGAATGTAAAGCGACGTGTACTCCGCGTGTTCCACCTCGTGGCAGGTGCCGCAGAACGAGGAGCAGGGAAGCCGGGTCCGGTCCTGGACCGTTTTATGCGGCCCGATTCGACTCGAATAGGGACCCGCGTAAGCACACGCCACCGCGTGGCACGCGTGGCAGTCCACTCCGCACTGGCGGTCCTTGTCTCGAAGCGGCGGGGGGCCGGAAGAAGACTGCTCCAAGAGCGGCTGCGGCGCATGGCAGCCCAGGCAGGGCTGTCTTGCATGTCCTTGCGTTTCGGCGACGAACTTGGGGTTGTGCCACGCTCGTGCGTGGGCAGAGGAGGCCCACTGGCGCGCGGTCTCCGTATGGCACTCCGCGCAGCCCCGCGGCGTCCGGTCCTCCATCGTTTCGGAGTTCAAGCGGCAGCCGGCCACAGCGGCAGCCAGCCCAAGCAGCAGCATGAGCCTCGGCATCTTCAGAATCCATACTGCCCGCTGAACTCGAATGTGACCGATTCTCCGGGCTGGCGCTGCTGGTAGAGGGTCTTCCAGGAAGTGACCTCGAACCCGAAGATCAGTTTCTGGGTCACGTCGATGATGATGTTTCCGAAGATGAACTGGTTGTATGTGCGGCCGCCTACGGCGATGTCTTCGTTGAGCGGGTCGTCGACACCGTAGCCGACATGGCTGTGGAGGCGTTTGCTCCAGTCGTACCACACCTCCGCCCAGCCGCCCGTCGCCCGGATCTCGTCCCGTGCCGTAAGGTTGACTCCCTGGCCGACGCCCCCGAGGAAGGTTCCCAGGTTCTCTCCGGTGAAGAACTCGGTCTGCATTCCAAAACGTTCGCTGATGGGAACTCGCAGATCGGCGTTGAGCGACCAGGTCTTGAATCGCATATCGTCCGCCGGTCCTCCGGGATCTAGCGCAAGGAAATCAAAGCCCTGTTCCCCGATGTGCCCCGAGAATCCGAAGGTGATCGGCCGGCCGGCGGCACTGCGGTCGCCGAGCGTGAAACAGAGCCGTCCCTCCACGATGGGCCAACTGGTCGATTCCGGCTCCGCGGTCACCCGGGAGTCAGTAACGATGTTCTGGCAAAGCGCCCCCTGCGGAGTCACCAACAGCATGGGGCCGAAATCCAGGTACCGCTCCATGCGGATCTGCATACGGCGATAGCCGATGTTGCCGCCGTCCCAGCCGACCGCGTACGACACCGTTCCGGGCATCAAGGGTGAAATGACGTCCCAGGTCTGCCCGGCCAACAGCCGCCAATCGTCGGTCTTCAACTCGGCGTAGGCGTGACGGAGGAGGAGCAGCGCCCGGTTCTCGTTGGGAGCCACCGCAACCACCGAGAACGGGGCCTGAAACCCGTGGAAATCCACTTCCACCTTGGCGGCACTGGCCGCATCGCAGAACAGGGGCACCTTTGGGCCGGTAATATCGAGCCCCAGGCGGGTCCTGCGGGTATCGATGACAAAATCGGGTTCGCCTTCTACGTCTGCAGAGGGAATAAACACGACATAGGGACCGGGAAAGGCCCTTTCGGTGGCGTAAAGGGCGCTGCCCCAAACCGCTCCGTAGGGGACGATCTTGAAGTCTCCCTTGGTCCAAACGAGCTTCTTCATCTCCCCTTTCAATTCGTCGAGCGTGAAAAACTGCTCCTTCTCCGCAGCCGGTTCAGACGGCGCGGCCATCGCTGCCGGTTGCGCGGTTAACGCCTGAGCCTGTGCTACCTCGGGAAGGCGGATCGGCTGGAGACGGTCCTGACGCAATGCCTGGACTTCCGCCTGAAGGGCCTGCGTTTCAGACTCTAATTGGCGCAGGCGGGCCGCAAGTGCGGCGTCGGTGGTTCCGTCGTTGCCCTCTGCAGACAGCCTCCCGAGGGCCACCGTCGCAAACAGCAAAAGGAGTACGTGCCTCATCGTTCCCATTCCCCAGAAGTGGCATTGAAGCGCATGCCCCAGATCATATCCAGTCGTGTAAGCCTTCCAGCCGCGCCAGAGCATCCAATGGCGATTCACGGACGATCCGTAAATGGCAGTATCGTCTGCGGGGCTGGGTAACTTCATACTTTAGTTCTAGCCTGATCTATCCCTACCACCGGAAAACGCCGTAGAAACGCTAAAGGCCGTCCGACGGCCCGGTAAGGCCGTTCTAGGGGTAAAGACGTGTCCAAGAACAACTCCATGAGTTGACGTAGATCGGACTTTAGTCCGCTCCGGCGGAATGAATTCCGCCCTACGAACTTGTTCGCGGACAGGCGCTAACCGGATAGCACCGAAACCGGGGTGGGGCGGTCTTTGCGCCAATTCGGGTCTTCCCATTTCCCCTTGGTGAAATCGGGAATCTCCACCGGCGCGCCTTTGCGGTCGATCGATAGCGCCGAGCAGTGGTTCAGCACGTTCCAGGCCGCGGCGTCGTAGCAATCGACCCAGGGCTCGTGGTCGTCGCGGAGGACGCTCACGAAATCGCGGAGGCAGAAGTAGTCCATGCCGCCGTGCCCGCCCGTCTTCAGGGCCGTCGCCGCGTCCTTGTGCCAGTAAGGATGGCGGTGCTTCTCGAGGAACTCGCCGACGGGGCGCCATTCGGGATCGGACACCCTGGGGCCGGTCCCCCGCACATAGATGCCGCTACGGGAATCGAAGCAGCCGTTCATGCCCTGGAGCAAGTAGTAGCGGGAGTAGGGCCGGGTGTTGGTAATGCTGTAGTCCAGCCGGATCATCTTTCCCTTGGCGGTCTGGATCAAGGTGGTGTGGAAGTCGCCCATCTGAAAGCGGATCTGCGCCGCCTTGCTGTCGGGGCCGAACTGCTCGACGACCTGGACGTGGGCCTCGCGCGGGTCCGTCATCATGGCGTTGCAGTAGGTGAAGCGGTCGCCGTCGTTGATGCCCAGCCACTTGGCGGCCGAGCCGATGCCGTGGGCCGGGTACGAACTGCCGCGGCCCTCGACCATCAAACGGCCCCGCCAACTGAGCGTCTGGTCGGCTTCCACCAGCCGGCTTTTCCCGGAGCCGTCCACCTTGATGTCGTGGACGTAGCTGCACTCGGCGTAGTACGGCTCTCCGAAGAGCCCCTGCTTGATCATGTTGAGGACCATCAGGTTTTCATCGCCGTAGACGCACTGCTCCAAGAGCATGTAGTGCTTGCCCGAGCGCTCCTTCTCCTCGACGATCGCCCAGCAGTCTTCCAGCGAGTGCGGGCCGGTGACCTCCGTGGCCACGTTCTTGCCGGCCCTCATCACATCGACGGCGATCCGGCCGCATACCTGCACGCCGGTCGCCACGAGGATTCCGTCCAGGTCGTCGCGCCGGGCCATGTTGCGATAGTCGAGTTCGTCCTTGCCGTAGCCCGCGGGAGCTGTGCCTTTGATCTTCTTGACCAGTTCGATCCCCGCCTGGAGACGGTCCGACTTCAAGTCGCAGACGGCCGGGACGGTGACCTCGGGGAAATAGGAAACCAGCGAGCGGAGGAGGTAGGTCCCGCGCGGTCCGAGGCCGATGACGCCGACCCGCACCGGCCCGGCCGATTTCTCTTGGGACCGCGCCGCCGAGCGCGCGATTGCCAGGGAGGTTGCGGCCGCCGCGCCCTGTTGGAGGAATCGCCGCCGATTCACGCGGTTGCTTGCACACTCGCTCATCATCACCCCCTTTCGCGATACAGGTCAGTTTGGATTCACCGAATGCGTTGCAGGACTCTTCGATACCATTGCCACTTGCCTTCGGGTGTTCCCCACAGCCAGCGGAACTCCAGGGCGTAGTTGTATCCGTCGGAGCGAAGGAAGAAGGGATCCAGCACGGCGGCCTTTTGGGCCAGGACAAAGAACTCGGGGCGTTGGTCCTCATGGACCCGCTTGACGACCTCCTCCGCGCCCAGGAATGTATCCCCGGCCTTGAACAGCAGCCCCATGTCGGCATCGACGAGGATCCATTTGCCGGCCTCCGGCGAGTAGACCTCGAAGAGGCAATGCCCGTCGTTATAGCCGTTGGGCTCCTCCAGGGTCGAGGCGCCGACCGGCCGCGTCTGGTAGCCCTCGCCGGCGAGGACCGAGCTGGCCAGCCGCGCGATGTTGCCGCAGGTGATGCACACCCACGGATCGACCACGAGCCTTTTCTTTAGCGCGTCGGTCGCCTCGCCATCCTGCCGGTTGCCGTGCACCTGGAGCGCGGAAAGGGCCATGAGGAGCGGGACCAACGACTCCCCGCTGCGCAGGGAGATCAAATTGCGGAGGCTCTCCGGCAGTGTCAGGAAGCGGTACAACCCTTCGCGCTCGACCGAGTACGTCCTCCCCTGGAAGCGGACGCGGGGAACGGCCTTGGCGATCAGGCCGAGTTCGGACAGTTCTTTTCCGTCTCCGGTTTCACCGTGGACTTCCTCCCAGGTGTCGCCGCTCTGGTAGAGGACGAGGGATCGGGTCTTCTTTCCTGGCCCGGTCTCGTCGGCCTGGCTAACGTGCGACGCGGCCTCCCAGGCGACTCCGCCCGCCACCGCGGCCGCGGCAGCCTCGAGAAACCGCCGGCGCGTGCCCTGCAATTCATTCCGGAGATCGGTGTTTTCCACGATCGGCTCCTTGGGTGTTCAGGGGTTGTGGTGCTCATGGCGCCATCTTTTCCGGTCCCGGTGCTATGTTCCACGCACTATCCTGCCAAACTGAGCGGCCCGATTTCAAGCCACCTACCCCGTTCCGGGGATTCGGAGATGTGTGAGGTCAGGGAGCCACCCCTGTAACGGTCGTTGAACCGCAGTGCCCAACGGGCCGCGCGTCGGTGGAATACCGGAAGCCTCGATGGTCGCGATCCTGACCGATGGTACGTTTCGTGTCGCTCAACTCGCGGCCCGTTGGGCACTGCGGTTCAACGAGGATTACGCAAGACGTCGGCACCTTTACAGCCCGGGTGATTCCGTCCCCGCGTATTGACGCCTTGTCCGGCGGCACTATGATGAGTGTTTCGGCGTCAGACTGGAGTGGGTCTTGAATCCCCGAACGAGAGAGCGTTTCGATCGCGAACTGGAGTGGGTGCTCGAGCGGATGCCGCCGCTCGTGCACGAACTGATCGAGCGCGTCCCGCTGCACGTCGAGGATTACCCGTCGGCGGAAGTCCTGGAACGGACGGGCGCTGAATACCGCGACGACCTGTGCGGGCTGTTTACGGGGATCCCGGTGACGGAGCGGAGCGTCGAGCATTCCGGCACGTTGCCCGACGTGGTCACCATTTACCGCGAAGGGATCCTCGCCGCCGCGCGAGACCGCCACGGCCGCGTCGGCCTGGGCAGGCTCCGCCGGGAGATCCACACGACGATCCTCCACGAATTGGCACATTTCCACGGCCTTACCGAGGAGGAGCTTCAGGAGTTGGGGTACGGGTAGGTTGGGAAGCAGATTAGCAGATGCGGAGAAGGGGAGACACGGAGAAGGGGTGACATGGAGAAAGGGAGCACGAGAAAGGTTCGCTTGCTGCGGCTTGCGCCGGAAGACAACGTCTGCGCGGTAACGGCCACCGTGGAAGCCGGCGAGTCGCTGGAGTTTGAGGGCCGGCAGATCCGCTTTGCCGATCGAGTGCCGACCGGCCACAAGGTCGCGGTCGTGCCGATTGCCAAGGGCGAACCGGTCCGGAAATACGGAGTGGCCATCGGCTCGGCCACGCAGGACATCCAGCCGGGCCAGTACGTCCACACGCACAATCTCAAGAGCGATTATCTGCCCACGTACACGCTCGACGAGCAAAACGCTTATCTCCGGTCGTAACGCGTGAAAAAGGGGCCATCTTGCACGCGTACGCAAACCAGGCCACGATTGGTTGCGGGGCGAGCCCCCTCTTTTTGCAGCGACCTCCGGAACGGCAAGAAGGAAATCATCATGCAAGGATATCTGAGAAACGACGGGCGCAAGGGGATCCGAAACGTGGTGGCCGTCGCCTACCTGGTCGAGTGCGCCCACCACGTCGCGCAGGAGATCGCATTGCCGTACCGCGACCGGGGCGTTCACGTCATCGGGTTTCCAGGCTGCTTCCCAAATGCCTACGCTGCGAGGATCATGTCCGAACTCGGGACCCATCCCAACGTCGGAGCGGTGCTCCTGGTCTCCTTGGGTTGCGAGGGATTCAATCGACACAAGCTCGCGCAGGCCATCGAAGCGTCCGGACGGCCGGTCCACACGCTGGTGATCCAGGAGACCGGCGGCACACGGCGGACCATCGAGGCCGGGCGGGCATGGGTGGAACAGGCGATCGAACGGCTGGAGAGCTGCCCTCGTGCGGAGATGCACGTCGAGGAACTCGTGGTCGGCACGATCTGCGGCGGTTCGGACGCCACCAGCGGCTTGACCGCCAACCCGGCCGTGGGCCGCGCCTTCGACCTTCTGGTCGATGCCGGTGCAACGGCCATTTTCGAGGAGACCGGCGAACTGATCGGTTGCGAGCAATTCATGGCCGAGCGGTCCATCACCAAGGAACTGGCCGGCGAGATCGTGTCGAGCGTCCATAAGGCCGCGCGCTACTACGCGGCTTTCGGCCACTGCAGCTTCGCTCCCGGCAATGCGGAAGGGGGCTTGACGACGATTGAAGAAAAGTCGATGGGGGCTTATTCGAAAAGCGGCAATTCAAGGATTTCCGGCCTGATCAAGCCCGGCGACGTGCCGCCGCGCGGCGGCTTATACCTGCTGGATGTCGTGCCCGACGGCGAGATCCGCTTCGGCTTTCCCAACATTGTCGACAATACCGAAATCGTCGAGTTGATCGCCTGCGGATCCCACGTGATCCTGTTCACGACGGGCCGAGGGTCCGTGGTCGGCTCGGCGTTGGCGCCGGTCGTGAAAGTCTGCGCAAACCCGGATACCTACCGCAGGCTCGCTGAGGACATGGACGTCAATGCCGGTCGGATCCTGGAGGGCGAGGCAGCCCTGGATGCGGTGGGGCGGGAGATCTATGACCTGGTGCTTCGCGTGGCCGGCGGGGAGCAGACCGCCTCGGAGCAGTTGGGCCACCAGGAGTTCATCCTAACCTACAAGTCGTTCGAGCCGATCGGGCCGGCGTGTTTACCGGGGGCGGGGTGAGCGGAGGTGGGGTGGTGGGGTGAGGTAGCGGCCGACAAGGCCGCAGTCTAACGTCCGCTTCACGCAATTCCATGTCGGACCGCCCAAACGGCGGCCTGGGTGCGGTCCTCAACGCCCACCTTATTGAGCACGCGCTGCATGTGCTCCTTGACGGTGTCATGGCTGATCCCGAGTTCCTCGGCGATCTGACGGTTCGTACGCCCCAGGGCCACCTTCCGAAGCACCTCGGTCTCACGCGGCGTCAGCGCGACGTCCAGCACCGTTTCCAGGGCCGAGGTCGTCAGCATCCCGGCGATCCGGCGCGTCTCCTCGCGAGTCCAGATCTGCTCGCCGGCCGCCGCGCGCCGAATTGCCTCCAGGAGCCGGTCCCGCTTGAAATCCTTGACCAGGCAACCGAATCCGCCCGCGGCACGCACTCGGGCCATGTAAGGCGGGTGGTCGTAGGCGGCCAGCATGATGACGGGCATACCCGGATCGAACTGGCGGATCCGCTCCAGGACCTTGATCCCGTCGCCGTCCGCCAACTGCGCCGACACCATTATTACCTCGGGCTTTTCTTCGACGGCCAGCCTCACCGCTTGGGCGCCGGTCGCCGCCCAGGATACCAATTCGATCTCCGTGTCCGCAAGAAAGTGGCGGACGCCGGCCACGAAGATGGCGTGGTCTGCAACCAGAAGTCGGATTCCCATGCTCGTTCCCTTTGCTGCAAACACCGGCAGCGCACCTTTCACAGCGCTGCGGCATGGATCCAGTCTCCCCCGCAAGCACGGACAGCCCATCTGGTGGCTGTTCGACGTGTTCACGCGTACCGACTCTTGCCGGCCGGTGAGCCGCGCCCCGCGCTGCGACCGCTTTTGTCCACCCACTTCATGTAGTGAGAATGGAATTCCGGGGAAAAAAATGGCGATATCCGGTGCTTTTTCAGAAAATACTTTCAAAATACCCCAAAAATGGCAAATCTATGGTGCTGAACTGAACCGGCCACATAGGTTAATGGTTGTTTCGCAAGACGAACGGGTTCCAAGATGTCGTGTACCGATTCTTGCCGATCAACGCGGTGAACCAAAGGAGGGGCTGAGGCAGCTCCGAGCGGCTCTTCCGTTGTCCGGTGTAGGACGGCCTTACCAGGCCGTCTTTTGCCGCGGTCTTGACGGCCTGGGAAGGCCGTCCTACAGGCCACTTTTCAATCTCCACGCCGACGTGTAGAACAAGAGGGCGTGGCGGGACGGTGCAGCCTCCCGCGGAGGAAGAAAACGTCTTCGGGAGCTTAGCCCAGGAGGGAAGAATGGCCCAGCAACGACAGGTTCTTTCGTGTGATCAGTGTCGAAATGTTGTCGAAGTGCTCCATGGGGGGCCGGGAGAATTGAACTGCTGCGGCAAACCGATGCGGATTGCGGCGGAGAACACGGCCGACGCCTCCCGAGAGAAGCACGTGCCGGCGGTCGCGAGGGCCGGCGGGGAACTGACCGTGACGGTCGGCACGCTCCCGCACCCGATGGCCGAGGAACACTACATCGAGTGGATTGAGATTGCCCAGGGCAACGCCGCCACTCGCCGCTACCTGACGCCCGGCGCCGTGCCCCAAGCAACCTTTGAAGTGTTGCAGGGACCGGTCACCGCCCGCGCCTACTGCAATCTCCATGGCCTTTGGAGAGCGGACGTCTGAGATCTGCTAAAGCACCAGGAGCACGACTCCGGCGACGGACACCAATGCCCCGACCGCCGCCCGTGACGTGACCTTCTCCTTGTGCACGATGATGGCAAAGGGCAGGATGAGAACCGGCATCGTGCTGATGATCGTCACTGCCACGCCTACCGGGCTGTACCGCAGCGCGACCATGCAGAGCGTCACGCCCAGAAACGGCCCGATCACCGCGCCCACGCAAACGGTCAGCATGGCGCGGCGGTGCTGCGCGGCCTGCCAGATCCGCGGCCAACGCCACAAGAGCGTCAACAGGAGCACGTAGCCGGTCATTGCCCCCAGGATGCGAATGAGCGTCGCGTCGACCGGATCGCAGTTTCCCATCCCCTGTTTGGCCAACACGTAGCCGACCGACGCCGAGATCGTTGCGGTCAGTGCCATCGCGACGCCTCGCAGGAAGTGTGGTCGCTCGTGTGGTTCCTCCGACGAATCGGGCCGTTCGAGCACGACCCAGACAACTCCGGAAAGCGTCACTGCCATGCCCAGCCAGTGGATGGGTTCTAGCCGGTCGCCCAGATAGAAAGCGGATATCAGGGCGGACATCGGTGGCGAAAGGGAGTGGATCAACAACGACAGGCGCGGACCAATGAGCAGGAAGGACTCAAAGAGGAGAAGATCGCAGACGAAAAACCCAAAAAAACCCGAGATGCCCAGTGCCACCCAGGCTTGCGGATCGCTGTTGACGGGCAGCCACGCGCCCCGCGTGGCATAGCCAAACAACTCCATCACCGCGATCGTGACGATCAGCCGGAGAAAGCTACATGCCAAGGCACCGATCTCGCGCCCTGCCGAGGTCCACGCCATCGAAGACAATGTCCACAACAGGGCGGTGGCAACTGCGGCGAGTGCTCCCAGGTAGGCGGTGTCCATAGATTCCGATTGCTGCGCAGGCCCCTCTCCGGTCCGGTAGAACTTGTTATTGTAACTCCCCCCGCCAAACTTCCAAGACCGCCGCGGACAATGACGCCGCCAGCGTGATGCGCCAACGGACTGCTCGAATCAGCCCCGAGGGCGTCGCAAGATTGACCCTTCAACTTTTTCCGAAATTCCGTCTCCCGCCTCAAGAATTGAGTTGAAATTGGGCCACCTCG
>JABWBD010000316.1 GCA_013360685.1 Pirellulales bacterium
CCCATCGCGAGATGATCTGCCCGGTCAGCCTGGCCTCCCATTGCCGGCGGCTGGCCAACAGTTCGGACCGCATCTGGGCGGCCATCTGAGACGCAAGCACGCCGCGCTGCTGGCTGATGGAGCTTTCCAGTTGCCTTACCGCGGGCAGGCCCTCCTGGATGCGGCCGTCGCACGCCTCGAGGGTTTCGCTCACCAGGTCCAGGAAATTTGCCCGGCGGATCCGCGTGGCCGCGGCGCCGACGAGCCGGCGCGTGAGCAGATCCACCAGCCCGGCAAATTCCCCGCGCGGCTGCAATCCCTGCTGGGCGTCGGCCAGCGCGGCAATCGAGTCGACCAGGAAGATATGGCCGGTCGCGTAATGTTCCTCGAGCACCCGCCGCCAATCGTCGCGGATGTCTTCATCCGTGTCGGCGTGGGTCTGGACAAAGACGAGCTGCGCGCCGGTTGCCGCCAGGTTCAACTCGTCCGACACCCGGGCGCTGCGGTACTTCTGCTGCGTGGTTGCGACCAGGAGGACGTCGCAATGGGGCAGGATCTGACGCAAACGCGTCAGGTTCGTGTCGGCAGCGTCGGCCTCCTCGGTGGTGTCCGGGTCGGGACAATCAATGACAACCAGGTCGGACAATGCCGGCAGGTCTCGCTGGACCAACTCAACTGCCTCGGGCGGAATGCCGATGAGTTGCGGAGTGATGTCGGGACGGCAGATCAGCCGCGGCCGTCGCGTCGTGGGCCGGGAACGGCCGGTCTCCACCACGTCGGCCCCCACCAAGGCATTCACCAGGGCGCTCTTGCCGACGCCCGTCCCGCCCAGCGTCGCCACCACCAGGGGAGCCTCCAAGCGGATGCGGAGCGTCCGCGTCCGCTCCCCCAGACGGCGGACCATTGCCTGGCACGTGCGACCGGGCTGCCAGTCCGGCGCGCCTTGCCCCCACCGCTGGACGGCGTCCGTGAGAGCATCGATCTGGGCCAGCAGTTCCAGATGTACCAGTTCAGGGCGAGCCATAGGAGGGTTCGGGGTTCGGGGTTCGGGGTCCATGAAAGGATAGTATGAAACCGGCGGGGAGCGGTAGTGCCCATGATTACAGAATTACCGCGGTTCTGGTAGACTGACGGCCCAGAGATACGGAGGACGGGTTTACAGTTGGGACGGGAGTCAGGAGCCTTGCAATTCTTTATAATTAGAGTGATGATATGGCTGATTACATGCGGGTCGAGGATCTGTGAACCCTGAACCCTCCTCCGGAGATCATCATGTCTCACGAACTTTCCCTCATCGTTGCTCAAATGCCCGGGACGGGAGCCTGGATCGCCATCGGCATCGTGGTCATGCTTCTGTTTGCCGTAGTGATCGGCATTATCGTGCTGATCTACGGCAATCTCTGGTTCCAGGCCTACATGTCCAACGCCAACGTCAGTATGTTGAGCCTGATCGGCATGAGTTTCCGGCAGGTCAACGCCAGGCTCATTGTTCAGGCAAAGATCATGGCGATGCAGTCGGGCATCGGATCGGAGCGACAGACGGGCGTGACAACACGGCGTCTGGAGGCCCATTACCTGGCCGGGGGCAACGTGCCGAACGTGATCCGGGCGATCATCGCCGCGCACCGGGCCGATATCGATCTGAATTTCGACAAGGCCGCGGCCATCGACCTGGCGGGCCGCGACGTGTTGGAAGCCGTGCAGACCAGTGTCCATCCGAAGGTAATCGACTGTCCCGACCCGCGAAGCGGCCGCTCCACACTCAGTGCCATCGCCAAGAACGGCGTCGAACTCAAAGTCCGCGCCCGGGTCACCGTCCGGACCAACATCGAACGGCTTATCGGCGGCGCTACCGAGGAAACGATTATCGCCCGCGTGGGCGAAGGGATCATTACCTCGATCGGTTCCGCCGACACGCACCTCCAGGTGATGGAAATGCCGGACAACATCTCCAAAGCCGTGCTGGAGCGAGGCCTGGACGCCCAGACGGCGTTCGAGATTGTCTCGATCGACATCGCGGACATCGACGTCGGCGAGAACATCGGCGCCCGGCTCCAGGCCGACCAGGCCGAAGCCGATATGCGTGTCGCCCGCGCGAAAGCGGAGGAACGGCGCGCGATGGCCACGGCCCACGAGCAGGAGATGAAGGCGGAAGTGGCGAACAACCGCGCCCGCGTCGTTCTGGCCGAGGCCGAAGTCCCCCTGGCGATGGCCGCCGCGTTTCGCGAAGGCAATCTCGAGCGGCCCGTCCAACGGGACAGGTCCTCGCGGCCCGCGCCGTGATCCTCTCTCGGATGGACCGACGCAGCGGACGATCCAATCGCTTCCGCTCTAGAGCAACCGCACGATAGAAGCCAATCGCCGCGTCGCAACCTGCCACATCGGGACGCTGCTTCCCGGCCGGGCCAGAAGGGAGGCGATCTCCGCCGTCATTCGCAACTGCCCTGCGGACCAACCGGCTCGTCCCGTCCGCAGATCGCCCAACCGCCGCTGGGCTCCCTGGAGGAATGCTCGGTCGACCGGCTTCTCGGCGACCTATGGCTCGCGGACGCGGAGGGACAGGGACGCGAAGCATCCGAAGATTGCGTGACGACGCGAAGCGTCGTCACGATGGACGATGGATGAAGCGTCGTCACGATGGATGAAAAAGACCGGGACGGCGGATGGCCGCCGTCCCGGGAGGTGAACCATCGAGGGGTCCGCAGGACTACTTGCCGGCGCGGATCGTGGCTTGGGCTGCCGCCAGGCGGGCGATCGGGACACGGTACGGCGAGCAGCTTACGTAGTTCAGGCCGGCCTTGAAGCAGAACTCGACCGAAGCCGGGTCGCCGCCCTGCTCGCCGCAGATGCCGATTTTCAGGTCCGGGCGGGTCGCGCGGCCTTTCTGGACGGCCATCTCGATCAACTGGCCTATGCCCTCCTGGTCGATCGTCTGGAAAGGATCGGCCGGAAGGATCTTGTTCTCGAGATAATGGGGCAGGAAGCCGCCCGCGTCGTCGCGCGAGAAACCGAAGCCCATTTGCGTCAGGTCGTTGGTGCCGAAGGAGAAGAATTGCGCCGACCTGGCCATCTTGTCGGCCGTCAAGCAGGCACGCGGGATCTCGATCATCGTGCCATAAAGGCAGTCCACCTGCATCCCTTGCGTTGCTTCGACATCCTTCTTGACGCGATCGAAGATCGGGCGGACGAAATCCAACTCCGTAACGGCGCACGTGACAGGCACCATCAGCTCGGGGTGCGGCTTCTTGCCGGCCTTCTTCAGTTCGGCCGCGGCCTCGAAGATGGCGCGGATCTGCATCTCGGTCACCTCGGGATAGGTGATCCCGAGGCGGACGCCGCGATGGCCCATCATGGGGTTGGTCTCGTGCAATGCCTCGCCGCGCTTCTTCACTTCCTCCACGTGGATGCCCAGTTCCTTGGCCAGTTCCGCCTGCGCCGCCTCGTGCTGCGGCACGAATTCATGCAGCGGCGGATCCAAGAGCCGGATCGTCACCGGCAGGGCGTCCATGGCCTCGAGCGTGGCCTTGATGTCGCGTTTGACGAACGTGAACAACTCGCCGACTGCCTTTTTCCGCTCTTCTTGCGTCGTGGAGAGGATCATCTTTCGCAGCACGAACAACGGCTTCTCCGCGCCGGCGCCGTAAAACATGTGCTCCGTTCTGAACAGGCCGATGCCCTCGGCGCCGAACTGCCGGGCAACCTTGGCGTCCTCGGGCGTGTCGGCATTGGTGCGAACGCCGAGCTTGCGGGCCTTGTCGACCAGTTCCATGAACTTCTGGAACCGCGGGTTCTCGCTGGCGTCCATCATGTCCAGCGCGCCGGCATAGGCCCGGCCGCGCGTGCCGTTGAGCGTGATCACGTCGCCTTCCTTGAAGGTCTTGCCGCCGACGGTCATCGTCCTGGCGGCCAGGTTGATCTTGATCGCCCCGGCGCCGACGATGCAGCACTTGCCCCAGCCGCGGGCCACGAGGGCGGCGTGGCTGGTCATGCCGCCGCGAGCGGTGAGAATCCCTTGGGCCGCGCGCATCCCCTCAATGTCCTCGGGGTTGGTCTCTTCGCGGATCAGGATGACCTCTTCCCCCTTTTTCGCCTGGGCGACGGCGTCGTCGGACGTGAAGGCAATCTTGCCGCGGGCGCCGCCGGGGCCGGCCGGCAGGCCGCTGACAAAAGGCTCCACCTTCTTCTCGGCGGCCGGATCGACGATGGGGTGCAGCAGCTCGTCCAACTGCGCCGGCTCCACCCGCATGACGGCCGTCCTCTCGTCGATCAATTTCTCGTCGAGCATGTCCATCGCCATGTTCAGGGCGGCGGTGCCGGTCCGCTTGCCGTTGCGGCACTGGAGCATGTAGAGCTTGCCTTCCTGGACGGTGAACTCGATGTCCTGCATGTCCTTGTAGTGCTGCTCGAGCCTCAGCCGGATGCCGTCGAGCTGCTTGTAGAGCTCGGGCATGGTCTGCTCCAGGGACGGCAGATGCTTGTTCTGCTCGTTCTTCGTGGCCTCGTTGAGCGGGTTGGGAGTGCGAATGCCGGCCACGACGTCCTCGCCCTGGGCATTGATGAGCCATTCGCCGTAGAACTTGTTCTCGCCGGTGGCCGGGTTGCGGGAGAAGGCTACGCCGGTGGCCGAGCTGTCGCCCATGTTGCCGAAGACCATCGACTGCACGTTGGTGGCGGTGCCCCACTCGTCCGGGATACCTTCGATGCGGCGGTAGGAAATGGCCCGCCGGCCGTTCCAGCTCTTGAACACGGCGCCGGTGGCGCCCCAGAGCTGTTCCATCGGATCGTCGGGGAATTCCTTCTTGAGGTGCTTCTTGACCAGCACCTTGAACTCATCGGCCAAGGCCTTAAGATCTTCGGCCTTCAGATCGGTGTCCGACTTATAGCCTCGCTTGTGCTTGTACTCGTCGAGGACCTCGTCGAGGATCTTGCGGATGCCCTTGCCTTCGGCGGGGTCGAGGTCTTCGGCCTTCTCCATGACAACGTCGGAGTACATCATGATGAGGCGGCGGTAGGCGTCGTACACGAAGCGCTCGTTGCCGGTTTTCTTGATCAGGCCGGGAATGGTCTTGGAAGAGAGGCCGACGTTGAGCACCGTCTCCATCATGCCGGGCATCGATTTGCGGGCGCCCGAGCGGCAGGAGACCAGGAGCGGGTTGGCCGGGTCGCCGTACTTCATGCCCATGGCGTCCTCGACCTTGCGGAGGGCTTCAGCGACCTCCTTCTTGAGCGATTCCGGGAACTTGCGTCCCTCTTGGAAGTAGACGGTGCAGAAGTCCGTCGTGATGGTGAATCCGGCGGGGACGGGCAACCCCAGGTTCGCCATTTCCGCCAGGTTGGCGCCCTTGCCGCCCAGCGTATTCTTCATCGAGGCGTTGCCTTCGGTGCCCTTGGGGCCGAAGAAATACACGTACTTCTCTGCCATGATTTTTTCCTTCGAGTGTCGAGAGAAACGGAATATCCGCCAACCCGCCAGGCTGCCGCCATCGGAGGTGTTTGGAAAGGGGGACCCGATATGCTTTGTGGAGAGACAAGGCTCGGTACACAACCACCGGTAGCCGGTCCCTTTCCAAACTGTCTTTCACTCCGGACGCGCCCAGCGTGGGACAACGGGCGAAAATGAAATGGATCAGTGTAGCAGGGCGGTGGGGGACCGTCAAGGAACGGGATGAGGGGTGCGGGGAAGCCGCGCCCGTGCAGTCCGCGGCAGGTCGCTGATAGAGTGCAGCGGATGCGGAAGCATCCGCCCCTCCTATCCACCCATTGGATGGACGAGGGAAAAAGGGAAGGTGGGAAACAGGGAACGAAAAGAACGGAGCCGGCAAAGATCGGGTCTATCGGACCATTTCGCACCCCCGCCTTTTTTTCCCGTTTTCGCGTTTCGCCTCTCCTTCGACCGCTTCCGAACGTCTCGGTCTCATGAACGCTGCCCTTCACCGTTGTGCCGGAAGAACCTGCTTCACAGCAGGGGTAAGGGCCTTAAGGATCAGGAGGGGTGGAGGCTCTAGCAATAGGCGGCTCGGGGAGCTATTCTAAATAGTTTCCGGGTTCCGAGAACCTCCCAAGCAGAACCTGTGTCGGCGGAGTATATTTCCGATTTCCGTTGGTCAACTCGAATACTGTATTGCCGTGATGTCTGAAAACGCTCAATCCGACTGTCCCGACTTCGCTAAGGGTGGCGGACTGCTGCCGGCGATCGCACAGGATGTCGTAACCGGCGAAGTCCTAATGATGGCCTACATGAATCTCGAAAGCTATGCCGAGACCCTGGCCACCGGCCGTGCGGTCTACTACAGCCGCAGCCGCAATAAGCTCTGGCGTAAGGGCGAGGAGAGCGGCAATGTCCAGAAAGTTCATGCCATTTTTGTCGACTGCGATGCCGACACCATCCTGCTAAAGGTCGAGCAGGTCGGCGGCGCCGCATGCCACGCCGGCTACAAGAGCTGCTTCTATCGCCAGGTCACGCCCGCGGGCCTCAAAACGGTCGGCGAACAAGTGTTTGATCCCCAAGAGGTGTATGGAAGAAAGTAGACTTGTCATTGGTCATTGGTCATTTGTCATTTGCTGCTAATGGTAGCCACCACCAACCGGCAAATGACCAATGACCAGTGACCAATGACTCTCCCCCCGAATCCTGAACTTTCGAGCAATGTCCAACATTCTGAAACTGGGAGTTCCGGCCGGCAGCCTCCAGGAGGCCACGGCCGAGTTGTTCCGCCGCGCGGGCTACCGCATCACGTTTTCTTCGCGAAGCTATTATCCCTCGATCGACGACGACGAGATCGAGTGCCTCTTGATCCGGGCCCAGGAGATGGCCCGCTATGTCCAGGACGGCGTGCTCGACGCCGGCCTGACCGGGCACGACTGGGTCGTCGAGACCGGGGCGGACGTCCACGAGGTCGCGGAACTGATCTTCTCGAAAACGAGCCGCCGTCCGGTCCGCTGGGTGCTGTGCGTGCCGGAGGACTCGCCCGTCCGCGAGGTGAAAGACCTGCAAGGCAAGCGGATCGCCACCGAGGCGGTGGGGCTGACGAAACAGTTTCTCGACAAGCACGGCGTGACGGCGAAGATCGAGTTCAGTTGGGGCGCGACCGAAGTCAAGCCGCCCAAGCTGGCCGACGCGATCGTCGAGGTCACCGAGACCGGCAGTTCGCTCCGCGCCAACAACCTGCGGATCGTCGCCGAGGTGCTGACCAGCACGACCCGCTTCATCGCCAACCACCAGGCCTACGCCGATCCCTGGAAGCGGCAGAAGATCAACGACATGGCGCTGATGCTCAAGGGGGCGATGGCCGCGGAAGGAAAAGTCGGGCTGATGATGAACGTGCGGCGAGAACTCCTCGACAAGGTGCTCGCGATCCTGCCCGCCCTGCAGCAGCCCACGATCAGCGACCTGGCCGACAAGGACTGGGTCGACGTGAACACCGTGCTGGACGAATCGGTCGTTCGCCACATCATCCCGCGGCTGAAGGCAGCCGGGGCCCGCGGGATCGTCGAGTATCCGTTGACGAAGATTATTGACTGACCCTTGCCATTTGCCATAGGAGCTGGGTTGAAACAGGGCCGCCGGGTGTGATAAACCTGAAGGAATCCTGACCCGGGCACCCGCCGAATTCTCCTGGAGATCCCACCGATGGCCCACTGGCCTTCAATTTCCCGCCGTCAGTTCCTCGGCCGCACGCTCGCCGCCGGCACGGCAGGCGTGGCAGTTCCCCGCCTCTTCCCCGACACTCTCGCCGCAGCCCCGGCCGCCTGGAAAGAGGGGCAGTGGCAGATCGGCTGCTACACGCGGCCCTGGGACAAATTCGAGTACCGCGTCGCGCTCGACGCCATCGCCGAGGCCGGGTACAAACATGCCGGCCTGATGACCACGAAATCCGATACGCGACTGGTCATCTCCGTCAAGACCACGCCGGAAGAGGCCCACGCGGTCGGCGAGGAAGTCAAACGCCGCGGCATGCAGGTGCCGTCGGTTTACGGAGGCGGCATCCCGATCGACAAGTCGCTCGATGCGGGCATCGAGGGGATGAAGCGGCTCATCGACAACTGCGCGGCGGCCGAAGCGGCGTCGCTGTTGATGGGGGGAATCGGCAATGAGAAGCTCTATGAAACCTACTACAAGGCCGTCGCCGAAACGGCCGACTACGCCGCCGAGAAGGGCATCGTGATTACCGTTAAACCGCACGGCGGGCTGAACGCCACCGGCCCGCAGTGCCGCAAGACGATCGACTTCGTCGGCAAGAAGAATTTCCGCATCTGGTACGATCCGGGGAACATCTACCACTACTCGGACGGCCGGATCGGCCCGGTCGACGACGCCGCGACGGTCGACGGCCTGGTGGTCGGCATGTGCATCAAAGACTTCGCCATGTCGAAAGAAGGCGAAAAGCTCAAGAAGGACGTATGGATCACGCCGGGCACGGGCATGGTCGATTTCAAGGCCGTGCTGGCGCGGCTGAAACCGGGTGGGTTCACGGGCGGCCCGCTGGTGGTCGAGTGCTTCGCGCGCGGCGACGATCCCGATCCCAAGGCCCTCGTCGCGGAGGCGAAGAAGGCACGCGAGTTCGTCGAGCAATTGGTGAAGGGATAGAACGGCCCGACGATCGATACGCTGACGGTAATGGCGGCCGTCCAGGAAGCCTGCGCAGTGCGGTCGGTGCAAGGCACGGCCTTCTCTGCGTATAATGAACTGGACTCGCAGACGGTGCCGTGGACCGAAGTCGTTCAGGCTTAGGTCTTGCCCGACGTTATTGGGGCATTGGGGTTGATGGGAGTGAAAATGCAATGTCTTGCAAAGCCAGTCCCCTTTTTCATCACCCCAGCCGAGGAGTCTTCCATTGACCACGAACCTCGTCGATATTCTGCAGAGCTGCCGTTTGTTTTCACAGGTCCATGCGCGCGGCTTTCAACGTCTGGTCACGATGGGGAGGCTCGTGAGATTCGAAAAGGGAGAGATGATTTTTCGCGACGGGCAAGACTGCCCGGGAGTGTACGTGGTCGGCAGCGGACTGGTGCGGATCTTCAAGGTCGGCCCCGGCGGCAAGGAGCACGTCCTGCATATCGTCGGGCCCGGTGAAACCTTTGCCGAAGTCGCGGCCGTCGGCGGGCTCGCTTGCCCGGCCAATGCCGAAGCGATCGCACCAACCGAATGTGCGATGCTGCCCCTGGAGCCGTTCCGCAGGGCCATGCAGGAAGATCACCAGTTCTGCCTGGACATGATGGCGGGGCTCACGGTGTGGGTCCGCCATCTTGTCGGGCTGATGGAGGATCTGGTCCTGCGCGACGCGACCGGGAGACTGGCCCGTTATCTGCTCGACGCCGATCCGGGCGGCGAGGGGCTGATCGAGTTGCCCACGCTGAAACGACACGTGGCCAGCCACTTGAATCTCACCAGCGAAACCCTTTCCCGCACGATCCGCCGCTTGCACGAGGCCGGCCTCATCGCCCAGCCCGACAACACCCGTATCCAACTTGTCGATCGGGAAGGGCTGCGCAGGGCCGCGGAGGGGAATGTCCCGAAAGGCTGAGAGCCGCTCTTCTTGTTCTTAATCTTAATCCTAATCTTGATCTTACTCTCAATCTCAAGATCTTGAACTTCAATCCCACCGGTGTTCCGGCCGCTGCAGGATCTCGTTCATCAGGATTGCCTGGCGGAGACGGACCGGGTCGCCGACCATCGCGGCCAGGCCGGCGGCGGTAGTCTGAGGCAGTGGGCTGTCGGTTTGGACCTGGGCCTGCGAGTGTCTCAACGTGCCCACTTCGTGATCGAACACCTTGTGGAGGTGCGCAACCATGCGTTCGTCCGTCTGGTCGATTTCGCGTCCCAGACGCTCGGCAGCAACCTTGGCCGCAACGGCCGCCTCCTCGATGCGTTTGGACGTAAGGCGCCGCGACGGCGGCGCGGTGACCACTTCGACGAGTTCCACTTCCACGGGCTCTTCCATCCGCGGCACCGGCGGCCGACTTGGTCGCACCTCGCGCGGCGCGCGAAGAGGGGCCGGCGGCGCGGGTCGCGAGGGAGCTTGG
>JABWBD010000317.1 GCA_013360685.1 Pirellulales bacterium
CGGCGACGCCCAGCACGGCGACTATTCGGCCTTCGTCCGCCTCGCCATCGATCGCCAGGGCATCCTCTACGTCCAAGCCGACCTGGCCCGCCGCCCCACGCCCCAGATCATCGCCGACGGCGTGGAGCACTACCGCCAGTTCCGTCCCCACGCTTTCGGCGTCGAAGCAAATCAATTCCAAGAACTCCTCGGCCGCGAGTTCGTCGAGGAATTCCGTCGTCAGGGTCTCCTCGGCGTGAATCCCTGGCTGATCGACAACAGCGCCAACAAGCGCGTCCGCATCCGTCGCCTCGGTCCGCTCCTGGCCGCGCGGCGCATTCGGATGAAGTCCGACTGCCCCTCGACCCGCTTGCTCACGCACCAGCTCCAGGAGTTCCCCATCGGCGACCACGACGACGGACCCGACGCTTTGGAGATGGCCATCCGTCTGGCCGAAGAACTCCTCGCCGGAACGTACGACGACGGCCTCGGCAACCGCCTCCCCGTTTGAGAGCTCAGAAAACCATGCATTCCACGCACTCGGTCCCTCATAGATCCCATAAGTCCCTCGCTCCCAGGCTCCGCCTGGGAACGCACGCGGATCTCTCGTGCCCAGGCTCCGCCTGGGAACGCACTATCTCCCAGGCTCCGCCTGCTCTTCCCAATCCAACGGCGTTGACGTCCTATCGCGAATTTCCGTCCGCGCAAAAGAGCGTCGTTGAACAGGAGCTGCACCATCGGTTACGCTGCATACGGGCCAAAAGGAAGAAATCGAGTGTCCAGAGCCGGAACGACAGGCGCCGACAGGTGGCTGTTGGGTCCTGGAAACCGAGGCCCCCCAATCCATCGCTGCACCAAACCGACGGAGGCGTATCATGCGACAACTTCTCATCGCGGCGTGTGAGATGCTCCTGGCTGTCTCGGCCGCCAGGGCCGACAACCTGCTGGTGAATCCGGGCTTTGAGGAACTCGACGGTCCGCGGCCGCGCGCCTGGAGCATCGGCGCGAAGGCTGAACTGGTCGACAAGGCGGACGTCGCCCGCTCCGGACGGCACTGCGTGAAAGCCCGCTTCGACGACGCCGTTACCCAGCGCGCGGCGATCCGGGGAGGCGATGCCTACCGGATCCGCGGCTGGATCCGGCGCGCCGAACCCGGCGGCGCGGAAGTGCCCAAGATCAAGGTGTACTTCCTCGACGCTAAGGGCGCTGCCGCCGACGTCCAAGCCGCTGAGTTCAAGGACGTGGCCGCGGACCGCTGGACGCAATGGGAGGCGATCATGCAGGCGCCCCACCATGCCGAAGTCCTCAACCTGACCCTCCGCGGCTTCTTCGGCGGAACCGAGTGGTTCTACTACGACGATCTGGCCATCGAGCGCGTCGAGGCGCCCTCCTGGCCGGCCGCGGTCAGCGTGCCGAATCTGCACGGCCTCACGGTCCTCGTGCCGGATATCGCCGACGTCTGGACCGACGCCCTCCTGCGGATCCCGCCCGCCTCGCTCGTGCCGGTCGACGGACAAATCGACACCTCCGTGCTGACACGAGGCAAAGACATCCGCGTCCGGCTCCAACGGACTCTCGAAGCAAACTGGGCGCTGGTGCACACCATGCGCCCGGCACGAGCGCTCGGCGAGGCCGACCTCGTTGCGATTGACCAGGGCGGGCCTGCCTCGTCCGCTCCACGGCGGTTGGCCGGGAGCAGCCCCAAGCAAGAACTGGTCACGTCGCTCCAGTTCGAACCTGCCGCCGTCGGCGAGTTCCTCCTGCAGATTCCCGACAAGGCCGAAGTGCAGATCAACGAGATCCAACTCCTGGGATTGAGCAAGGCGGACAAGCTCGCCGGCCGGCCCGTGGAGATGACGTTCTCCGCTGCGGACCCGCCCGGGCCGGCCGCGGAGGAACTCCAGCGAGCCTTCGCCGCCAAAGAGCATCGCGGATCCGTCGTGGCGACGACCGCCACCAGGCCGGGCGGTGAAGCGGAGAGCCGGCTTGTCCTGCCGGCCGAGAGGTATCTGAACCTCTTTGCGGCGCCGCGAACGGAACCGTTCGGGCTGGCGGGCTTAAGGCTGGACCTGGTGCTGCCCGACGCAAACCCAGACCGCCTGATCGAAGTGACCCTGCACCGCCCGGAAGAGCTCGACGTGGATATCCGCTGGACGACCTGCACCGACCGCGGCCTCAAGCCGCCGATGGGCCGCCGCAACCATGCGACCGTGTTCCGCGTCGTCAGCCGCGTCGAAAGCGGGCGGCTGTCGGCGACGTTCGACGTGCCCGACCTGGTCTTCGCGTCCGGCGAGCCGGTCTGGCTGACGCTGCGCTCCCAGGGCGAACTGGCGATCGACCTGGCCAGGTCCCGCGTTGTGCTCGGCGTGGTCCAACCCGAGGAGGCCTACGCCCAGTACGTGCCGCAACTCGAGCGGCTCGTGCGGCGGATGTACTCCGACGCCAGCGAAGCCCATCCCTACGACGGCAGCGACTGGTCGAAGATGGTGCTAGGCAGCTACGTCCGCCGCGTCCTCGAACTCGACCCCAAGAACATGCCGGCGACGTACATCCATCGCCGGATTGCGAAGCTGCGGGAAGGCGTGGACATCGAGGAGCCGGCGGGCGCGCCCGCGTGGGCCTTCTTCGCGCGCGAGGCCCTGCAAAATCGCCACGAGATCATCACCTGGTGGCTGGACCACCGCCAGCAGGCCAACGGCGAACTGGCCGGGCATATCAACGACGACGGCGAGTTTTCCTGCAATTGGCCGAGCCACTACCTGATGACCGGCGACCAGCGGATCGCCGAGGCACTCCGCAAGCTGGCCGACGTGGCCTGGGAGATGAGCGCCGGCACGGGCTACACGGTCGGCTCGCGCGACGTCGAGCACGCCGCGGAAGACCAGTCGTGCACCCAGCCGCAGGTCCTGCTGGTCGATTACGGCAGCCCGAAAGCCGTCGAGCGGCTGATGGTCATGAGCCGTTATCTCGACTTCTGGACCGCTGTCAATCCGGTCGGGCGGCGCCAATTCAAATCCTATATGTTCAACACGCGGCAGATCTGGGAGGAGCCGCCGTTCGACGTCGACCACCCCTACTGCCCATTGGCGATGGTCGGCGCGGGCCATCTGGTCTGGTACGCAAACCAGCCGAAGGTGAGCGAGATCTTTCTGGAGGAGGCGAAGTCGTGGGCAGCGGCGTGCCTTGGCACCGACGGCGGCAAGCCGGCCGGAGCGATCCCCTACGAAATCCGTTTCCGCGACTCGAAGGTCAATCCCTATGCTCCCTATCCGGCGAACCCGCTGCTTCAGAAACGGGACGAGCTGTACCGCGGCGGCGCGGGCGCGTATATCATTCGCTATTTTCTCCAAGGCGCCTACGCGCTGACGGTCGATGATCTCTTCGGGAATGTCCTCAAGCTTTGGGAACCGCCCGACGACCGGAAGGTCCGCGAGGCCGAGGCGGCGCTCGGGCGCTACCAGGCCCAGGACTCTCCCTGGGAACCGTCGCAGAGCGAAACGACCCTCTACGACGCCTGGCGAGCCACGGGCGACCGCATGTGGCTGGAGCAGGAACTCGTCGAGGTGCTCCGGCAGCAGGTTCGCAGCCGGTGGTTGTTGACCGAGGCCGAACCCTACACCGACCGGATCCCGCTCCCGGGACGCGAGCTACTCAGCCGCATGGTTCTGGGCGACTGGACCTCCGGGAAGAGCCATGTGCCAGGCCACTGGGTGAGCTGGGAGGGAGGCGGGCTGGACTACGCGGCTTGGGTCCTCGACGCGAAACCCGATCACCTGAAAGCTCTCGTCTACAGCTTCCACCAACAGGAGCAGCCGATGACGATGCGGATCTGGCGTCTGCCGCACGGCCGGTACGATGTTGCCATCGGCGTGGACCGCGATGGCGACGACCAACCGGAGGAGCCCCTCCGCCGCGAGCGGATGGAATTGTGGCGGCACGACGGGGCCGTGAGATTCATCGCCAGGCCGAGGCAGACGCTGGTGATCGAACTCTCGCTGGTCGAGGCGCTCGACGATGTGCGCGCCCGTCCGGACCTGGCGATCGGGCCGGAGGACGTGGCCTGGGAGGACGGCGCGGCGGTGGTGATCGTCCACAACCTCGGCGCCGCCGCCGCACCGGCCAGTACGCTGGAAGTGCGCGGGGCGCGCGGCGAAGTGCTCGGGAAGGCGCCGGTCCCGGCAATCGAGGCGCCGCATGACCTCGAGGCGAAGACGCAGCGGGTCCGGGTCGAGTTGGGAATAGACGCGAAACCGGCCGCGATCGTGCTCGATGCGGCCGGTGCGATTGCGGAAATCACGGAGGCGAACAACGCATGTACGCTCCGGCCGTAGAATGTCGGCGAGTCTGCACCTGGCAACCCGCCCGTGGTTTACCTGCCCGGACAGCGGAGATATCCTGGTATCGGCAGGCCGTATTGATCGCTCCGTGACTGGGAAATGGAATCCGCCATGCGCCTGATGTTCCGTGCAACGGCTGCGCTGCTTGGGCTCGGTGGAGTTGTCCTGGCAGCTTGGCTCTATGTCAATCGAGATCCGCTCACCCGGCAATGGATGTGCTATCGGGCCGGCGCAGCGGCGAGTTTTCAGGACGCCAGGGAGAGCCTGCGATGGTTTGAAGCCGGGCCCGACCGTGAGGCCAGGCTCAGCGAGTTGGTTGGAAAATGGGGCACGGGCAATCCGCGGTTCGACCTGTTCCTGGCCCGCTACGTTGCCCAGCCCGAAAGTTCCGAGGCCCTGCGGGAACGGTTTTCGCTGGAGTTCGGCTGGCGCGATGAGTTGCTCGAACGGTGGGCGCACTACTGGGCCTGGCAAGCGCCCCAGGCGCCCGAAGATGAGATCGCCTCCATCGTGGCGTATCTCGACACGCTGGCCTCGGCGAGTCCACCACGGCAAATCACTTGGCGCGAGGTGCTCGACTTGCAGGCGATCTTCCATTGGACCGGCCACACCGACCGGGCGCGCCGGCTGAAACCGTCGAACTGGCACGCTCGTTACACACCGTGGCGAGACGAGCAGCCCACGCGACCCAAACCCGTAACACGCCCCGATTGGCCGTTTGCCGACTGGAGAGGGCCGCTTGCGCAGGGATGCGGACCGCAAGAAACGCAAGCCGGCCGGAACCGTCGTCCTTGACGGGCCCGGCCGGTACAGCGCTGTGTGAACGGTGAGAATCCCGCCTACGGGCCAAGCGGCCGCGGCGCGGGATTCAAGAAGTCTCGCGGTCCATGGATCGTGTAATACGGATAGGCGACGGCCCCGAAGGGCGGCGCTGCAACCGGCGTGGCGCATTTCATCCCGCAGCCTCCGGTTCCGCAGCCCGTCGGGCCGCAGGCGCCGGGACCGCACGGAGTGTCGGCCAACGCACAGGATCCGCAGCCCGCTGATCCGCAGCCCGCCGGTCCGCAGGCTGCCGGTCCGCAAGCGCCGTTTACGTTGCCATGATGCGTGCAACAGCCTATCAGGCCGGCCGCCATGACAGCGGCAAAAAGCACCAAGATTGCGTGTTTCATATCGGCTGTTCCCTTGTAGGATGATTCTGGGTCTGCCGCGTCCGAGGCAGGGTTGCGGGTATGGGCATACGCCTCGGCTCCGGCATCGCACTCACACGGCCGTGGGCAGTCCGCTCCATCGGCATTCGGAGGGCTTCACCATTGAATCACATCGGCCCGGCTTCCCGCAGAGTCCAGAAAATCGGCAGAACTGCTGCGTTCGGCACGACTGCTACGCACTCGCGCTGGACGCTCCGTGGGAAAACTGCTACCGTGGAGGCATGGGATGCGTCAAACTGGGAAACATGAGAAAAAGGAACGACTGACCGCGGCAACGTAGGACGGCCTTCCCAGGCCGTCTTCACGACCAGACGAGGCTGTGTAGGACGGCCTTCCCAGGCCGTCTTCACGACCCGACAAGGCTGTCCTAACAAATAACGCAACTTCCGCCGACCGCCGGACGGTCCGGTTCCTCGCCACGTATCCGCCATGGTAGCTTCCATCCAGTACATCGAGCAGATCATTGCCACCTTCTCGGAGGCAGCCCAGGCAAACCTCTCCACCCCCGGGAGGGAAGGAAACACGGTCGTTCTGGACACGCAACGGGCGTCCGAGGTGATGGTCACCGGGGACATTCATGGGAACCGCCGGAACTTCAATGCGATCCGCAAAACCGCGGAACTGGACCAGCGCCCTGGCCGCCACCTGGTGCTTCAGGAGGTGTGTCATGGCGGACCGCAGTATCCCAATGGCGGCTGCATGTCGCACCTGATCTTGGAGGACGTGGCGAAGCTCAAGGTGCAGTTTCCCGAGCGGGTCCACTTCATCCTCGGCAATCACGAACTGGCCGAACTGACCGATTATCCAATCCAGAAAAACCGCCAGATGCTCAACCTGATGTTTCGCCTTGGCTTGCAGCAGATGTACGGCCCGGCGACCGAAAAGGTGAGGCAAGCCTACTCCGAATTCATCCGCACCTGTCCCTTGGCGATCCGACTGCCCGGCGGGGTATTCATTTCCCACAGCGTGCCGGAATACGCCGACGCCGGCCGATTCGACAAGAGCATTTTTCGACGCCGAATCGAACCATCGGAGTTCTACGAACGGACGGGCGTCTTCGAACTCGTCTGGGGACGCGACTATCGCCCGGAAAACGCCGCAGCCTTCGCAAAGCTGGTCGGGGCAACCGTGCTGGTGAACGGCCACGAGCCATGTCCCGCGGGCTATTCGACGCCGAACCCAACTCAGATCATCCTCGACTGCTGCGGCGAGCGCGCCTGCTATGCGATTTTGGCCACGGACCGGCAGTGGACCCAGAACGAGATCGTGGAGCGAATCGAGCGGCTTCCCTGAGATGACGGAAAACGGTTCGAATCAGTCCGAGCCTCGATCGCCCCGCCGGCGGTTTCAGTTCGGCATGGCCACGCTCCTGATTGCCGCGATTCCCGTGAGCCTCCTGGCAGCAGCCTTGGGCGGCATGCTCGGTCAGAGCGCCGGCAGGCCGCTCATGCCCGCCGCCTTCTTCGTTGTCCTCTCGATCGCGACGCCGCTGGGACTGGTGATTGCCGTCAGCCTGGTCCGGCTGGTCATTGCGTGGTGGAAGCAGTCGGGCCGCTAAGAGCCGGCGGGAAGTTGTGGCGGACGGGGCAGAAATTTCGCAACGCACTTCGCCGATGCGAAATTTCGGGCAGGCTGTCTGGCGAGGCACACGCAACGCAATGTAGCCGGCGGTCCGGCGGTCCGGCGAGTCGGGCGAGGTGAACTGGTTGGCGTCGAAATCGACTGGCTGAGCCCGGTGGACATCGCGGGGAAATACGCTTCAGATCCGACGCTTCTGGAGATCTGCGCCGAGGCGTACCGGCAGCGCGATGACGAACTGGCTGAGGCATCCCGCGACCGCGGTACGCATCGAGAGGGATGATCGCGCTGGACACGGACATCTAAGGAAAAGAACACGGATCGGCACGGATCGACGCTAATCCAGAATCCAGCCGGGCCGAGGATCGAAATCCGCGTGGACTGGCGAAGATCAGAGCTGCCGTGTCCTGCGATTCCGGCTCCGCGCACTTGGCACGCTGGCGGCAGCGCTCCCAGCCCGTTTTCTGGCTCTGGACTCTCGACGCTCAGCCCGCATGGTTGACTCCATCCTGCATGAATGGTGGCCGGAGACATTGCACGGGGATATACGTGAAGATCTAGGGCTCGACCGCTTGGACAATCGCCGACAGCCGCAGCGCGACCGGCAGTTTACCATCGATGTATTGGAGAATTTCCGGTACAGCTGCGCGTTTTGCGGATTCCATGCGGTCCTGAACGGCCAGGCAACCGGCGTTGACGCCGGCCATATCCATTGGCGTGCACACCGTGGCCCCGACGACGTGGAAAACGGAATCGCACTCTGCAAGCTCCATCATTGGGCGAGGGGGCTTCGATTGCTTGGAGGGCCAGGCTATAATGGGTTGAGAGACGAAATCGACGGTTGGTTTGATTCCCAGCAACATTGGATTCCTGCGTGGATTCAGATTGACCGTTCGCTCCGCCGTGAATTGGAGCGTGGGCGTCTCAACCGCTCTCGAACCTCGCTTCTTGGCTGCCTCCGCGATGGCCTGCTGAAGAGGCACGCGACATCGGACGCAGAGTCGCCCGTCGCACGGGTTTCCCGCGCCGCACGCCGGACATACAACGAGTTTGCTCCAATCAACCATAAGCCGGACGTATAGCGGGGTATCCTTTACCGAGCCCTATCCAGTTTGCACCACCGATTTCACCCAAGCGGCATCGGCCTTGTCAAGGGGCGGTGCTGGGGGCGTCTCTTCCGCATAGCGGATGCTGCCCGGGCGGATGCTCAGGTCATACGCGGCACGGAAGGCGGCAGCCAGGTCGAGCGGCAAATCGGGCCGCGGCGGGCCTAACGGCAGACCAATCACCGGCAGCGAGTCTGGCAGGCGAAGCGGGTAGCCCTCCTCGTTCCGCCCGAGACCCGTCTTGCGGGCCACCAAGATGAAATAGGGCGTCGACGGCAGTTCGGGAAAAAGCCGGCGGGAGGGATTGTCGCCGGCGCGGAGCAAGTCGATCTCCATGAAATGGGCCGCCCCGGCCAGCCACCGCAACCGCTTCTCCCGGTAGCGCGGAACGTATTTGCCGCTCTTGTTGGCCGGGCTCAAGACTTCGACGGCCGCCAGCACCCGCGCGAACTGCCCCAACTCGCGAACCACCAGGTAGTCCTGCTTAAAGCGTTCCAGGGAGTCCGGATCGAGAATCACCTCGTGAATCGCCTCGGGGTCGGCCAGCGCGACCGCTCCAGGAGCAGGTGAGCTCCATCCAGGGCTGGAAGGATCGACTGCCACCGTCTCATCCGGTCCGCCGATGAGCACCACTTCGCCGTTCGGCTCGCGCTGATAGACCATCCGCTCCACGTCGATCCAGCAGCCCAGTTCTTGTGCCTTGGGCAAAGCCTGCCTGGCCAACTCTCGCACAAACCATGCGTGGAACCCCTCCCAGCGAGGGTTCACTTCTATGAATGGGTCCATACCGGGAAATGGCGACGGCATTGCCAAACTCCTTAGACTTCGACGAATCGTCTCTTGTGATCGTAAACCTTCCTTGGGACACTGGCAACGGTCCGACCGCGACACCGCCAAACAAGAACTGCCGCAGCCTCAATCCGCTTCCGCTGTGGCGGGCAGCCAGTGCGGAGGCTGCTGCGACTACTCCAAGGGCGAGACCGTGTTCCGCATGCAGGAGGCCCTCTTCGGCAATCCATCCCGGCTGGATCGCGACCTTTGGTTGTCCCGCTTAGCCGACATCCTGCCGGATGGCATTGAGATTCCCTGGGAATGATTGAGGCCACAGTCGCCTGGGTGATCGAGCACGGCGCGATCTTCGACCTTCTGACGCACCCGTCGATCATGCACGTCGAATACCCGGAGTTCCGAGCCTACGATCTGATCTGCGACACGGTCAACCAGGCCAAGGACCGCGCCGCTATCGTGGGTCTCGATGCCATCGCCCGGTGCGTGAAGGACCGGCCGGCAGGATCCGCCTCGTAGACTCCCGCCTCCGATATCCCTCCGCGCTCGGCGCAGGTCTCCCACCCTCGCCGCCATCCTAGCGCTCGGCGCAGGTCTCCCGACCTCGCCGCGCTCGAGCAGGTCTCCCGACCTCGCCCCCACCCCTCTCCCGGACCATCCGAAAATCTGCCAAGAATTCACTGGAAATTGGGCCACCACTTCTGCTATACATACGTCCATGAAAGATCCGCGACACATCGCCCTGCCCACGCGACCCGCGCCCGCACCGACTTCCTCACCGCTGCCTCCCTCATCATTCATCCCGCTCGGCGCAGGTCTCCCGGCCGCGCCGACATCCCGTCCTATCCCTTCATCACTCGCTCTTCCGCCCCTGCCCCCACTCCCAATCGATGCAACACCTCCCCCAACAGACTGGCTCTACTTACGTCACACGCTCCGCGCCCAACCTGCTCCCAGCCAACGACTTGCGACGTCGCGCCGCGCCGTAACTCACG
>JABWBD010000318.1 GCA_013360685.1 Pirellulales bacterium
GGGCCCCGGCGCGGGCCAGGTACTCCAGTTCGCCTGCCTCGCGCGGCATCAGCGCCACGCCGCCGTGTCCGATGATCGCCCCGGCCACGAGGTAGCCCACCAGCATCGAGATCCCCAGCCGTTTGCAGACCGCCCCGGAGAGCAGCCCGGCGGCGAGCACGAGCATCAAGTCGAGCACAAGGTTCGCGACGATCGGCGGCTCCATACACCTTCCTGCCCCAAAGTAAAAAGGGAAGTCACTCCGTTCCACCCAACTAACGTAAAACGGAATTCACTCCGTTCCCTATTTCCCTGTTCTTCCTTCTCCTTACGGAACGATTCCAATGTATGAAAAACAGGCTCTCCGGGGAAGGACCAATGCTCCCGAGCGCCTGTGCCATCGGCGAGCCCTATTGGCGACCCAAGACGATAACGGAAGGATCGTCCGGCGCAACCGATCTCTGCCGTTTCCATTTCCCTTCCCCATTTCCCACTTTCCCTGTTTCCCTCCCCAAAGTGACCACAATTTCGAGTCCGTGCCCGCCCCGTTATTGATTCACACGGCAAGACCTGCCGCACGGTGTCCCGCAGGTTCACTTGCCCCGCGGCCTGACCCTGCATACGATACCGCATAAGCCGGAGTCGGATCGATGCTGCCCCGATGGCGTCGCACGGAAAACAACGAACAGCCCGAGAATTAACCGTTCACGGGGCAGTCGGGGACTGCTCCGTTTTTCGGCCAATGGATGCGTTTTGCCGACGAGAACGTTGACCGAAAACATGGACCTGTCCCCCTCTCTTCCGCCCCGTGAACGGTTATCCCGAGAGACACTGCGAACAGGAGAGTCACTGATGAAATGGCTGGCATTGATAGCTGCCGCGCTGGCGCCCTTCAGCGCTTTTTCCCAAAGCGTACCGCGGGAATCGTACTCGAAGCCCGACTTGTTGATCGAGCCGTCCGACCTCGCCTGTCCCGATACGGGCCGACAGTTCGTGGTCCTCGACGCCCGCAGCCGCGAAGCCTACGATCTCGGCCACATCCCCGGCGCGCGGCACGTCAACCACGACGCCTGGAAAGACGCCTTCGGCGACGGCCAGGACCGCGAGGGCTGGGGCCGCCGCATCGGAGAGTTGGGCATCGGGCCCGATTCGAAAATCGTCGTTTACGACGACGCGGGCATGAAGAATGCCGGGCGGGTGTGGTGGATTCTCCATTACTGGGGAGTCAACGACGCCCGCTTGCTCAACGGCAGCTGGCGCGGCTGGCAGGCGGAGAACCTGCCGATTTCAAAGGAATCACCGGAAGCGAAGCCGGCCGAGTTCCACGCCGAGCCGAAAGCCGGCCTCCTGGCGACCAAGCAGGACGTGCTCGCCTTCCTGCGCGATCCTCGCTGGCAGATCCTCGACTCACGCAGCCGGAACGAATACTGCGGCATCGACAAGGCAAAGAACAAACGCGGCGGAGCCATGCCGCGCGCCAAGCACCTGGAATGGAGTGATCTGGTCGATCAACAGACCCACCGCTTCAAGGCCCCGCAGGAGATCCGCCGGCTCATGGATCAGGCGGGCATCGACCTCGCCCGCCCCATCGCCACCCATTGCCAAACCGGCGGCCGGTCGTCCGTCATGGCCTTTGGGCTGGAACTGATGGGGGCAAAGGACGTGCGCAACTACTACCGTGGTTGGAACGAGTGGGGCAACGAGGAATCCACCCCCGTGGTCGTGCCGGAGGAAGGCAAAGAGAAGTCCGAGTGACGCTCGCCTCAGCGGCTCGGACGCCGCTATCCGCCAGGACTGACGTTTTGGACGCGCAACAGTTCCGCGGCCTCGGCGCGAAAGCGGCGGAGTTCTTCGTTTCGAGGACGGCGTTCGTCCATCCACTTCACGGCCTTGGCGTACCACTGGCGCGCCTCGTCCTCGTGGCCCAGTTGCCAATGGGCCATGGCTACGAAAAACCAATCGTAGCTGTCGCCGCCCTCCTGGAGTTCCATCGATTTTTCCAGCGTGGCCAGCGCTGCCTGCCACTGGCCGGCACGGTATTCGACCACGCCCAGCGTGTTGCGGATCGTGCCGCTGTGCGGGGCAAGCTCGACCGCCTTGCGGGCCCAAAACAGGGCATCCTTCAGGCTGCGGGTTTCTGTGTCGGGATGCGTGGCCAGGTGCCAGGCCAGCCCACTCGCGACGCGCGGATCGAGATCCGGAAGCGCGGCGGCCTGGGCTGCGTCGGCCAGTGCCGGTTCAATCTGACCGCGGAGGCAGTATACCATGGCTCGCTGAAGCCGGGCGCGAGAGTGCTCCGGATCGAGCCGCAGCGCCGCATCCAGGTCGGCGAGCACTTCGGCGTAGTCGGCACCATCTGCTTGCCTTTTGCAGGTTTCGATGGCTCGCTCGGTATGCACTTCGGCCAGAGCCACGCGGTACTGGGGCGCATCGGGGACCTGGCGCGCCAGTTCCTCGAAGATGGCGATGGCCCTGGCGTATTGGCCGGTCTCCACCATTTGAATCCCCTCCGCAAAAATGTGGTCGCGGCGGGACCAAGGATTCTTTGCCAGTTGGTATCCCCGCGAGGCGTCCCAGATCTTGATCGTGCCGTCGCTGCTGCCCGACGCGAGTTTGCGGCCGTCAGGGCTCCAAGCAACGGAAAAATGATAGCCCGGATGCTCGCGCAACACGATGATCTCTCTGCACGCCGTGACATCCCAGATGCGTACGCTCTCATCCACACTACCCGAGGCGAGTCGCCGTACATCGGGGCTCCAGGCCACCGACTCCACGCTCGCCGTATGCCTCCGGAGCGTGTGAAGCTCTTCCCAGCAAGCCACATCCCAAATCTTCACCGCGCAGTCCGGACCGGCGGAAGCCAAACGGCGACCGTCGGCACTGAACGCCAGGCTGGTCACGACCGACCCGTGATACCCTTCGGGCGGAACCGCTTCTTTCCAACTGGCCGTATCCCAGATCAGCATCGGGTCCTGATTCCCGCCGCTTGCGAGCCAGCGGCCATCGGGACTCCAGGCCAGCGCGTACAGGTGGGCGTGACGCGCCGGCAGATGCGCGATGGGACGGCCGGAGGGGATTTCCCAGAGGTCGATCCTCGGGGCATCCTCCGTGCTCGTCGCAGCCACGAACCGGCTGTCCGGGCTCCAGGCCACCGCCCGGGCACTCGATGCCTCCTTGGTCATGCCCTCTTCGTCCCTGTCCACCGCACGCACGCGGACCATCCTCGCAGTCGCGAAGGCGATGTGCTTTCCGTCGGGGCTCCACGACATGCCCTGGAGTGGCTCTGCGCCTTCATGGATCGTGCGGATGCGTTTCCCATTGGCGGTGTCCCAAATGGCCACCGTGCCGTCGTCGCCTGCCGAAGCCAAATGCCGGCTATCCCGTCCCCACGCGACCGTCCTGACGGTCTGACCATGCGCGGCGATCAGGGGGAGTTCCGGCCCTTGGTTCACGTCCCAAAGCTTTACCATTCCATCGCCACTCGTCGTGGCCAGCGAAAGGCCGTCCGGGCTCCAGGTGATTTCTTCGATGCCGCGCAAGTGTCCCCGCAATGTGAGCAGCGGTCGCGCGGCGGAAACGTCCCAGACCGTGACGACCTGCCCGCCACTTTCCGCGGCGAGCCACTTGCCGTCGGGACTCCAATCAAGCAGACTGCCTCGTGCCCCGCAGCCGGCGAGCGTTGCCAGCGTCTGGCCGCTGGTGGGATCCACGATCCTGGTGTCCGGCGAGTGGCGCACGGCGGCGCGGAGCCGCCCGTCGAGACCCCAGCTCAACAGGATGCCGGAACCGGCGGGTTGGATCCGGTAGACGGCGGTCTCCTTGCCTGTCTCTGCCTCGCAACACCGCACGGTGCCATCGAGCGACACCCAGGCGAACTTCTGCGAGTCAGGACTCCAGCCACCCGGTCGAAATCCGCTCAGCCAACCGCTGGATGCGTACAATTCCTTTCTATCGACGATGTCCCAGATCTTCAGCGTCCCCTTCTGTTCCCCCGTGGAAACCAGCCGCCGACCATCGGGACTCCACAGCACCCATCGCACGTTGTCTCTGGGATGGCCGGGAAGAACATCGACCTGTTTGCCCGTCTGCGTATCCCAAATGCGGATGACCGAATCGTTCCCGCCGGAAGCAAGTTGCTTGCCGTCGGGGCTCCAGGCCACCGAGCCGATCGGCAGAAAATGCCCTTGCAACACCCGGGGCTCTTGATTCGCAATCCCCAGCCGACTCTCGACTCTCGACCCTCGACTCTTTCCTTCCGGCTCTCGACTCTCGACTCTCGACCCTCGACCCTTTCCTTCTGGCTCTGGGCTCTCGACGTTCCAGATCCGTATCGTCCGGTCCGAGCCCGCGGAGGCCAACCGCTGGCCGTCGGGGCTCCAGGCGACGGCGTGCACGGGCCTGGTATGGCCGCGCAACGTCCGCCGCTCCGTGTGGCATTGCGCGAGGAGATAATACCATGCCCAATGGCGGAAATCCGGTTGCCCGGGCTCCGGAACTTGGACGTGCAGGGCCTCTTCCAGACGACCCGTCTGTCCCCATTCGTAATCGGTGGCTGCCAACCGCATCTCTACCAAATAGCGTTGATAGGCCGCCGCGTCGCGTTGCCGCCTCGCCTCTTGCCCTTCACGCACCGCTTTTTGTCGCTGGGCTTCCGTTTCTCGCTGGGCGCGGGAAATCCGCACGTTGCTTGTCGCCAGCGAGACCACCATGGCAATCAAAAGCAGCCAGGCCGTGAGGCTCAAGCCGGTGACGGCCGGATAACGCTTGCACCACCGCCACACCTTGCCCGGCCGGCTGATCGAGCGGGCGCGGATGGAACTGCCCCCCAGCCAGCACCCCAGGTCTTCCGCCAGTTCCGCCGCCGAGGCGTAGCGGTGCGGCGGATGTTTTTCCAGGCACTTCAGGCAGATGGTCTGCAAATCGCGGTCCACGCGGCGGTTTGTCGCCCTGGGTGGTTCCGGATCGCTGCTCACCACGCGCTTGAGCGTTTCCAGGACCGTTGCCTCCTGGAAGGGCGGCCGGCCGGTGAGCAGGCTGTAGAGGATCGCGCCCAAGCCGTAGACGTCCGCAGCCGTGGTCAGATCGGCCGTGCGCCCGGTGATCTGCTCCGGGGCCATGTAGGCGGGCGTGCCCAAGAGATCGCCCGTGCGGGTCAGATCGCTCGCGCGCTGCACGTGCCGCGCCAGGCCGAAGTCGGTGATGTAGGGGCGGTCCTGGCAGTCGAGCACGATGTTCGACGGCTTCAGGTCGCGGTGGAGCACGCCGTGCTGATGCGCGTGGTGCACGGCCCCAGCCAGGATTTGCACAAGTTGGGCGGCCTCGCGCGGATGGTCGCGATAACGCGCGAGTTGCGAGGCGAGGCTGCCCCCTTCCACCAGCTTGATCGTGAAGTAGGGCTGGGCATCGTGCTCGCCCACCTCGTAGATCGGCAGGATGTGGGGATGGTCGAGCGTGGCGGTCATTTCCGCCTCGTTACGGAACCGCTCGATGGCCGACGGCGAAGCCAGCAGGCCCATGCGGATCATCTTCAAGGCCACGAAGCGGTTGAGGCTCCGTTGCCGCGCCCGGTAGACCACCCCCATGCCGCCCTGGCCGAGCACTTCCAGCAGCTCGTAATCGCCAAAGATGCGCGGCGGGACCGATCTCCGTGAAGCGCGGGCCGAGCGTTGCTCCGGGCCGGCAGTTGCTGTCACGTCGTTGGCTCCGGCCGACGAACCAATGCCTCGCAAGCGCAAGGGAGCCGCGAGGCGGTCTACCTGGGCGCTATCGGCGAAGAACTCCGCCAGTTCGCCGGCGAACTCAGGATGCCGCGCCAGCCACTCAGCCTGCGAGGGAGCTTCTCCGCGGTCGACTGCCTCGAGATACGCAAACACGATCTCCCCGAATCGCCGCTCGCGCTCGTCGGAATCTCTTCGCTCCGCGGTCATAGGGGTGGGGTAATGGGATGTTGGGGAACTGGGGCACTGGGTGCTGAGTGCTGAGTACTGGAGAACTGGGCACTGGGTACTGTGGGTACTGGGTACTGCGCTAACTTGAGCGCCCCATCACCCCATTACCCCAGTTCCCCATCACCCCAACCCTCTTCTCCCTCCGCCTTCACAAGGATCTCCCGCAGCCGTTTCAGCCCCCGCGCCAGGAGTCCGCCCACGGCGGCGGGCGTCCGCTCCATGACGGCGGCGATCTCCACGACGCTTAGGCCCTGCAAGTGCCGCAGTTCCACGGCCCTCCGCTGGTCGTCGGGCAGTTGCGCCAAGGCTTCGGCCATTTGCAGCAAGTGTTCCTTGCGGACGGCCTGCTGGCTGGGCGACGGCTGCTTGGCCGCCAGCCAGGAGCCCAGCCGCACCGCCGAATCTTCCAGCGCCCTCTCCAGCGAACGCTCGCGCGTGACATCCCGCGCCGCCGCCGTGAAACGCCGCACCTCGTCGGTGAGGTTGTTGGCCATTGCCCGGCGAAGCCAGGCAACCTGCTCGGTGTCGGTGAGCCCGCACAGGTCGTCTTGCTTCTGGTGCGCCTCCAAGAGCGTCTGCTGGACGACGCCGGAAAGGTCCACCTTGGGCAGCAACCGCCGGTCCAGGCACCGCCGGGCCAGCAGAATCAGGCGCTCACGATGCCGCTCCAGTGGCAGCGGGACCGTGGAAACCGCACCGTCGATGCAATCCATTTCGCCCCTCTTGATCTAAGCGTATGCGGCGCCCGATCCGTGCGCCTCGGGCGCGATTTTTCCCGGCAACCAACTATATTCCTTCTCCATCTTGATGTCAACTATCCCCTCTGCTTCAGGGGCGCGCCGGTGGAAGGGGCGGAGTGAGGCGACCCGTCAGCCGCAGGAGTTCTCCTCAGAATCTTAATCCTAATCTTAATCCTAATCTTGATCTTGATCTTAATCTTGATCTTGATCTTGATCTTAATCTTGATCTTGATCTTGATCTTAATCTTGATCTTGATCTTAATCTTGATCTTAATCTTAATCTTGATCCTCTTCCTTTGGTTGCGGCAGAAGCCGCGCCAAGCATAAAATGATCCGACAAACGCGGGGGGTGTCTCTCGCCAGATCGTCCGCAGACGTTCTCCCCGGTCGGGCGTTCGCGCCTCTGAGGAAGGGGTGGCCCCAGTCCTTCGCGTCACCTCGCCCCGGTTTTCGACAACTTGGCAGGCGGCTGAATTTTTCCTGTCGCTGTTGACAGTTGTTTTGCGTTTGTATCCATAGAGGGCCAACCCAGCCGGAATTCCGCGACTTGTAGCTGCCGGATGATCGAGGGAAGTCAAGCGAGATATGGATTCGCCAGGGTTGTTTCCCGATGCGTTTGCCTCGTCGATGCCTCTTGTGCCGAGAACGGGATCGCCGTGCCATGAGCTTTCAGCGCCTGGACATCTTGGCGGCCGTGACTTGCTGGGAACCGCCGGATCTTCAAGAAAATCTGCGAAAAGCGCGCATTGCCCACGCATCGGTCCCGCTTATTCTCCCAGGGGACCTTCGAGCGAATGCGATGTCCTTAGGGGTCGGCCCGATGCCGATTGTGGAACCGCGAACCGGAGGGAGACGATCGCAGGAGCGATCCTGTCACGGCGCCAGCGCACGCGCCAATTGGTTTCTCGAAGTCGCCTTGCGTGAAGAACGGACAGCTTTCGGAGGACGCTTGTCATGCCATCCGCATTCTCCCCAATCAAGTACGCATGGACGGGTCCGCAACACGGGCAGTCTCGCCGCTCCGTGAGCGCCACACGCCGGCTGCGGCTCGAACCGCTGGAGGACCGCCATCTGCTGGCCGTAATCGCACCGAGCGTGTTTGGAGACACCGGCCCCGGCAGCCTCCGCGAGGCAATCCTCCGCGCGAATGCGGATGCGTCGCCCGACGTCATCGAACTCAGGCCGGGGACGTACACGCTGAGCATTGCCAACACGGCCGGCCAGGAGAACCTGGCCGCGCAGGGCGACTTGGACATCACGCAGCCCGTGACGATTCGCGGGATGGGGGCCGTGCCGGGAGCCACCGTGATCGACGCACGCGGCATCGACCGCGTCTTTCAGGTCTTCGAGGGCGCCACGGTCGTGTTTGAGAACCTGACGATCCAAGGCGGACTGGCAAAGGACAACGGCGAGGCGGGCGTTCGCATGGGCGAGACTGCCGCCTGCGGCGGTGGAATTCTCAACGGCGCGGGCGTGGATCCAAGCTCCGGCACCGGCGACCCCGGCGGCGAAATCGTGCTCGACGGTGTCTTCGTGCAGCGGAACACCGCACGAGGGGCGGACCGACCGGTTGGCAATGCCGGCGGCAGCAATGCGGCGGGCGGCGGCATCTACTCCAACGACAGCCTGGAGGTATTGTCGAGCAGAATCCGAAACAATGCGGCCGAAGGGGGCGAGGGCGGTGACACAGCCGCGGGCGGTGCGGCTTGGGGCGGCGGGGTCTATTCCGCCGGCGCGTTGTACTTCTTCGAGTCTCGGATCGCCTACAACGAGGCACTGGGAGGCGCGGGCGGCAACGGAGTCGCTGCCGGTGCGGGCGGAGCGGGGGGCGATGCCGACGGCGGCGGCATATTCGCACTGCGAGAGGGAGACGAGCCATGGGTGCTCGAAGCCTCGTGGGTATTCAGGAACCAAGCTGCCGGAGGCCGAGGCGGTGAGGGGGGCAACGGCGTTGCGGGCGGTTCCGGTGGCGGCGGCGATGGCCAGTGCGAGGCCGAAGGACAGCGTCTGGAGCGTTTTCATGCAGGGCTTCTCCCGAGAAGTCGGATCGTCCCCGCCGGACGACGGGGTGCGATCACGCTAGTCAGCGCCCCTGCGGCCGGCCAGTACGAAACCGGGACGATCCGGGAACGCAGGCCGCGCGATCGGGTCGGCGACCGCCCGGAAAACGCCCTCGGCGGCACTTCGACGCCCTGATGCATCAATGGCTTGCGGATGTTCCTGCCCGATTTCTTCCCGAAAACGTCATGGCCGATCCGCGACGTCGGCACGTAGACTGTCGGCCGTTCCCGTCACCCGGAGTCGACACCCATGCGGAAAGCTGCCGCGCTGACCATCGGCCTCGGCCTGTGGATCGCTTCGCCGACCTTCGCCCACGACACCCAGCCCGCGAACTGGTGCCCCGCCGGCACCGTCGCGACCGTCGTCTCGCACTTCACCCTGACGCCCCAGTCCCTGGTCGATTACCGCGCGCAGCGTCTCGAGGACGGTACGGTGCTGGGCAGCAGCTGCCAGGACCCCAAGTCCTGCGGCATCGTCGACGACTGGCACTGGGCCAACCAGGCCGCGGTCGAGACCTGCGGCATCGATCAGGCGCGCAAGTTGCGCCCGGGACAGACATCGTCCGAGCAGGCGATGCCCTTCGTGACCGACCCCGACGACTTCAATCTGGATACCGACGCCGACGGCAACGGCATCATCGACCACCACGACAAATACCGGTTCAAGTCGGGGCTGAAGGGCGTCTGCGTCGTCTGCAGGGCGCCGGCCATCCCGGAGAACAGCGACGACGCGGACTCCTGATCCGCCCACCCGCACGCCGCGCGGCAGCCTCGCACCAGGAAGGTCTCAGACCAGCTCGGCCTCACACCAGCGCGGCCCCATAGCCTGTTCAAAATCTCCGGCGCACATACCGGTAGAGCGGCCTTCAGGCCGCCATGCCGGTGATCCCGCGACGATTCAGCGGCCTGGTTTTCAACAGTCGAATGACTGGTCAGGCCGCTCTACCGGCGATCTTGCAGGCTCGCCGACATTCCAGACAGGCACTTAGACCAGCGCGTTCCGCCGCGTATAGGCCAGCACCGCGTCCACCCGGCGCTGCAGGTCCTCGCGCGCCTGCGGTTCCATCTCGCATTGCCCCAGCACGTAGTACGCGGAGCGCAGCACATCGCGCCAGCGCGGGTTGTGCGGCAGCTTCGACACCGACAGATAGCGCTCCATCGCGCGCGCGCAGGCGCCCGTCATCGATGGTGACC
>JABWBD010000319.1 GCA_013360685.1 Pirellulales bacterium
CGATCCGGTGAGCGTGGCCGCGTTCGACGACGCCCAGCGCGAACTGCGGAAGATCAAGCTTCTCGTGGTCGGCGGCGGCTGGGGAGGCGATCCCTTCCGCAAGGCGGCGGAGGAGTTGACCGGCGTGAAGATCGTGCCAATCGACTTCAAGGAACTTGCCACCGCCTACGACGCCGTCGACCGTGATGCGGCCAAGGCGTTCGCCGACCGCTGGATCAGCCAGGCCGAAAAAGTGGTCGAGCCGGGCCGAGCCCAGATCGAAGACTCCGGCGCGATGTACGTGGCGATGAAACAACTCCTCGATCGGCACGGCGCACGCGGCATCAGCATCAACTGCCTGGGCGGGTTCTACGGAAAACACCTCAAGGCGTATCCGTGCCTGGGATTCAGCCAGCTCAACAACGACGGCCTGGTCGGAGGCTGCGAGGCCGACCAACTCTCGGCCCTGACGATGGCCGTGATAGGAGCGTTTACCGGTCGGCCGGGATTCATCTCCGACCCCGTCATCGACACGTCCAAACGCCAGATCATCTACGCCCATTGCGTTGCCCCCACGCGGCCCTTCGGGCCCAACAGAAAAAGCAATCCCTACCGCCTCCGCACCCATTCGGAGGACCGCCAGGGCGCCGCCGTGCAATCGTTGCTGCCCGAGGGTTACCTGACCACGACGCTGGAGATCAACCCCGTGTCGCGCGAGGTGCTCTTCCATCAGGCCCGCGCCGCCGGCAACAATCCCAGCGACATGGCCTGCCGCACCAAGCTCGAGGCAGTCGTGCACGGCGACCTGGAAAAGCTCACCGAGACCTGGCGTCCCGGCTGGCATCGCGTCACATTTTACGGCGAAATGCGGCAAGCGGTCGAAGAGATCTGCCGGCAATGGAAGTTGCGGCTTATCGAGGAGGCGTGAGCCTGCGCCCGCGCGATCGCCCCAGCCACGCGGTCCCCGATAGATCGGCGTTTCCTGCAATATCAATCCACTCCCGCTCCGCGCTCGGCGCAGGTCTCCTGACCTCGCCGAAATGACTCCTCCCACTGCTGCCTGACTTCGTCCGTCGGCAACTCCCTCGGCCGGACGAGGACCGCCTCTTCGCGCTCGGAGCTTTTGGGCTGTTGTTCCTCCCGTTGCTGCCGAGGGTCCCTTGCCTCCCGCTGCTCACGTTGCACCTGTTGCTGTCGGGCGTCATCCGACGTCATTGCGGTCCAAATCAGCGGACAGGACCCGACCCCGCGTCCTGCGCTCCAGTCGCGAACGGACGACCCCATGTCAGCCCAGGCCAACGGCCTGGGAAAAGGGCTGGAATCGACCTTGCGGCCGCGCGGACGCCCGCGCAAGAAAGGGGCGAAGTAGACACGCGTCCGACATCTTCGCGTTTTCGCCCTTTCGCGATCTCCTCGGTGAGGAAAACCCGTTTCGTCTTGGCGGTCTATTGTTCATAGCCCTTCCCTGGCGTTCCGCGATCCATCCGTCGATGAATCCAATTTCGCAATTTACCGGGTGGCCCTGGGCGGTTACCCGCCCAGGGCTCCCACAGACCTACGTGGCCCCCTTGATCGAGTGGGCGACTGGGTAGCCGTTGCCGGCTCGCCCTGGTACATTGAGTCTAGATGCAATCACGGGCCTCCACACGAATCAGGTAATCCCCGGCCCAACTGCTGAAGCCGGCTGCCCATGAAGTCGCCTAAGGACTACCTGTCGGGAATTTGGCAGAACTTGCGGGCTCCCCGAGTCGACGACGAACGACTCCAGGAACGCCTCGAGCGGCTACGCGCCGAGATGCCCGTGCCGGTGTTCTGGCTGTTGGGGAAGACGCAGTCGGGCAAGACCTCGATCATCCGGGCGCTGACCGGGAGCACCCGGACGGAGATCGGCAGCGGTTTTCGCCCCTGCACGCGGACCTCGCGGCTCTATCCGTTTCCGGATGAAAGCCAGTACTTCCTCCAGTTCCTCGACACCCGGGGCCTGGGGGAAGTGCACTACGATCCGTCAGAAGACATCCGTGTGCTGGAAAACCAGGCACACTGCCTGATTGTCGTCGTCAAGGCGATGGACCATGCCCAGCAACCGGTCCTCGAACCGCTCAAGAAGATCCTCAAAGCCCATCCGCGCTGGCCATTGATCGTCGTGCAGACGTCGCTCCACGAGGGCTACCCGGCGGTGGACACGCCGCACATCCTGCCTTACCCTTACCGTGAGTTTCCCTTCCCGCCGCACGTGCCTCGCGACCTTGCCCGGTCCTTGGCCAGCCAGCGGCAGTGGTTCGACCAGTACGAAGCTCGCTTCGTGCCCGTCGACTTCACGCTGCCCGAGGACGACCACTATCCGGAGCACTACGGTCTGGATGCCCTGTGGACGGCCCTGGAGGATGCCGTGCCGCTGGGGCTCCGCGCGATGATGCACGAACATCGCAAGGCGTTCCGGGATGCGCAGTTTCGCACGGCCCATCCGCATGTGCTGGGCTACGCGGCGGCGGCGGGGGCGGCGGCCGGAGTGCCGGTGCCGATGATCGATATTCCCTTGCTGCTGGGGATCCAGGCCAAGCTCTTTCACAGCATCGCCTCGATTTACGGCCAGGAGATGTCCGCCCAGCGCGCGGCGGAGATTTTTGGAACGCTCGGTTTGGGGATCGCGGTAAGGATGGGGGGAAGAGAACTGCTCAAGTTCGTCCCGGGCCTGGGCTCGGCGGTCTCGGCCCTGTTCGCCGCGGCCAGCACCTACGCGCTGGGCTGCACGCTCTGCGCCTACTTCAGCTATGCGCGCGAGGGCGATGTGCCCGACGCGGCGACCCTGCGCCGGCTGTACGAGAAGGAATATGCGGAGGGCCGGAGCCGCCTTCGCGAGTATCTCCAACACGTGACCAGCCAAGAGCCCTCGCCATGAAGACCCTCAAAATCGGCTGGCTGGTGCTGCTGGGCCTGCTTTCGATTCCCTACGTGCTGTTGATCCTGGCCGGTTCGCTCTGGCTGTGGGAGCGCGGCTGGCTCTGGGAATGGTCGGCGGCGAGCGGAATCTGCATGCTCTTGGGATGGGGCGCCGTTCACTGGCTGCGGAAACGCCATCTGCTCGTCACGGCCATCCGCATGGAGCCCTCCGCCGACTGGCCGCGCGCGGGAAAAGATGCTTGGGAAAAAGTCAACGCCCTGGCCGACCGCCTCCAGGCGGAGAACCCGCCGTTGGACCAGCCCGACGCGCTGATGCGGATTTTCTATGAGGTGATCGAAACGGTCGCCCGCCACTATCACCCGAAGTCGCGCCAAGCCATGCTGGAGACCCCGGTGCCGCACCTGCTGCGGATCGTGGAACTGGTGGCGATCGATCTGCGAAGCGCGTTTTCCGAGAATGTGCCGGGAGCCCACATCCTCACGATCCACGACTTCCGCCGACTGACGCGCCTGGCCTCCTGGTACGAGCCGATGTACTTCCTCTACCGCGCGGCCGCCTTCGCCGTGAACCCGGTGTCGGGCGTGCTCCGCGAGCTCCGGGACCTGGCGTTCGGGCAGGTCTACAACGCATCGACCGACGAGGTGAAGCGCTGGGCGATCGGCTACTGTATTCGCAAGGCCGGCTACTACGCCATCCAGCTTTACAGCGGCCACCTGGTGCTGGACGGCGTCGCCTTTGAGGACTACCAGACGCCTGCGACGCGCCGCGACGCCCAAAAGGAGGAAAACCGCAGCGCACGGCTGGCGGAGGAGCCGCTGCGGATCCTAGTCCTCGGGCAGGTCAAGGCGGGCAAGTCGACCTTGATCAACGCCCTGTTCGGCGAGACCCGCGCGGCCGTCGATGTCGTGCCTCGCACCCGTTACGTCGACCCGCACGTGCTGGAGCGGGAAGGGATCCCGCGCGCGATCGTGCTGGACACGGCGGGCTATTCGGGCGATGAGCCGGCGGGCGACGCCTTCGCGCGTTTCCGCGAACATATTCTCGACTGCGACCTTGTGCTCCTGGTGGTCTCCGCCCGCTCCGCCGCCCGCGCGGCCGATCGGCGGCTCCTGGACGAACTCCGCGAGTTCTTTCAGCGGGAGCCGGACCGGATCATGCCGCCGCTGGTAGTAGCCGTGACCCATGTCGACCAATTGCGGCCCGCGCACGAGTGGGAGCCTCCCTACGACCTCATCCATCCGAAGAGTCCCAAGGCCGAACAGATTCGCGACCTGGTCGAGGCGGTCCGCGAAGACTTGGCGCTCTCGGCCGAGGAGATCGTGGTGCCGGTGTGCCTGAAAGCGGGAAAGCTCTACAACGTGGAGGAGGGGCTGGCGCCGGCGATCCTGCAGTCGGCCACCGAGGCACAGCGCGTGAGGTACCTTCGTTGCCTGCGGAGTTTCCATCAGGAAGCCTATTGGCAACAGCTCTGGCGGCAGACCGTCAATTCCGGCCGGGTAGTGCTCAAGGCCGGGTTGCGCTGGGCGGGAAAAACGTGAGCACCACCCTGTTGGCCCAATCCTGAATGCCTGACTCGCGATGTCGATCACCTTTCTCTGCCCATCCGGCCATCGGTTGTGTGCTCCCGAGGAGCAGGCCGAGACGGCGGTCACTTGCCCGATCTGCGGCCACGGGACCATAGTCCCCCGCAAGAGCGACTGCCTCGCTGCGGCCAGTTCATCGGGTGTGCCGGCTGTCGAAGCCATGCTGGGCGCGGCAGCTTCGCCGCAGCCTGCCGCTGAGCGAAGATCCGAACCGGTTGGACCGCCGCCGCTCCCGGAACAACCGGAAGTCGTGGAACCGGGCAAGTCGGAGGCGCGCGTTGAGGACCCTGCTGCCCCGCTTGCGGCAAAGGGGCTGAACGGGAATGGTCAGCGAATCGGTCCCCGCCACGCGCCTCCGCCCTTGCCTGTCCAACGCGCCGCGAGATCGCCGTCCAGGCCGCGCTGGGCAAGGGCGTGGTTCGATCTGGTGCGGCCGTCCGCGGACCATTCGGCTTCCGACGCCTATTCACCCGAACAAGGCAAGGTCCAGGGTGTGTGGTGGTTGGCCGCTTCGCTGGGGCTTGCCGTTCTGTTCAGCGCGGCGCCGGCGCTGGCGCACCGCGATCTGCAACTGGCTCCGGGCTGGGCCCGCGCGGTGTTGTTGATCGCCGTGCTGCAGTGGTTCTACATCGCCTGGATGGCCGCAACGCCCGATTGGTCGACCGTCCGCATCGTGATGATGGTGTTTGCGGGGGTTTCCGCGCTCTATGCCGTGGCGACCGCCTACGCCCTGGCAACCCCCTTGGACAGCCCAATGCCGCTGGGCATGGGTGCCATTCGGAGTTCGCTGGCGCGATGGTGCGGGGCCGTGCTCCTCGTGATGACGCTGGCCACGTACTTCTGCGGCAGATTCAGCGCCAATTGGCAGCGGCAGTGGCGACTCCAGGCGGCCAGGAACGGCAGAGTGCTTAGTTCTTAGATCTTAGAAAGCGGGGATCGGAAGACTGTCTGGGGTGCCGACAACTACTGACCCTTGCGCTCGGCATTCTAAGCTCTGAGTCCTAAGCTCTCAGCGCTAGGTTCCCTCGTTGCGGAGTTGGCTTGCCTTGGGGGTGACCTTGGCGATGTTCGGCGTCACGTCGGCATCGACATCGCCCATGACCCAGGAGAAACCGCCGGCGACAATCTGTTCGAAGATCGGGTTGGTCCAGACATCTTCGCGATGGCCCAGCGAGGTATAGAAGACGCGGCCTTTGCCGTGCATCCGGGCCCAGGTGGCCGGGTACGGAGGCCGATCGTAGAGGCGTTTGTCGGCAGCGTTTTCGATGCTCATCTTCGTCGTGTCCTGGACGAAGATGACGTGCAGGTCGTCGGCAAACTTGTCGAAGGCATACCACTCCTCCAGCAGTTCGAACGAACCGCCGAGATTCTCGGCGCCGGGAAAGCTCGGCGAGGCGACCAGCATCGGAGCTTTCTGCTGCGTGCCGTGCCCGATGAACTCGCCGCCGATCATCGCGATGTACGGATCTTTCTCGCCGGGAGGGGTTCGGAAGCTGTCGGTCGCGGAATGGAATCCCACGAAGCCGACCTCGGCCGCCGCGATCTTGTCCAACAGTTTCTGTTTGCCCGCCGCCGACATGGGCGGGGTATTCAGCTTGTCCGGTTTGGTCAGGTCGCCCGATGTATAGAATGCAATGGCGTCGAACTGCCGGTAGGTCTCGTCGTTGTCGAAGACCGATCCGTCCTTGGTGCAGACGACCTCGACCTCATACTTCTTCCCCTTCTCGATCATCTGCTTTTCCGAGAAACTCAACTGATCGCCTTCGCGATGGACGGGCGAGTGTTCGAAACCGGCGCTGCGCGTGAAGTAGAGGATCTTGTGCTTCTTCTCCTGGGCCACAACCCAACCCAGCGGAAAGGCCGAAAGCCCCAACGCGGCACCCGTGGCCAGCAACATCTCACGACGCTTCATTGCAGATCCTCCTAAAGGTGGGTGAGAACCAGAGCGAGAACCGATCGGGTCCAGCATAGCGGATGCAACGGCACGCGAAAAGAAGGCCCGAAACGGGTGTGCGGCAGGATTTCCTCTCTCAGAGTCTCCAGCCGCTCTTCTGGAAGGAAGTATCCGTGGGAAAGATCTGTGTGATCGCCGCCGCAATGAGCAGTCCCGAGACGAAGCCGCCGACGTGGGCGCCGTAGGCGATCCCCGGGTTGCCGCTGGCGAGCGAGTAGATGTCGTAGGCGGCGCCGAGCGTGGCGAAGATCGCCAGTTGACTCGGGGGAATCGGATGCGCGAGCGGCCAGACGTCGGGCCATCGCAAGCGCCACCGCAGCGCCAGTCCCAAGTAGACCCCTTCCAGCCCGCAGACCGCTCCCGATGCGCCGACAATCGGAATATCGGATTCGAAATTCAGGCAGACTTGGACGACGTTGCCGCACACTCCGGTCAGGAAGAACACCCCCAAGGCCCACCACTTGCCGAGGTGCTCCGACACCAGAGTGCCGAACACCCAGAGGAAGACCATGTTCAGAAGGATATGCTCGACGCCCCCATGGAGAAACAGCGAAAAGACCGCCGTGAGGAGCACGGCGGCGGCTGACAGGCTCCAGCGGCCCGCCACGAGATCGCTCCAAGCCGCCGTCAGCTTCGAAGGCACCACTCCGTAGTCCGGAATCAGGTCCGGAGCGAAAGCCGCCCCAAAGAAGAAGACGGCGGCCGCTGTGACAATCAGGGCGACGATCGTCGGGTGGGGCAGGCGACGCAGCTCATCGAACAAGGCAGAGTTCCTTAGACTGTGGCACTTAGCACCTGTCCTTGAACAAGTTCGTAGGGCGGAATCTATTCCGCCTCTGGCGGACTGAAGTCCGCCCTACAACCAACCGCGGGTAGTTCCTGGGCAGGTTCTTGCCCTATGTGCGATCCAGGTATATGCGAATGGCCCGTGCCAGGTCCCGTCCGAAGGCCCGGGCGCTTTCGGCGTTCACTTCGGCCCCCGAGGCATTGGCGTAGGCGATCTCGATGCTGCTGGCGACTTCGATACCCGGCAATTCGGCGGCCCAGCGGCCGAAGCTCTTGAGACTCGGGTCCTTGATGCCCGTGTTCCAGCCCTTGCCAAAGGGGAGATTGTCGGCCGTGTGAAATTCGAGCGGTCCCTGGCGGATTTCTTCGAGGATCTCCGCCAGTTTGCCGGTCCGCTGCCAGTTCTCGGCTTCCGGTCCGCCGACGAAATAGATCACCTCATTGTGCTGCCCGCGAATCGAGGGGCAGTGCAGATCCAAGGCGATCCGCAGCCGCCCGGCAGACCACGCCGGGACACGTTCGATGAGGGCCTTGACCGAGGGATAGACCTTCTGGACGTAGTCGCGGTTGTGGTCGTGCGGCTTGCGGTTCTTGCCCTGATCGCCGGCTTCCACGCCGTCCTTGTCCATGAACGGGACCGCGAGAAACCCCACGTGCTCGCGGAGCCAGGCCCCATCCGCCGCATCCGTCAGCACCGTGGAAAGGACGCCTTCCAGCACGTAGCTGGCCATCGTTTCGCAGCAGTGGTGGCGGGCGGTGAGGAGGACGCGGTGCTCGGCCGTCCCGTCGAGCCGGCCGAGACGCAGCAATTCCACGTCGCGGCCGCCGGCGGTACGGCAGAGGGTCTCGACACGCAGCGAAGCATGATTCTCGTGCTGCTTGAGAAACTCTCGCAAGTCGGCTTCCAGATATGGCATGGTGAACGAGAACCGCGCCTCCTCGGCCGTAGCGGGCACTCCGTAGGAGAACGACTCGCCTTGGGCCGTCTCGGTCCCCAGCCAGGCCCAGGTCTTTCCGCCGTCGAGGCTCACGGCCGGGCCGCGAACGCCGATCACATTGCCGCCGGTGAACCGGAACGTTAGGGTCCGCCCAGCCGCGCCGCGGACGCGAAAACACCAGTAGAACCAGTCGCCCGCCGTGTCGCGGAGGTCCTGGCGAAGCGCGACCGCGAGGCCATCGATCTTCTCGACAAGGATGTTGCCGCCGGGAAAGTCGGCATCGACGACAAGGCCACCGCTGGCGGCGCCGGACTGGCCGGCGGTTCCGGCGGGAGACTTCTCGCCCTTGAGCACACAGTCGATGAACCGGTACGCTGCTTCGCGGGCCTCCGGCGGAAAACCGTGACCGCCGGGCGGGTAGACCGCCACGATCCGCTCGTCGGCGCCCAAGAGACGATAGACAGCCCGCGCGGCTTCTACGCAACGCTTCGCGCTCTCGACTCGGAAATTCGAGTCTTCCAGTGGAGCGTGGATGTAGAGATGGCGAGGAGCGATTGCGGCAAGCACTTCCGGGAAATCGAATGGCAGCCGCTTGTGGTCTTTGCCGTAGACCGTTTCGATTCGGGGCATGTACCGGGTCTGGCACCATCCCGCCAGATTGCCGCCCATGTAGTCGGCAAAGGAGTCGAACCCGGAACTGGTCACGACCACTTGGATCCGCGGATCGAAGACGCCGACAAAGAGCGAATTGTGCCCGCCCAGCGAGACTCCGCAGGCCCCGATCCGCCGGCCATCGACTTCCGGCAGCGACTCGAGCAGGTCCACGGCACGCATGTGGTTGAAAATCCCTTTCATCGTCCCGCTGGCGTAGCCGAGGGCGGCGGGGTCGGTCTGGTTTTCGCCCAGGAGAGGATAGTCGGGGGCGATGGTCACATAGCCGCGTTCGGCGAGTTCCAGGGTGTAGCGGGGGTAGTCGGGACCGAGGCCGGCAGTGCGTCCGCGCGGGCCGCTGGTGCCGTGCAGGCAGAGGACCGCCGGCACGCGGCCTTCAATCCCGTGGGGGACCAGCAGGTAGGCGGGCACACGGTCGCCCTTTGAGGCGACATAGGTGATTTTCTTGCGCGTGACTTTTTCGAGCCGCTCGGTTTCCAGCACTTGGACATCGAGCGGAACCGTCGAATCACGTTGGGGCAGCGGCCCCATGACCATCTGCATGTTCGCGAGGATGTGCTCTCGCCGCCGCTGCCAATCCTGCGGCTCACGGATGGGATGGGCCTGTCCTTCGGCGTCGAGCCAGACCAGCAGTTCCATTTTGTCTTGATAGAAAGAGGGCGAACCATCCTTGGCAGGGGCGCCGCCGGCTGCGGGCGAGGCGGGTTCAGGTGCCGGCGAGGTTGCCGCCTGGGCCAGTGCGGCCAGGCCGCCGGCTGCGAGGATCAATACGGCAAGGACGAGCTTCATGGGACGGTTTTCCTCTTACCCGGTCGCCAGACTGCACGCCTGCTGCACGGCGCCGGCGAGTTCGTCGAGATGGCGGCGAACCACGTTTCGCTGCGGCTCGGCGAACCGCGTGAAGGGCTCGGCCATTGTGTCGCTGCAGATCTCCTGCCAGGCCAGCGCGGACTTGAGCCCCTTGATCACCGAACCGGGGCGGTTCTCAACCGCGTAGATCGCCGACGTGACCTGCAGCACGACTCCGTGGAGCCGCCGGGTGAGCTCGAGGTCGCCCGCCTCGGCCGCCTGAAACAGGCTGACATAGAGCTGGGGAAAGAGAT